>JBIICO010000132.1:0-9391 GCA_044238855.1 Caulobacter sp.
CGGTGACGCGTTCGTTCAGCGGCTTCACCGAGTCCTTCACCGAGCCGGCGACGGTCTCGCCCCACTTGGAGAGCTCGGCCATGTAGGCTTCCATCGAGGACTTCACGAAGGCGGTCTGGAGCTCGACGGCTTCCTGCACCGACTTGGCGCCGGCCAGGGCCTTGGCGGCCGCGACCTGGTTCTCGACCGAGGTCTTGGAGAAGGCCATCGCCTGCGCGCCGAGCGCTTCGGCGCCCTTGGTGGCGGCGGTGACCGAGGCCACGACGGCTTCGAGGTTCTTCTTCGAGTAGGCGTTCACCTCGTTGAGGGTCGCGAGCGACTTCTCGACGTTGTCCTTGAAGGCCTGATTGCCCGCGGTCGTGAACTGCTCGACCGTGGTCTTGAGGGTTTCGGCGCCGGTGGTGGCCATCGGGAGACTCCTTCTGCGGGTCGGGGAGGACCGGTGAGGAAAAAGGTTTGAGACGGCAGATGTGACTCGCCGCCGCTGACCCTCGTTTTTTTTCATGTTGCAGTGCAGCAGTCAACGACTTTTTGTGCACTGCACAATGAACCTTCCGCGACAGCGAGGCGTCCCCCGGCCCTGCGCGCCGGAGTTCGTCGTCGCGACACGCCGCCGCACATCAGGGTTAATTCGCTCAACAGTTGTTTACTTTAGCGAAACGCCGAACGATGCATGCTAATCAGGCTACCCGAGGGGTCGTCTTGGGGGGCGTCCCGTTCCAGCTTTTTACGACGGTCAGCTCATGTTGCAGCCCGCCCGCCGCCTGTTTCTCGCACTTGCAATGGCCGCCGCGGCGGCCTTGGGCGCCGCAGCGCCCGACGTCGCGAGCGCGCAGGTGCCGTACCTCCAGCTGCCCGCCAGCGAGCCCAAGTACGCGGCCATAGTGGTCGACGCCAACACCGGCGAAGTCCTGTACGCCAAGCGCGCGGACAGCCCCCGGTACCCGGCTTCGATCACCAAGGTCATGACCATGTACCTGGTCATGGAAGCCATGGCCGAGGGCCGGCTGAAGCCGACCGACATGATCACCGTCTCCGCCAAGGCCGCCGGCGCGCCCCCGACCAAGCTGGGCCTGCGCGCGGGCGAGCAGATCAGCGTCGATGACGCCCTGAAGGCGCTGGCGACCCGGTCGGCCAACGACATGGCCGTCGCCCTGGCCGAGCGCATCGGCGGCACGGAACAACGCTTCGCCGCCCTGATGACCCTGCGCGGCCAGGAGCTGGGCATGACCAACACCCGGTTCGTCAACGCGTCGGGCCTGCCGGACAGCCGCCAGATCTCCACCGCCCGCGACATCGCCATCATGTCGCGCGCCGTGATGCGGGACTTCCCGCAGTACTACGGCTACTTCTCGCTCAAGTCGTTCAACTTCCGGGGCACGGAAATCCGCAACCACAACCGGCTGATGGGCCAGTTCGCGGGCATGGACGGCCTGAAGACCGGCTACATCAACGCCTCCGGCTTCAACCTCGCCGCCTCGGCCGTGCGCGACAATCGCCGCCTGATCGCCGTGGTGCTGGGCGGCCGCTCGACCGCCACCCGCGACGATCATGTCGAGGACCTGCTGCTGACCGGCTTCGATGTGCTGAAGCGCCGGTCGCTGGGCGAGAACATCACCATCGCCCAGAGCATGTTCGAGCCGATCGACGGCCCCGTCGACCGCCCGCCGAGCGCCATGGGCGGCGGCGAGCAGGCCGGCGTCCGCGTCGTGCTGACCGACGGCCCCGCCCCGCGCGGCCCGATGACCGTGGTGCGCAGCATGCCGCCGATCGCCGATCCCGAAGAAGCGCCCGCTCGCGCCTCGACGCCGGTCAAGAAGGCGACCGCTCCCAAGAAGCCGCGCGGCCAGTACGTGGTCCAGGCCGGCGCCTTCAAGTCCAAGTCCCAGGCCAAGGAGCAGCTGACCCAGCTGCGCCGCCGCTTCTCGTCCGCCTTCGCCGGCGCCGAGGCCGACGTCGGCAGCCAGGTCGGCGGCTACTTCCGGGTGCGCTTCGAAGGCATGACCGCCGACGCCGCCAAGGCCGCCTGCAAGGCGCTCAAGGACAAGAAGCAGCCCTGCATGGTCATCGCGCCCTAGGACCGCGATCATCGCCGAATGATGGAGGGGTGTGGGCAGCCACACCCCTTTCCTTTGCGATCAGCTGGCCAGGCGCGTGACCTTGGCGAACGGGCTGAGGCCCAGCCAGGACTGCATCGCCGAGGCGAGCCTGTCGTCGCCGGTCAGAGTCAGGCGGCGATTGGCCGTCGCCATGCGCACGGTGTCGTGGCCCATCCAGATGGCCGTCATCGTATGCAGGTCGCTGGTCGAATAGAGGTCGACGTCGAAGCCGGGATCAACGGCGCACAGGTCGACCTCCCTGCCCGGCTCCACCACCAGCCACCAGCAACGCTCGGCGGCCGGGCGCTCCGGATAGATGAACTGGATCACGCTGCGGCGGGTCGGCATCGGGGTGGTGTCGAGGTTACGCCGCATGTCCCACATCAGCAGCTGGGCATCGAGATGCTGCAGGCTGACCTCGGCGTCGATGCGCCGCTGGCCCCAGACGCCAAAGGCCTCGATGATCGGGCCCAGCTCCTCGCCCGCCTCGGTGAGGCGATACTCCTGCACGCCGCTCGGCCCCGCCTCGCGCGAAACGATGCCGGCCGCCTCCAGGTCGCGCAACCGCTGGGCCAACAGGGCCGGCGACATGCGCGGCACGCCGCGGCGCAGGTCGTTGAAGCGGGTCGAGCCGGCGACCATCTCACGCAGCAGCACGATGGTCCAGCGCGTGCAGAGCACCTCGGCCGCCATCGCGACGGGACAGAACTGGCGATAGCTGCCCTGGGTCATGGCGATCTTCCTGTGGGTCTGGGAGGCGCGCAATTTACGACCGAACGGCGTTCGGCGATAGTTCAGTTTCTGTATCGCCTTGATTCAGTTCCTGAACTGGAGCGCCCGTCCAGATAACGTCAGTTTGCCGGTCAAGCGGGCGACACGCCCCGCATTGATCGACAGGACCTTCCCCCATGACCTCCCTGGCTCAAGCCGCCAACACCGACTGGACCGCCCTCGCCGACCGCATCGCCGGCGACCTCGCCGCCCATGCCGCGCGGCACGACGCCGACGACAGCTTCGTCGCCGACGGCTTCGCCCTGCTCAAGCGCGAGGGCCTGTTCAAGGCGCTCGTCCCGACCGAACTGGGCGGCGGCGGCGCCAGCCATCGCGACCTGTGCAACGTGATCCGCCGCCTGGGCGCGGCCTGTGGGTCCACCGCGCTGGCCTTCGCCATGCACAGCCACCTCGTCGCTGTCGCCGCCTGGCGCCGCGAGCATGAAGGCGCGCCGACCGAGGGCTTGCTGAAGCGGGTCACGGGCGAGGACCTGATCCTGGTCTCCAGCGGCGGCTCGGACTGGCTGCAGAGCGCCGGGACGGCGACGAAGGTCGAGGGCGGCTTCCGCATCGAAGCGAAGAAGATCTTCTCCAGCGGCTGCCTGGCCGGCGATCTGCTCAGCACCAGCGCGGTGTACGAGGATCCGGACGCGGGCCCGACCGTCCTGCACTTCGCCGTGCCCCTCGGGGCCGAGGGCGTGAGCATCCTCGACACCTGGCGGACCATGGGCATGCGCGGCACCGGCTCCAACGACGTGGTGCTGGAGGGTGTGTTCGTGCCCGACGCGGCGGTGGCCGGGCGACGGCCGCAGGGCCAGTGGCACCCGCTGTTCCACGCCATCAGCATGCTGGCCTTCCCGCTGATCTACGCCGCCTATGTCGGCGTGGCCGACGGGGCGCGGGCGAAGGCGCTGGAGGTCGCGAGGAAGAAGGCCGGCGATGAGGCGCTGTGGCTGACGACTGGCGAGATGGAGAACGCCCTGGCGGCCGCCGGAATGGCGCTGGAGGACATGATCCGCACCGCCGAGACGAGCCGGCCTGGCCCGGAGACCACCGGCCGGGCGATGACCGGCCGCACCCTGGTCGGCGAGGCGGCGATCCGCGCGGTCGAAAAGGCCATGGAAGTCGCCGGCGGCGCGTCCTTCTATCGCGCGCTGGGCCTGGAGCGGGCGTTCCGCGACGTCCAGGGCGCGCGGTTCCATCCTCTGCAGGAGAAGCCGCAGCTGCGATACGCGGGGCGGCTGGCGCTGGGGCTGGATATCGACGGGTAGGCCAAACTTCAGGTGTCATCCCGGCCGTAGCGGAGCGAAGAGCCGGGACCCAGCCTTCTGAGTCAGCAATCTGGGCCCCGGACAGCCGCTGCGCGGCTTCCGGGATGACACATGTTTGAGCTAGCTCTTCAGCAGCACGTCCCGCGCGGCGTTCAGGCGCGCGGCCAGGCCGCTGGAGCCGCCGGCGTCGGGGTGGACGGCCCGGATCAGGCGAGCGTAGGCGGCCTGGATTTCCTCGCGGGTAGCGCCGGGGCCGACGCCGAGGATGTCGCGAGCCTCAACGAGTTCGGCCATCTCGGCGGGTTTGGCCGGCTTGGCGCCGGGTCCCGCATAGCCGAGGCGGCCGCCGAACACGAGCCCCGCGCCCAACGCCGCCGCGACAGCGCCGGGCAGATAGGCGCCCCGCACCGCCGCCAGCGCGCCGCCGGCCATCGCGGCGCCGCCGATCACGGCCGAGAGGATGCGCATCTCGCGCTTGACCAGGATGGGCCGCGCGCGTCGGCCCGCCCAGATCAGGGCGATGAAGATCGCGACGCCGAGCAGCACATAGATCATGGGGTCGCTTGTACCCCGGGCCTTACTCCGCGGCGAGCAACTGTTCGCCGGTCCAGGCCTGGAGGCCGACGGCGTGCAGCAGCGCGCGCAGTTCCTGGCGGGCCGAGACCTGGTTCAGGGCGACCGGCACCGGCTTCACCTTCGAAGACAGATCGGCGACCGTCAGACCGAACGGGAACAGCTCGCGGTAGATGACCCGGTCGCGCAGGCCCGGGCCGACGCGGAAGCCGACGCGCTTGGCCAGGGCGTTCAGGCGGTCGTCCACGCGCTTGCGGTTGCGGGCTTCCACGCTGGCGAGGCGGTTGCGCAGGATGATCCAGTCCAGCGGCTGGCGCTGGCCGGCCAGGGCGCGGGCCTTGCGGGCCTCCCAGACGATTTCCGAGTAGAGGCCCGGCTTCTGGAGGTCGAGCGTCACCGGGTCGACGTGACCGAGCATGTCGAAGTCGACGAAACTGTCGTTCATCGGGGTGATCACCAGGTCGGCGCGGGCGTGGGCGGCGCGCGACAAGGCGGTGTCGCCGCCCGGGGTGTCGATGATCACGAACTCCGCGTCCTGATGCGCGCGGGCGAAGGCTTCCTCGAAGCGGCCGAGCTGTTCGTCGACCGGGGCCTTGAACAGGGCGACGCCGTCGTCCGAGGGATGACGGGCCAGCGGCTCGGGCACCGCAACGCCGTTCGCGGCGATCCAGGCCGTCCGGCTGGCGAAGAACCGGCCCAGCGACGACTGGCGCAGGTCGAGATCCATCACCGCCACGCTGGCCCCGCCGTGCAGCAGGGCCGCGGTCAGGTGAACGGCGATGGTCGACTTGCCGGCCCCGCCTTTTTCGTTGCCGATGACGATGATGTGCGGCTGAGCGTTAGCCATTTGGTAGCCCCATAGCAGGCGCGACTCATGCGCCGGGTTTACTTCGACCAGACACCGGGACGGTTAACGCCGCAATCGGGCAGTGACAGTTTGTCCACAGCCGGGTTGTCACGGCTGCGTGCGCCGCGATAAGCCCCGCGCCATGACCGAAGCCTCCTTCCTCCCCACCGTGCGCACCGTCGCCGATCTGCGCGCCCAGGTGGCCGCCTGGCGCAGGGACGGCCTGCGGGTGGCCATGGTTCCGACCATGGGCGCGCTGCACGCCGGCCACCTGTCGCTGGTGAAGCTGGGCCTCGAGAAGGCCGACCGCGTCGTCGCGTCGGTGTTCGTCAACCCGACCCAGTTCGCGCCGCACGAAGACTTCGACAGCTATCCGCGTGGCGAGGGCCGCGACGCCGAACTGCTGGCTGGCGCGGGCTGCAACCTGCTGTTCGCCCCGACGGTCGGCGAGATGTACCCTGAAGGCTTCGCGACCACGGTGAACGTCAGCACGGGCGTCTCCGAGCCGCTGGAAGGCCAATCGCGGCCGCACTTCTTCGGCGGTGTGGCGACGGTGGTCAGCAAGCTGCTGAACCAGTGCCGGCCCGACGTCGCGATCTTCGGCGAGAAGGACTACCAGCAGCTGCTGGTCATCAAGCGGATGGCGCGGGACCTGGACCTGGGCGTCGAGATCCTCGGCGGGCCGACCGAGCGGGAGGCCGACCAGCTGGCGATGTCTTCGCGCAACGCCTACCTGACGCCGGAGGAGCGCCAGATGGCCTCCGCCCTGCCCCTGGCCATGGCCCAGGCGGTGGAGAGCCTCCGCGCGGGCGAAGCCGCTTCGGCCGTCGAGAGCCGCGCCAGGGCGATCCTGAGCGAGGCCGGGTTCCGGCAGATCGACTACGTGGAGGTGCGCGACGGCGAGACGCTGGAGCGGCTCGGGCCTGGTGCGGTTGAGGCGGGCGCGCGGGTGTTCGTGGCCGCCTGGATGGGCAAGACACGGCTGATCGACAACTCGGGGGTTTGATCCTCGGCCGGGGAGATGCACTGAAGTGCATGTCCCCGGCTTTCACCACGCTCCGAGCTCTCGCAGCTGCTTGGCCAGGTCCTGCGGCACCGCTTCGCCCTCTCCCACCGCCAGGTCGGGCGGGGCGTCGGCCGGGTCGAGATAGCGCCAGCCCTGGAAGGCGCGCCTCGGCTGGGGCGCGGTCTCGATCAGGTCCGGCTGGAGGTAGATCCGGCAGGGCTGGGTCCCCTCCTCCAGCGTGACCACCTCCTCGATCGCCTGGCGGACCAGGATCGAGCCCTTGATGACCCAATAGAGCGAACCGCCTTCGAGCAGTTCGGCGGCGCGCTTGGGCGTCTGGCGGGTCGGCACGACCGAGCGGTGGCCCTGCGCGGCGCGCTGGGCCCGCCAGGCGCGGAGTTCCTCGACGCTGTCGATCCCGACGCAGAGCTTGATGAGGTGGAGCGGCATGGGCCCTAGATAGCGACGACCGGCGGCCAGCGGAACGGTCAGTCGACGCCGCGTTCCTGCAGTTCCTTGCCCTTGGCCTGCCATTCCTCGCCCTTGTCGACGAGAACCTTGCCGCAACGCTTCGACTCGGACTCGAAGTCCGCCGCGGTGAAGGCCGAAGCCTCCTGAGCGACCAACTCCATCACGTCGGTCGTCGGCAGACGTCCCTCGGCGCGGCCGGCGAAGAAGAACAGACTCATCAGGCCGGCCTGGGAGCTGGCCTGGTCGTCCGAATTGACCATCGCCAGCGAGACGGCGGCGCAGCGGATATCGGCGCGCGCGGCGGGCGTGACGGCCGGCGGCGCGGCGATGGCGGCCGCCGGAAACAGGACAACGGCCAGGGCGGCCAGACCACCAAAATGCTTCGTCACGCCGTCGCCTCCAGTTTCACAAGCACCACGCCCTCGCTGACCTGGCCGCCGGCCTGGGCCGACAGCTCGGCGACCACGCCGTCGAACGGCGCGGCCAGGGCGTGTTCCATCTTCATCGCTTCCAGCACCAGCAGGGTCTGGCCCTTGGTCACCGTGTCGCCGGTCTTGACCGCGACCGAGACGATCTTGCCCGGCATGGGGGACAGGACGGCGCCGTCCGAGGCTGAATCCAGCTCGCCGTGGTGGCCGACCGGTTCGAAGTCGAACTCGTAGACGTCGCCGCCGCCGAAAACGTGGATCGGCCCCTCGCCGAAGCTGGTCGGCAGGACGCCGTCCGCATCGGGCTCACGGCCGTCCAGAGTGATGTCCCAGCCCCAGTCCTTGCCCTCGCCCGTGACGGCGACGTCGACCGGACGCGATTGGCCATCAACGCGCATCGGCAGGCGCACGGTCGCCTTCGCGGCGTTCATGCGGAAGCCGAACAGCCGCGAGGGGGCGCTTTCCCAGACGTCCTTCTCGTAGTCGGCGGCCATGAAGGCCTCCAGCCGCTCGCTGATGGCCGACAGCAGGACCTCGTCAGCGGGTTCGCGCTCGGTCAGTTCTTCGATCCGGGAGCCGATGAAGCCGGTGTCGACGTCACCCGCGACGAAGTCGGGATGGTCGGCGCAGCGGGCCAGGAAGCCGGCGTTGGTCTTGACCGGCCAGACCTCGACCGAGCGGCAGGCCTCGGCCAGCTCGGCGGCGGCGGCTTCGCGGCTGTCGGCGTGGACGATCAGCTTGGCGATCATCGGGTCGTAGAACGGCGAGACTTCGCCGCCTTCCTCGACCGCGCTGTCGACGCGGATGCTGTCCTCGGGCAGCTGGAAGTGCTCCAGCCGCCCCGTGCTCGGCAGGAATCCGGTCGCCGGGTTTTCCGCATAGAGCCGGGCTTCCATCGCCCATCCGTCGAGCGTGATCTCGTCCTGGGTCAGCGGCAGCGGTTCTCCGCAGGCGACGCGAAGCTGCCATTCGACCAGGTCCTGGCCGGTGACCATCTCGGTGACCGGGTGCTCGACCTGGAGCCTGGTGTTCATCTCCATGAACCAGATGCGGTCGGCGCGCAGGCCCTCGCTGGCGTCGGCGATGAACTCGACCGTGCCGGCGCCCTCGTAGCTGACGGCCCTGGCGGCCTTGACGGCGGCGGCGGTGACGGCGGCGCGGGTGGCCGCGTCCATGCCCGGGGCCGGAGCCTCCTCGATGACCTTCTGGTGGCGGCGTTGCAGCGAGCAGTCGCGCTCGTAGAGGTGCACGACGGCGCCGTGCGTATCGCCGAACACCTGCACCTCGATGTGGCGCGGGCGGGTGACGTACTTCTCGATCAGCACCTTGTCGTCGCCGAAGCTGGCGGCGGCCTCGCGGCGGCAGCTGGCCAGGGCGGCGAGGAAGTCGGCTTCCGCGTCCACCTTGCGCATGCCCTTGCCGCCGCCGCCGGCGACGGCCTTGATCAGCACGGGGAAGCCGATGGCCTTGGCCTCCTCGGCGAGGCGCTCTTCGGACTGGTCGTCGCCGAGGTAGCCCGGGGTGCAGGGCACGCCGGCGGCGATCATCAGCGCCTTGGCCGCGTCCTTCAGGCCCATGGCGTTGATCGCCGAGGGCGGCGGGCCGACCCAGACCAGGCCGGCGTCCTTCACCGCCTGGGCGAAGGCCGCGTTCTCACTGAGGAAGCCGTAGCCGGGGTGGATCGCTTCGGCGCCGGTGGCCTTGGCGGCGGCCAGGATCTTCTCGGCGAGGAGATAGCTCTCGCGCGCCGGGGCCGGGCCGATCAGCACCGCCTCGTCCGCCTCCGCCACGTGCGGCGCGCCCGCGTCCGCCTCCGAATAGACCGCGATAGTCCGCACGCCGAGCCGGCGGGCGGTGCGGATGATCCGGCGGGCGATCTCGCCGCGATTGGCGATGAGGACGGACTTGAGCATGGATCAGACCTG
>JBIICO010000178.1:0-7402 GCA_044238855.1 Caulobacter sp.
TCCTGGCTGTCGCGGCGGTCGCCGCGCTCCTCGCCACCTCGCCCGCGCTCGCGGCGCCGCCGGCCTCGACGGCCCAGGAGGTCGCCGGCTTCGCCGCGCCGACCGCGCAGGGCCGGCTGGAGGCCCTGAAGGCCCTGCTCGACAACCGCGGCATCCCTTACGAACTCCAGTCATTCACCAGCGCCAAGGGCCCGGGCGTCAATGTCGTCGTCACCCTCGGCAAGGGCGACAGGGACATCCTGCTGACCGCCCATTACGACGCCAAGGTTCTCAAGGACGGCAAGCTGGCCGACGCGGTGGTCGACAACGCCGCCTCGGTCGTGGCGCTGGTCCATGCGGCCGGCGAACTGAAGGGCGGATTGAAGAACCATCGCCTGCGTATCGTCTTCTTCGACCAGGAAGAGCTCGGCCTGCTCGGCGCCCATGCCTATGCCGGAGGGCCGGACGCGGGCCGCGCGGCGGCGGTGATCAACTTCGACATCAACGCCTACGGCGACACGCCTTTCTTCTCGGTCGGGGAGGGCGAGGCGCAGGCGACGATTCTCTCGGCCATGGCGAAGGCCTGCAAGGCGGTGAAGCAGGACTGCCTGGGCTTCGAGAAGTACCCGCCCAGTGACCACCTGGCGTTCCGCAAGGTGGGCATCCTGGCCACCTCGATCAGCATCCTGCCCCGCGACGAAACTCTGGCGCTCGACGGGTTCATGGCCGCGCCGCAGGCGGCGGCCGCGCCGCCGCGCGTCCTGGGCCTGATCCATACGCCGGACGACACCATGGCCTCGGTCGATCCGAAGACGGTCGAGCAGGCCGCGCGTCTCGCGGTCGCCGCCGCGAAGGCGTTCGACGCTCGCTGAGCTTCGGACCATGACGAAGATTTAAGGCTCCGGACACCCTCCGGAGCCTTTTTCGTGTTTGCTGGTCGATATTGATGATATAGATACTATCATCATGTCTGAAGCGAGATCATACAACTCCACCCTGAGGCGCGAGCAGGCCGAGGCCACGCGGGAACGCATTCTGGCTGCCATGGCGGCGATCCTGGAGGAGGGCGGCTCGGCCGAGGCCACGACCAACAAGGTCGTGGCCGAGCGAGCGGGCGTGACGGAGGTGACCGTCTACCGTCACTTTTCCAGCCGCGAGGCGCTGCTTCAGGCGATGTGGAAGTGGCTGAACAACCGTCAGGGCGTCCGTGTCGGTCTGCCCCAGGCGGAGGTGGACATCGTCGGCAAGCTGCCCGCGTTGTTCGCCAGCTTCGACGCCGCTCCGGCCCACATCATGGCTTCGCTGATCACGCCCCAGGGGCGCGAGATGCGGACCAGCATGAACCCCGAGCGCCAGGAGGCCTTCCTGACCGCGCTCGCCGACACCGGAACGTTGTCGGACGCAGACCGCCGCAAGGCCGCCGCCGTGCTTCAGCTGCTCTATTCCGCCTACAGCTGGCTTTCGCTGCGTGAGCAGTGGGACCTGACCGGCGATGACGCCGCCGACGCAGTCGCCTGGGCAGCCGAGACCCTGATCGAAGACATGAAAACGAGGGGCGGCGCGGCCATCGCTCCCGCCTCCAGCCATCGAGGAAAGACCCCCGCATGATCGCCCACGTTTCCATTCCCGCCCGGAATCCGCAGAGCACCGCCGAGGTGTTCGCCCGCATCATCGACGGTGTCGCCATGCCTTTCCCGGTCGTGCAGGGCGCCTGGGTCGCCATCGCCCGCGACGGCAGCGGCACCGGCGTCGAGGTGGTGCCCGAGACGTCCGCCCATCACCTGGGCGAGGGCGACGCCGATCCTACGCGCAGCGCCGAAGGCCCGCAGGTGATGCCGTGGGAGACGCAGATCCGCCAGGACGGTGTCTCCCAAGCCGCCAGCGGCTTCCACGTCGCCATCACCAGCGCCCTGTCGTCGGAGGAGATCGTCGCCCTGGGCCGCGAGAACGGCTGGCGCGCGGTGCCCTGCGACCGTGGCGGCGTGTTCGACCTGGTCGAGCTGTGGATCGACAACCGCGCGCTCGTGGAGGTGCTGCCGCCCAGCGGCACGGCCCGATACCTCGCCTTCTACCAGCCTGAGGTGGCCGCGAAGATGTTCGCCGGTCCCCCGCCCCAATGATCGGGGCCAGTCCGGAAATGGCGTTCGCCATCGCCTCGATGCTGCTCGCGTCCCTTGTGCTGGCGGTATTGTGGGCGACCGGCGGGGCGAAAGGCCGACGCAAGATCGGCCGCGCCCCGCCGTCCCGTTTCGGGATGACCAAAGCTTAAGTTTCGCCGCCGACGCCCAGGCGTTACTTCGGCGAACGACGGTCGGGCTTTTCGGGGGCGCGCCGTTCTTTGCAAGCAAGAACACGAAGAAGCCCCACAATGATCGCCCATGTTTCCATTCCTGCCCGTCGCCCCGAGGCGACGGCCCGTGTGTTCGCCGAGATCATGGACGCCGTGATCATGCCGTTCCCGCCCGTTCCGGGCGGCTGGATGGTGATCTGCAAGGACGGCTCCGGCGTCGGCCTGGAGATCCTGCCCGAGACGACCGCCATCATCTGTGGCGAGGAGGCCGGTGAGGCTTCGGTCTTCGGCTACTGCTCAGCGCCGGTGCGCCGGGACGGGGCGATCCACGTCGCCCTGACCAGCAAGCTTTCGGTCGACGAGATCATCTCCCTTGGCCGGGCGATGGACTGGCGGGCCGTCCATTGCGATCGCGGCGCGTTCGATCTCGTCGAGCTGTGGGTCGACAACAGGCTTATGATCGAGGTGCTCGCGCCCGAGGGGACGACCCGCTATCTCGCCGCCGCCAACGCCGCCTGACGGTTCTGGCAGGACCGGTCTCTGCTATTGGGGGAGTCTTCCGGGAGGCGCCTCAAGATGCGATCGCGTGACCCTGTCGCCGACAGCCCTGTCCAGGTGAGCGAGGCTGCTCTGCCGCCCGGCGCCTTGCTGGGCCGCTATGACGGCGGAGGCGGGTATGCTGACTGCCTGGTCGTCACGGTTCCCGGCCATGTCACGCAGGCCGCCTATGTCGAAGCCTTCTACACGACGGCCTTGTTCAAGCTGGAGCGGCTGGCTCTGGCCGTGCTGCTCGCGCGACCGTCCACGGATCTGGAGGCGCGGCGGCTGGCGACTGGAGAAGTCTCCAGCTTCGCGGCCTGGACGGTTGAGGCGCGCGAGGCGGACCAGATCCTGTTGTGTGACTTCGTCGGAGCGTCGCGCTCCTGGCTGAAGAGCGTCGTGGACACCAGCGCGCCGGGGACGACCACCACGCTGTACTTCGGCACGGCGCTCGTCCCGCGTAAGCGCGGTGGCGGCCTGGGCTTCGGTTTCCGGGCGATGGTCCCCTTTCACCGCCTGTATGCGCCCGCACTGCTGCGCGCCGCCGTCAGGCGCCTGACGGCCGGCCAGGGCCAGGCCGTGGTTTCACGGACAAGTCATTGACATTCCGGCGCTCTCCCTCGACAACGCCAAGCCTTCCCGTCCCCGCGCAACCGCCGGGGACTTTCTCGCTTTTGGGAGGGTACCCTTGAGCACCACCGCGACTGTCACCCCGTCTCCCGACCACATCATGGGCGTCTACAACCGCGCCCCGCTGGCGGTTGAACGAGGCCGAGGCGCGCGACTCTGGGACACCGGCGGTGAGGAATACCTCGACTGCGTGGCGGGCATCGCCACCAACGGTCTGGGCCACTGCCATCCCAAGCTGGTCGAGGTGCTGAAGGAGCAGGGCGAAAAGCTCTGGCACGTCTCCAACATCTTCCGCATCCCGGGCCAGGAAGCACTGGCGACGGCGCTGACCGACGCCACCTTCGCGGACGTGGTGTTCTTCACCAACTCGGGCACCGAGGCGATCGAGTGCGCGCTGAAGACCGCCCGCAAGTACCACACCGCCAACGGCCAGCCGGAGCGGGTGGACATCATCGGCTTCGACGGCTCGTTCCACGGCCGCAGCTACGCGGCCATCAACGCCGCCGGCAACCCGGGCTACGTCGAGGGCTTCGGCCCGCGCCTGCCCAACTACATCCAGGCCAAATGGGGCGAGATGGACGCCCTCAAGGCGCTGATCGAAGCCCCGACCACCGCGGCGATCATCTTCGAGCCGGTCCAGGGCGAGGGCGGCGCGCGCGCCATGCCGGAAGCCGACCTGGACCAGATCCGCGCCTGGACCCGTGAGAACGGCGTCCTGCTGATCTACGACGAAGTGCAGTCGGGCATGGGCCGCACCGGCAAGCTGTTCGCCCACGAGTGGGCCACCGACGCGGCGCCGGACATCATGTGCGTGGCCAAGGCGCTGGGCGGCGGTTTCCCTGTCGGCGCCTGCCTGGCCTCGGCGGAAGCGGCCAAGGGCATGACCGTGGGCGTCCACGGCTCGACCTTCGGCGGCAACCCGCTGGCGATGGCCGTGGCCCTGGCCGCGTTCGAGGAGATCAACAGCGACGCGATCCTGTCGAATGTTCGCGATGTGGCCGGCTACTTCACCCAGCAACTGACTGGCCTGAAGGACCGCTACCCCGACGTCATCGTCGACGTGCGTGGCAAGGGCTTCCTGATCGGCCTCAAGCTGGTCCCTGTGAACCGCGAGTTCATGGGCTGGGCCCGCGACCAGAAGCTGCTGGTGGCTGGGGGCGGCGACAACTGCGTCCGCCTGCTGCCGCCGCTGAACCTGACGCTGGAAGAAGCCCGCGAGGCCGTCGAAAAGCTCGAGAAGACCTGCGAGGTCGCTCGGGCCAAGGCCGCCGCGTAACCCTGCCAACCGATGGCCCCGGCGAAGGCCGGGGTCCATGCGGGTCCCACGGAAATCCCAGACTGGATCTGGGTCCCGGCCTTCGCCGGGATGATCGGAGTTTGAGTCGGTCCATGACCCAACCCAGACACTTCCTCGACCTGTGGAAGCTCGACGCCCATGACCTGCGGGCCATTCTGGACGACGCCAAGACCCGCAAGGCCAGCCGCCGCGGCTGGACACAGGCGATGGTCGATCATGACCGCCCGGCCGACGGCCGTACGCTGGCGATGATCTTCGAGAAGAACTCGACCCGCACGCGCTTCTCGTTCGACGCCGCCATCCGCCAGCTCGGCGGGGCCGGCATCATCTCGACCGCCTCGGACATGCAGCTGGGACGCGGCGAGACGATCGAGGACACCGCCAAGGTCCTGTCGCGCATGGTCGACGCCGTGATGATCCGCGCCAACCGGCACGAGGACGTCGAGCTGTTCGCCCAGAACTCGAGCGTGCCGGTGATCAACGGCCTGACCGACAAGAGCCACCCCTGCCAGATCATGGCCGACCTGCTCACCTTCGAGGAGCATCGCGGCCCGGTCACCGGCAAGACGATCGCCTGGGTCGGGGACGGCAACAACGTCTGCGCCAGCTTCATCCACGCCGCGCCCAAGCTGGGCTTCAAGCTCAACATCGCCTGTCCGGCCGCCTACCATCCCGACCTCTACGACCTTGCCCGCGCGGCCGAGCAGCAGGGGCGGGTGGAGATGACCGAGGACCCCCGCGCGGCGGTCGAGGGCGCGGACTGCGTCGTCACCGACACCTGGGTGTCGATGGGCGACGTCGATGGCGAGGCCCGCCTGGACGCCTTCGAATCCTACCAGGTCGACGAGGACCTGATGGACCTGGCGCACAAGGAGGCTGTGTTCCTGCACTGCCTGCCGGCGCACCGCGGCGAGGAAGTGACCGACGCCGTCATCGACGGCCCGCGCTCGGTGGTCTGGGACGAGGCCGAAAACCGCATCCACGCCCAGAAGTCGATCCTCGCCTGGTGCTTCGGCAAGATCGGCTAGCAAAGGAAGCCTCGCGATGGCCGGCATCGAGTTCGACAAGGCCACGCGAGGCGACCTCGCGCATATGCTGCGCGACTACCTGAAGCAGGAATGCGACGCGGAGATCGGCAACCTCGACGCCGAATTCCTGCTCGACTTCGTCACCGAAAAGCTCGGGCCGCGGTTCTACAACCAGGGCCTCCGCGACGCCGCCGTGGCGCTCAGCAAACGCATGGGAGTCCTCACCGAGGCGCTCGAGGAACTGGAGCGGCCGGAACCGCGGTTCTAACCCCGGCAGTCATGGCCCGGACAAGCCGGGGCCATGACGACGCTATTTGGAGTCCTCTTCAGCCGCCTTGATACGGCGCTCGAACTCGGCGCTGATCGAGGGATGATAGGTGTCGCGGCTCTCGGCGAAGTAGGCCTTGGCCTTGGGCAGGCCCCAATCCCTGTCCTTGATCAGGCCGACGTAGAGCGGGCGGATGAACAGGCCGCGGCCGACGCCGCCCAGGAACTGCTCCAGCGAGGCCAAGCCCGGCTCGTAGCGGTTGGCCACCACCAGTTCCAGCCAGGCTGACCGGACGTAGGCGTTGGTCGAGGCCGACAGCTGGAATGCATCATCCAGCGCCTTCATCTGGCCGGCGGTCAGCTTGCGCGGCAGGCCGTCGAGGAAGCGCTTCCACTCCTGCGTCGTCCAGGTCTTGCCGGGCAGATCGCTCGCGGGGCCGCCGGCCAGGAAGGCGTCTCGCGCCGCGTCGACCTTCAGCAGGGCCGGCGCGGCGACATGGTAGGCGTTGCTCGGGATGCCCGGCTTGTAGACCCACTCGTCGAGCTGCAGCCTGGCTTCCAGCGCCGCGTCCCCCTTCACCAGATGTTCGCGCAGGTCGGCCAGGAAACCGGCCGTGGTCTGCGGCTTGAAGGCGAAGCGATCGAAGTAGCCGCGCAGGTAGGTATCCCACCGCTCGCGGCCGACCGCGTGCTCCAGCGTCTGCAGGAAGGCCGAGCCCTTGATGTACTCGACCCCGGTGCCGGCGCCGTAGAGGGTGATGGCTTCCGGCGTCTCGGCATCCTTCACCGCCTCGTTCAACTCGTCCCAGCTGAGGTCGGCCTCGATCTCGGCGCGCTCGCGACCGTAGATCGCCTCCATCATCCGGTTCTCGACGTAGCTGGTGAAGCCCTCGTTCAGCCAGATGTCCTTCCAGGTCGCGTTGGTGACCAGGTTGCCCGACCAGCTGTGCGCCAGTTCGTGCGCCACCAGGCTGACGTTGGCCTTGTCGCCGGTGATGAAGGTCGGCGTCAGGAAGGTGAGGGTGGTGTTCTCCATGCCGCCGTACGGGAAGGCAGGCGGCAGGACCAGCACGTCATAGCGGCCCCAGCGGTAGGGGCCGTAGAGGCTCTCGGCGGCCTCGACCATCTTCTCGGTGTCGGAGAGCTCGGCGGCGGCGCGATCCATCATCGCCGGCTCGGTGTAGACGCCGGTCCGGGCGCCCAGCGGCTTGAAGGCGATGTCGCCCACGGCGATGGCGATCAGGTAGGGCGCGGTCGGATGGCTCATGCGGAAGCGGAAGGCGCGCTTGCCCTCGCCGGCCGGTTCGCCGTTGGGGGTCAGCTTCTCGCCGCTCATCACGGCGGTCATGCCTTCGGGCACGACGATGCGGG
>JBIICO010000237.1:0-5131 GCA_044238855.1 Caulobacter sp.
GGCAAGACCACCATCGTGCGCTTGGCCATGCGGATGATCGACCCTCAGTCGGGCGCGGTCAGCATCGACGGTGTCGACCTGCGGGCGCTGACGATGGCGTCACTGCGCCGCGCGGTGGCGCTGGTGCCGCAGGACGTAGCGCTGTTCAACGACACGCTGGAGGTCAACATCGCCTTCGGCCGCCCCGGCGCGACGCCGGCCGAGGTCGCGGCGGCGGCGGAGGCGGCAGAGCTGTCGGCCTTCATCGGCTCTCTGCCGGAAGGGCTGCAGACCCGGGTCGGGGAGCGCGGCCTGAAGCTCTCGGGCGGCGAGCGCCAGCGCGTGGGCCTGGCCCGCGCCCTGCTGGCCAACCCTCGGGTGCTGATCCTCGACGAAGCCACCAGCGCGCTCGACAGCCGCACCGAAGCGGCCATCCAGCAGACCCTGCGCAAGGCGCGGCAGGGCCGCACCACCCTCGTGGTCGCCCATCGCCTCTCGACCATCGCCGACGCGGACGAGATCCTGGTCCTGAAGAAGGGCCGCATCGTCGAACGCGGAACACACGCCGCGCTTCTGGATGCCGCTGGCGAGTACGCGTCCCTCTGGAAGCGGCAGACGAAGCGGTGACACAGCGAAACGCTCCGCGTCGTCAAGGCCATGACGGATGGGGGCGGGACGAGGATCTTCCTCAGAACAGGCTCATCTGGTCGCCCGGCTTCGGCGGGACCCTGAACGCTTCCAGGTCCAGCGGCTCACGCGGCCCGTCCAGGCCGTAGCGCGTCCTCGCCGCCCGGAACCGCGCCGCCACCAGTTGGGCGATCGGCCCCTTGCCGCGCGCCCGCTCGCCCCACTCGGAGACGTAGTCCTTGCCGCCGCGCATCTGGCGGATCAGTGACATCACCCGCGCGGCGCGATCCGGGTGGTCGGTGGCCAGCCATTGCTGGAACAGCTCGCTGATCTCCAGCGGCAGCCGCACCATGACGTAGCCCGCGCCCGTCGCGCCCGCCGCCGCCGAGGCTTCGAGCACCGCCTCCAGCTCGTGATCGTTGAGGCCCGGGATCACCGGCGCGAACATCACTGTCACCCGGCAGCCCGCGTCGGTCAGCGCCTTCACCGCGTCCAGCCGCCGCTGGGGCGTCGCCGCGCGTGGCTCCATGCTCCGCGCCAGCTTGCGGTCCAGGGTGGTGATCGAGATCGCCGCAGACGCCAGCCCCGCCCTGCCCATTTCGCCCAGGATGTCGGCGTCGCGGGTGATAAGGTTGGACTTGGTGATGATGGTGAGCGGATGGCGGAACGCCTGCAGCACCTCCAGCACCTGCCGGGTCACCCGCAGCTTCCGCTCCAGCGGCTGATAGGGATCGGTGTCGGCGCCGATCTGGATATGACGCGGCTTGTAGCCCTTCTTCGACAGTTCGGCGGTCAGCAGGTTCGCCGCCTCGGGCTTGAAGAACAGCTTCGTCTCGAAATCGAGGCCGGGCGACAGGCCCAGGTAGGCGTGGTTGGGCCGCGCGAAGCAGTAGATGCAGCCGTGCTCGCAGCCCCGATAGGGGTTGATCGAGCGGTCGAAGTGGATGTCCGGGCTACTGTTGCGGGCGATGATGGTCTTGCTGGCGTCGGGCAACACCGTCGTCGTCAGTTGCGCCGGTTCGGGATCGTCCAGCGTCCAGCCGTCGTCGAAGCTCTCGCGGACGCGGCTTTCGAACCGGCCGGACGCGTTGCTGCGCGCGCCTCGGCCCTTCACCAGGGGCGGGGGAGTGGACATGCCGCCAGAATACGCGCGCGAAAGAACATAACAAGAACATTCGGCGTCGCGAGCGAATCCCCGCTCAATAGCCGCATGACCAGCAACGAGGCCATCGCCCAGTCCTTGGGAGTCGATATCGCGCCGGACGCCTGGGTCGGCATCGGCCCCTCGCCGGAGACGATCTTGGAGGCTCCGGCCCAGTTGCAGCAGGGCTTTTACGACATCGATTTCGTCGGGGCCTACACTTACCTCGGCGGCAACGCCTCGGTGATGCGGCACGTCATGATGATCGGCCGCTTCTGCTCGATCGCCACCCGGATCGTCTGCGGCGAGGCCCAGCATTCCTGGCAGCATCTCTCGGCGCACCCAATCTTCGAAGGCTTCTCCAAATGGCCGGAGCAGACCGCGCCGTTCATCACGGCGAACTTCGACATGGTCTCGAAGGCCGCCGCCGAGCACCGGGCGCGCGGCGAGGAGCGGTTCGGCAAGATCGTCATCGGCAGCGATGTCTGGATCGGTGAGGGCGTCAACATCATGCGGGGCGTCAGCATCGGCGACGGCGCGGTTGTCGCGGCCCGCTCGGTGGTCACAAAGGACGTGCCGCCCTATGCGATCGTCGCCGGCGTGCCGGCCCGGATCATCAAGTACCGTTTCGAGCCGGAGGTGATCGAGGAACTGCTGCGGCTGTCGTGGTGGAAGTACGGGCTGACCGCGCTCGAGGGGGTCGACTTTACGGACATCACCCAGGCCCTGGCGATGATCGACCTCAACATCGTGTCGGGCCGGGCGCGGCTCTACCAGTCGCCGCTGGTGCGGCTGGACGCGCAGCGGAACTTCAGCTTCTGGCGGGTAGACCCGGCGCAGGGCCTGGTCGAGATGGAGCCGGCGGACGCCGTCGCGCCGCAAGCGGCGGGCGGTTAGCGGCGCGGAACCAGAGGGCTACAGTGGCGCTCCCCCGATCGGGCGACAGGGGAGCAGGCTATGCCGGACGACACCGAGCTCACGCCCGCGCGGGCGCTGGCGGAAGCCGAGGGGCGGCGGCGCGACCGGTATCCTAAGCTCGACGACGCCGTCGGCGCGCGAGGCGGTTGACGCCGGACGGCCGCGCTGGTCGATGGGCGACATGATCAGCGTCATCGTCCCCACCCGCGATTCCGCCGCCGGCCTGCCGCTGTGCCTCGCCGCGCTGGTGCCAGCCGCCATCAGCGGCCTGGTGCGCGAAGTGATCCTCGCCGACGCCGGCTCGACCGACGCGACGTTGGAGATCGCCGCCGACGCCGGCGCGGAGGTGGTGCGGGGCGACATCGCCGCCGCCGTGGCGCGGGCGAAGGGCGACTGGGTGCTGGTCCTGCCGCCGGAAAGCCGCCTGGACGCCGGCTGGGAAGGCGAGGCCGCAAACCACGTCGACCGCCGTCGGGGCGAGGCGGCCTGCTTCCGGCTGGCCGTCGAGGGGCGGGGGCCGGTCGCCCGCGTTCGAGAAGGACTGGCCGGGCTGGGCGGTCGTCGGCCGGAGCAGGGGCTGCTCGTCGAAAAGGCGCGGTTCGCGGCGCCAGGGCCGGCGACGACGCTCAGGGCGAAGGTGTTCGTGCTCTAAGCTAGCGATCCAGCCGGCTGTCGATCAGCCGATCGCCCCGCGCCGCCGCGTCCAGGGTCTTCACCTCGCCGCCGAACTTGCGGCGATAGCTCCAGTAGGCGGTCATCACCTTCTCGACGTAATCCCGCGTCTCGAGCGCCGGCAGGCTCTCGATGAGCAGCAGGGTGTCGCAGTCAGGGCCGATTTTCTTGATGGTGTTCAGCACCGTTCCCGCCCCCGCGTTGTATGCGGCCACGGCGCGCATGATGTCGTAGCCCTCGCTGCCGCCGCCCAGGCCCCGCTCCATCAGCCAGGTGAAGTAGTCCTGGCCGACGCGCAGGTTGGTGGGACCGTCCATCAGCGGCATCGGGTTGAGGATCAGGTGGTCGTCGCCGGCGGCGCGGGCCGCCGCCACGGGGCGCACCTGCATCAGGCCCATCGCCCCGGCGCCGGACACGGCATAGGCGTTGAAGCCGCTTTCCTTCCAGACCAGGGCGTAGACCAGCGCCTTGTCGACCGTCCAGCCGCCGGACGGCCAGAGCTCCGGCGTCGGATAGTCCACCGGACCGCGGCGCGTGCTCGGGCGGCGGGCCGGCGACGCCTTGCGCGGCGGCAGGTCGGCGGCGGTGGTGATCGGGGCGTTCAGTGACAGGGTCAGCGCTTCCCACTGCCGGCGCTCGGCGGGGGTCTTGGCCGCCGCGAGACCGGCCCGCAGCTCCAGTCCGGCCTCGGCGGGACGGCCGACCTGCATCAGCGCGGCGGCGCGGCGGGCGCGGAGGTTGGTCCTGGTGAAGCCGGTCAGGTCGGGCAGGGCGGGGGCCGCCACGACCGGCGCTGTGGAGACGCGCATCAGCAGCGGCTGGCCGGACGGCGCTTCGTAGCGGTCGAACGTCGGCTGCGCCTCGGCCAGCGCCAGGCCTTCCAGCTCCAGCGCCCGGCCGGCGATCATGCCGTAGAAGCAGTGCGGCGTGCGGGCCGCCATGCGCAGGAAGGCGACCGCCTGGTCCGCCTCGCCCAACTGTCGCGAGGCGCGCGCCGCCCAGAAGGCCCCCGCCGCGCGCAACCAGTCATCCTCGTCCTCGTCGACGGCCACGGCGCGGAAGAAGGCGCGGGCGTCCTCCATCTTCCCGAGCCGCCAGGCCGCCAGGCCCGCGATCCAGGGATTGCCGGCCGCCGGCGCCAGGGCCAGCGCCCGGGCGGCGTCGCCGGA
Source organism: Caulobacter sp. (assembly GCA_044238855.1). Lineage (GTDB taxonomy): Bacteria > Pseudomonadota > Alphaproteobacteria > Caulobacterales > Caulobacteraceae > Caulobacter. The sequence continues at coordinate 4,507 of JBIICO010000237.1, forward strand.
GTAGTAGGCCTCGCGCGCGGCGCGATCGCGGTCGGCGCCGACCGGTCCACCGACCAGGCTCGCGGCGCTCTCCACCCGGCCCCAGCCGCGGCTCAGCGTCAGGAACAGGGGCTCCCTGGGCGCGACGGCGCCGGCCGGCTTGCGCTTGAGCGCCAGCGCGTAGACCCGCTCCGCGCCGGGATGGTCGCCATAGGCCTTCAGCCAGCCGACCAGATCGTCGTAGTCGGCCGAGTAGGCCGTCGGATGCATCAGCTTCTGAAAGGCGACATGACCGGCGAGCGACTGATCCTTCGCGCGCCCCAGGCTGGTCTCGGCGGCGTCGAAGTCGCCACGCGCGGAGGCGGCGAAGGCCTCGCGGTAGGCCTTGGCGTCCATGGGCGACAGCACGTCGGCCGCGGCGGCGCGCGCGTCGTTACCCCCGATAATCGTCAACGCGATCACGGCCAGGGCCATGACCAGCGCACGCACGCCTGAAATCATGCTGTCTGCGCGCGGCCCGTCTGACGCGGGTTGGCGCGGTCCCTTTACCCGATGAGGCCGGGAGAATACCGGCGCCCGGCCTTCGAGGAAACCCGGTTCGTGCGCGACGGGCCGTGGCGCGGGGCTTGTCGCCCGTGAGGCAAAC
>JBIICO010000271.1:0-4225 GCA_044238855.1 Caulobacter sp.
AAGGGCGCAAGACCATGAAATTCACTGGCTTTTTCGCCGCCGTTCTGGCGGCGGCGTCGGTCGCGTCCGGAGCCTCCGCCCAGAGCGGCGAGGATGCCGCGCGCTGGGCCTCGATCAACGCCGCCGCGCCCGCGCCGTCGGTCGAGGCGGTAAGGCAGGTGCTGGCGGTCTCGGAGGCAGACTGTCCCTCGGCGGCGCCCGTGCTCGGCCCGGTCACCCCTGTCACGGCCTGGAGCGTGATCGACACGGCCATTGCCGAAGGGCAGATCGCCAACGCCTGGCTGGTCACGGTCACCCGGCCGGAATGTCCGGACGAGCAGGCCCATGCCCGGTTCGTCGTTGTGCGGGGGATCGGCGACAGCCTGTCGGCGCAACTGCTCAATGTCGGACGTTCGCACGCCGACGCCCACGATCTGAACGACGGCGCGATGCTGAAGGCCATGCGCACGGTGGGCAGCAGCGCCGCCCGCGACATCCCCGGCTGTTCGGGCGAGCTGATCTCCCGCACCGGCCGTCTCCTGAGGACGGAGATCGTCGACGACAGCAAGCTGGGCCGGAACGTCGCCGGTCGCTACGTTGACGGCGAATGGCGCGAGTCTTGGATCTTCACGGCCTGCGGCCGCCAGCTGTCGGTGTTCGTCGACTTCAAGGGCGGCCCGGACGGTGTGACGGCCACGCCGTCGGCCTGGGCCAGCCTGAAGCGGTAGGCAATCGGCGCGACGTCCTCTATCAAAACGCACGTTTGAAAGCCGGAGCCTGCCCATGACCGCCGCGTCGCTGTTCGAGCCGCTCACCTTCGCCCACGGCCCGGCGATGAAGAACCGGCTGATGCTGGCCCCGTTGACCAACCTCCAGAGCCACGCCGACGGCACGCTGAGCGACGACGAGTTCCGCTGGCTGACCATGCGGGCCCAGGGCGGCTTCGGCCTGACCATGACCTGCGCGGCGCACGTGCAGCAGGTGGGGCAGGGCTTCCCCGGCCAGCTCGGCATCTGGTCGGACGATCACCTGCCGGGCCTGACGCGGCTGGCGACCGCGATCAAGGCGGCCGGCAGCGTCGCCTCGGTGCAGCTGCATCACGCGGGCATGCGCTCGCCGGCCGAGATCGTCGGCACGCCGGTCTGCCCGTCGGACAACGCCGAGTTCAACGCCCGCGCCCTGTCCGGCGAGGAGGTCGAGCAACTGACGCAGGACTTCATCACCGCCGCTGTTCGCGCGAAGACGGCCGGCTTCGACGGCGTCGAGATCCACGGCGCCCACGGCTACATTCTCTGTCAGTTCCTCAGCGGCGAGATCAACACGCGCACCGACCAGTGGGGCGGCCCGGCGGGCAACCGCGCCCGCATCGTCATCGACATCCTGAACGGCGTGCGCGAGCGCTGTGGCGAGGACTTCCAGATCGGCCTGCGCCTGTCGCCGGAACGGTTCGCCATGGACCTGGGCGAAATCCTCGCCCTGGCCGAGAAGGTGATGGTGGAGGGGCTGGTCGACTACCTCGACATGTCGCTGTGGGACGCGTTCAAGGCGCCGGGCGACGAGGCGTTCGCGGGCAAGAGCCTGACCCAGTGGTTCGCCGGCCTGCCGCGCGGCCAGGCGCGCCTGGGTGTGGCTGGCAAGATCATGACCCGCGCTCACGCCGAGGCCTGCCTGGCCGAGGGCTGCGACTACGTGCTGCTGGGCCGCGCCGCGATCCTGCACCACGACTGGCCGAAGCTGGCGGAAGCCAACGTGGCCTTCGCATCGGCAGGCCTGCCGGTCACCAAGGACCACCTCCGCCAGGAAGGCCTCGGCGAGACTTTCGTCGGCTACATGGCGACTTGGAAGGGCTTCGTGGTCGAGGAAGCGGCTTAGCCTTGATCCGCACCTCACGTTCCGAAGACGTTCCCGCCATGCTTGAAGCTTGGCGCGGAGCCGTGCGGGCGACCCACGACTTCCTCACGGCGGAAGACTTCGCCGCCATCGAGGTCATCGTCGCCGAACAGTACCTGCCCGCCGCGGCCTTCACCGTCGCGGTCGACGAGACCGATCGCGCCGTCGCCTTCATGGGCATGTCGGAGACGCATCTTGATGCGCTGTTCGTGCATCCGGCACACCGCGGATCCGGCGTCGGCAAGGCGCTGCTGGCTTCGGCGCCGCACATCGTCACGGTCGACGTGAACGAGCAGAACCCTTCGGCCGTGGGTTTCTACGAACGGCAGGGTTTCCGCGTCATCGGTCGGTCGCCGCTGGATGACCAGGGCAGGGCGTACCCGATCCTGCACATGAGCCGCGCTGGCTAGCCCTCGTGCGGCCGCTCCGGCCGGTCCAGCCGCTCGGTCAGCATCAGCAGGTCCTGCCAGGCCTTCTTCTTGGCCGCCGGCTGGCGGAGTAGGAAGGCGGGGTGCAGGGTCGGCAGGGCAGGGAGGACCATCCCGCTCGCCTCGCCGCGCCACTCGAACCAGCGGCCGCGCATCGAGAGGATGCCTTCCTCGCGCTTGAGCACCGACTTGGCCGAGGCGCCGCCGGCCAGCAGCAGCATCCTGGGGTTCACCAGCTGGATCGCGCGCTCGAGGAACGGCGCGCAGACGGCCTGCTCGGCCGGGGTCGGCGTGCGGTTGCCGGGCGGGCGCCAGAAGACGGTGTTGGTGATGAACACGCGGCCGGTCAGGCCGGCGCCGGCGATCATCCTGTCCAGCAGCTGGCCAGCGCGGCCGACGAACGGCTGCCCCTGGGCGTCCTCGTCACCTCCGGGACCTTCGCCGACGATCACCAGCGGGGCGTCTGCCACGCCGCGTGAGAAGACCGCCTGCCTGGCGCCCTCGAACTTCAGCGGACAACCGTCGAAGGCGGCGATGGCGGCGGCCAGGGCTTCCAGATCCGGAGCTTCGGCGGCGCGCGCGCGGGCCTCGGCGACGGCCGCGGCGAAGTCGGCGGCCGTCGGCGCGCCGCCCACCGTCACGGGGGCGGCCTTCAACGGCCTGGGCGCCGGCTGCGCCTTGGCTTTCAGGCGTTCGGCGCCCTCGGCCAGCCGGTCGACGGGCGCCTCGGCATAGGCGACATCGACCCCCGCCTCGGCCCAGAAGGCGAGTGCGGCTTCGGCCGCGCGGAGATCGGGAGAGGCGTTCACTTCCCGGTTTTAACCGCGCACGCGGGAAATCGCCTAGCGGTTCCGCGACTTGCACTGTGGATGACCGCGCCGGAAACCATGAATCTTCACGTGTGGTTGAGAAGTGCTCGCATAACGTTGGTCTCGTCGGGGGTGGGCTGAGGAGGCCCGCCGCCAGTGGAACGCCAACTTCGAGCCTCTCAGCTCCACGAATTCCCGCCCCATCGGCACTCCGGGGGCTGCGTCGCGGGCGACTGCGTCTGGCTGCGCTGGGCGCGTGAGAGCGAAGATCATTCATCGACGCCGCGGGCGCGACTGCTGCGCGCCTACCTGCTCGACCTTTCCGGCCTGTGTCGCTGTCCACAGCGCCGTTTCAGCCGCCGGATCTGATCATGACCGATAACCGAACCAGCTTCAGCTACGCCGTCGTGCAGGTGGGAGATACCTGGAAGGTCGTCTGCGCCCGCAAGGCCATGGGCCACTTCCCCGAGCGGGAGGCGGCGCTGGCCGCCGCCAGCGCCCTGGCCGCCGAGGCCGCCAGGGCCGGCCGCTTCACCGAGGTGCTGATCCAGTCCGAGACCGGAGAACTCCGCGCCGCCTGGCGTAGCGGGTGAGGCGAGGGTGTCACGGCCTAGTTGCAAGCCCCTCTCAACAAGCCTTTCCTGCTTGACCGCCCCGGCGTCGGCTCAGAATAAGACCCTATATTGCTAGGGGATCGAGCCATGTCCGAAGACGCCGTCGAACGTGAAGCTATGGAATACGACGTCGTCATCGTCGGCGGCGGGCCCGCGGGCCTGGCCGCGGCGATCCGTCTGAAGCAGCTGGAGGCCGAGCAGGGCCGCGAGATCAGCGTCGCGCTGGTCGAGAAGGGCTCGGAAGTCGGCGCGCATATCCTGTCGGGCGCGGTGATCGATCCCAAGGCGCTCTCCGAACTGTTCCCCGACTGGAAGGAACTGGGCGCGCCGCTTGAGACGCCGGTGGTCAAGGACCGGTTCCTGATCCTGGGCGAGCAGGGCGAGCTCGAGCTCCCGATGTTCGCCATGCCGCCGTTCATGCACAACCACGGCTGCTACATCGCCTCGCTGGGCAACGTCACCCGCTGGCTGGCCGGCCAGGCCGAGGCGCTGGGCGTGGAGATCT
>JBIICO010000133.1:0-9328 GCA_044238855.1 Caulobacter sp.
TCGAGCCGATCGAGATCCACTTGCCGTCCGCGCACTGGTAGGTGTCGTAGAAGTGCGCGCCGCCGTCGAGCATGTTGGCCCGCCGCTCGTCGTCCTTCCACATGCCCGCGGCCTTGAAGCCGTAGAACATGGCCATCAGCGAGGCGGCGCCGTCGCTCATCGCGCAGTCGATGACCTGGCCCTTGCCGGTCTCGCGGGCGCTGATCACGGCGGCCAGCAGGCCGAACGCGAGGTACAGCGCGCCGCCGCCGAAGTCGCCGACCAGGTTCAGCGGCGGGACCGGCTTGTCCTTGGTGCCGATGGCATGCAGGGCGCCGGTGATGGCGATGTAGTTCATGTCGTGCCCGGCCGCCTTGGCGTAGGGACCGAACTGGCCCCAGCCGGTCATCCGGCCGTAGGCCAGCCTGGGGTTGCGCGCCAGCACCACGTCCGGGCCCAGGCCGAGGCGCTCCATCACGCCGGGGCGGAAGCCCTCGATGAGGCCGTCGGCGCTTTCCAGCAGCTTCAGCACCGCCTCGATCGAGTCCGGCGACTTGAGATCCAGCGCCACCGAGCGGCGGCCGCGGCTGGTGACGTCTGCGGGCGAGCCGCCGCGGCCGCCCTTGCGGTCGACCCGCACCACGTCGGCGCCCAGGTCCGACAGCAGCATGCCGCAGAACGGCCCCGGCCCGATGCCGGCGAATTCGACGATCTTCAGGCCCGAAAGCGGTCCCTTGCCCATGGCGATGTTTCTCCCGTTTGGGAGAGGACTAGAGGTGCTGACGCATGGTCACGCAAGCGGCCGGTCTTCGAGGGAATGGAAGATGCGGGCGACGAGGACCCGTCCGGTCGTAGACGCGCTACTGAATGACGTAGGCGCCGCGCGCGGAGGGGACGAACAACGCGCGCCGGCCCGAACGAAGCATCGGCCTTCCACGATCAGGGAACGCGACGAGTGATTCAATCGCCAACGCGATTGCTTCGGCGGCGGCGGCGGCCGGCCACGCCTCGGGCGCGGCGCCCAGCATGACGTCTCTCAGCCGATGTTTCGCCGGCGGCGGCCGCAACGGCGCTGAGTTGCGCCACGGTTTCGTCGTCCAACGAGATCGTCAGGCGCCCATCGGCCATGCGCCAAGCCTACCCCAGGACCGCCGGCTCGCCGACGGGGGCCGCGAATCCCGCGTCGGCGAACACCCGCGCCAGCCAGTCGTTCACCCTGCAATCGATCACGAGATGAACCCGGTGTTCGGCGCTGTTGTTGTCCACGCGATGGGGACGGTTGAAGTCGAGATACCAGCACTCCCCCTCGCCCATCGGGACCGGCTCGCCGTCGAGATAGAAGGTCACGTCCGGGTTGGTGACCACCGGCACATGCAGCCGGGCCAGACCGTCCCGGTAGCCGAGCGCGTGATCGGTATGCTCGCGGATGCTGGAGCCGGCGTGCAGGCGCAGCAGCCGCGCGTTCTCCATCGGGCACTCGAAGGTCGCCAGCACCTGGGCCAGATACGGCAACCGGCCGAGGGTCGGCGTGTCGGCGCAGGGCTCGCCCTTCGGCGGCGCCGGAAACAGCCAGCCGTCGCGACCGCCCGAGGAGCGCAGCGCCACGCCGGTCCATTCGCCTTCGTAGTCACGCGCGTTGTAGTGCTCTATCCAGTCGGCGTCAGCGAGCGACGCCACCTCGGCGCGCAACCGGGCGACGTCGAATAGGAACGGCAGCTTCAGGCGGCTGGACATGCGCCCTCCCCGGCGAAATCGCCGGAGAGTAGCGCATAAGTTGCCGCCGGCGCGATAGTCGCCCTAGAGCGACTGGCCGTCGTCGATGGTGATCAGCGTACCGGTGATGAAGTGCGCCCGGCGGCCGGCTAGCATCAGCAGCGCCTCGTCCAGCACATCGCCCTCCATCAGGCGCCGACGCGGGAAGCCCTTGATCTGCTTCTCGCCGCCCTCGGTGTGGAACCAGTCGCTGTTGATCTCGGTCTCGATGTAGCCCGGGCAGATGGCGTTGACCGCGATACGGGGACGCGCCCATTCGCGGGCCAGGCCCTTGGTCAGCGAGGCGCAGGCGGCCTTCGACAAGCAGTAGACCGTCAGGCCGCCCAGCTGCTCGAACGCGGCGATCGAAGCGATGTTGATGATCCGCGCCTCGCCGCGCTCGGCGACGCCGCTGGCGATCATGCGCTTGGCGGCCTCGACCGCGCCGAAATAGACACCCTTGGTGTTCACCGCGATGGTCTGGTCGAAGATCTCCTCGGTCATCTCCAGCGCCATGCCGTCGCCGCCGACGCCGGCGTTGTTGACCATGATCGAGATCGGACCGAGCGCCTCCTGGGCCTTGTCGAGGGCCGGGCCGATGCTGCCGGTGTTGGCGACGTCCAGGGCGACGGCGACCGCCTTGGCGCCCTTCGCGGTCAGTTCGGCGACGAGCGATTCGAGGCGATCGGTGCGCCGCGCCATCAGCGCCACCGAGGCGCCGGCGTCGGTCAGCACATGGGCGAAGCGCGCGCCCAGGCCGCTGGAAGCCCCCGTAACAACCGCCACGCGTCCGGCCAGAGGTTTGTCGCTCATCATCCTGTCCCCGTTTCTAAATCTGCGGCGCCGTATCGCTATCCCCGGCGACGGCCTCTGCTATGGTGCGACCTCACGAATCCGGACGCGGCGGAAGCTTGCCGACGGGGGCCGGCGGGCGTCATGGGCGGGAGTTCGAGCGGGTTGTCAATTCAGGCCCGGATTTTGATTGTAGCGCGCGACGACGCGCTGGCGGGTCCCCTTGCGGAAGGGCTGGACCGCCTCGGCTGGCGCACGATCACCGCTCGCGGTCCCTACGCCGCCGTCGCCGCGCTGGCTGATCTCGATATCGAAGCCGCCATCGTCGACGTCGCCAGCGGCGGCCAGGATGCGCTGCAGCTCGCCCGCCGGCTCAAGGCCGCCTGCGCGCCACGCCGCCTGCCGGTGATCGCCATCGGCGATCCCGACCCGCAACTGGACAGCTACGCCTTCGACCTGACCCTCGCCCCGCCGCTGCATCCGGCCCAGGCCGTGCTCCGGCTGGAATCGCTGGTGCGCATGGCCGTGGCGGAGGAGGAGTTCGAACTGCGGCTGGAAACCTTCATCGAGCGCGGCCGCCGCCTCGACCTGCCCGAGCCGAACCCGGAGCCCTACCGCATCCTGGCGGTCGGCGAGCCGGCGCCGCAGTTCCTGGCGCTCAGCAACGCCCTGGCGCGCAGCGGCGCGGACGTGGTCGGCGCCTTCACGGCCTTCACCGCCTTCGACTACCTGCACGAGCGGCCGTTCGACTCGGTGGTCCTCTGGGCCGGCGACAACAGCGCCGAAGCCCTGTCGATCGCGGCGGGCATGCGGCGGAACACCCGGCTCTATCACATCCCCGCCCTGCTCTATCTGCGCGGCGAGAGCTACGTGACCAGCTCCGAAGCCTTCCATCGCGGCGTGTCCGACGTCGCCTCGCCCGAGACGGCCGAGACCGAGACGGCGAAGCGGGTGATCGAGCTGGCCCGCAGCTATCGCCGCCAGACCGCCATCCGCCGGGCGCTGGAGAAGGCGCGCAGCAGCGGCCTTATGGACGCGGCCACCGGCCTGTTCACCCGCGATCTGTTCGCCGGCCACCTCGTGCGGTTGGCCCAGGCCTCGCGCAGCCGCAACCGGCCGATGAGCGTCTGCGTCCTCAAGGTCGGCGACCGGGCCGAGGTCACCGCCGCCCGCGCCGGCGGCTGGCTGGACCGCGCCATCCCGCAGATCGGCTCGATGATCGGCCGCCTGGTGCGGGCCGAGGACACCGCCGCCCGCCTGGGCCCGGAAATCTTCGCCCTCGCCCTGCCCGCCACGCCGCAGAACGCCGGCCGCGCCGCCGCCGAGCGGATCGCCGCCGTGATCGCCTGCACCGCCTTCGAGGCCGGCGAAGGCAAGCCCCCCTTCACCGTCGACTTCGACATCGGCGTCGCCCAGATCGAGCCGGGCGAGAACGCCGCCAAGGCGCTGGAGCGGGCCGCCGCCCGCGCCCTCCAGCGCGAAGCCGGATAAGCCAGCACGGGAGCAGCCTCATGCAGATCGACTTCATCGCCGACGTCGTCTGTCCGTGGTGCTATCTCGGCTGGCGGCGGCTGCACGCGGCCCTGGCCCTGCGGCCGGACGTCAAGGCCGCCGTCGTCTGGCGCCCCTACCAGCTGGACCCGTCGCTGCCCGAGGAAGGCGTCGATCGCGCCGCCTACATGGCCGCCAAGTTCCCGGACGCCGAGCGTCGCGACGCCATCGGCAAGATCCTGGACGAAAACGCCGCTCAGGACGGCATCACCTGGGACCTGAAGGCGATCAAGGTGTCGCCCAACACCAACGCCGCCCACCGCCTGATCCGCTGGTCCCAGACGGCCGGCGCCCAGGACGTGGTGCTCGAGGCCGTGCTGGCCGCCTACTTCAGCCAGGGCAAGGACATCGGCGATCCGGTCGTGCTGGCCGACATCGCCGGCGAGGCCGGCATGGACCGGCTGCTGGTCCTGCGACTGCTGTCGGAAGGCGCCGACAAGGACGTCATCACGCGCGAGCACCAGATGGCCCATGAAGGCGGGGTGAGCGGCGTGCCGTTCATGATCTTCGACGGCAAGCTCGCCGTCTCCGGAGCCGAGCCGCCGGAACGGCTTGTGAAGGCCATCGACAAGGCCGTGGAGCTCGCCGCGTGAAACTCGACCCACAGACCGTCGGCCCGTTGATCGGCATCAGCATCGCCGTTTTCTTCATGGCCCTGCGCCTGCTTCGCGCCCAGAAGTCGCGGCTGCTGCGGCTCGAATTCCTCTGGATCCTGCCGGCCATCCTGGTCGTCGCGGCCGGCGCGCTGATCTGGCAGATGCCGCCGCACGGCTGGGAGTGGGCCTGGCTCGTCGTCGCGCTCGCCATCGGAGCCGGCATCGGCTGGCAGCGCGGGCGGATGATGAACATCACCGTCGATCCCGAGACCCACGCCCTTAACCAGCAGGCCTCGCCGCTGGCCATCCTGTTCCTGGTCGGCCTGGTCGGCCTCCGCTACCTGCTGCGCGAGGGACTCAGCGCCGAGGCCGAGGCCTGGCATCTGTCCGCGGCCTTCATCACCGACGTCTTCGTCGTCTTCGCGCTGGGCCTGCTGACCACGACCCGCGCGGAGATGTTCATCCGCGCCCGCCGGCTGCTCGACGAGGCGCGGACGGCCGGCAAGCTGGTCAGCTGAGACCGGGCGGCTGGCGGATTTCCGCCGCGCGCCTTCGGGGTTTCGCCCGATGTTCCGCCTCGGGACCTGACGCCACCCTCTGACGCCAAACGCGACAGGGGATCAGGTCATGACCTACGTGCGGACTTCCGCGAAGGCGGCGCTGCTGGCCGGGCTGGCGATGGGCGCGGCCCTGGCCATCGCGCCGACGGCTCACGCCACCGAGAACGGCGCCAGCGTCTATCTGCTGGGCTCGGGCGGCCCGGACGCGGCCGTGCTGCCGCCCGTCGAGGGCGTCTTCTTCAGCAATACCGTCTGGTACTACGACGCCAGCCTGGGCGGAGGGCGCGAACTTCCCCTGGGGGGCAACATCGTCGCGGGCGTGGACTCCACCGTCGTGGCGGACTTCGCCACGGTCCTGTGGGTTCCCAGCACCAGCTTCGCCGGCGGCACGCTGGCGCTCGGCGCGACGCTGCCGTTCGGCCATGTCTCGGTCGATGCCGACGCGGTTCTGACCGGTCCGGGCGGCACGCCGATCTCGGTTTCGGCCAGCGACGACGCCTGGATCGTCGGCGACCCCGTGCTGATGGGCTCGCTCAGCTGGAAGAAGGGCAACACCTATTTCGCGGCCAGCACCCTGATCAACGTCCCCATCGGCGACTACCGCGACGGGGAACTGGCCAATCTCGCCTTCCACCGCTGGGCGGTCGACGCGTCGCTGGCCGTCAGCTGGCACGACCCCGAGAGTGGCTGGGATCTCTCGGCCAAGGGCGGCATCACCTTCAACGGCGAGAACGAGGACACCGACTACGACAGCGGAGACGAACTGCACTTCGAAGGGTCGGTGTCCAGGGCGCTGAACCCGAAATGGACCCTCGGCGCGCAGGCCTACTACTTCGACCAGCAGACCGGCGACTCCGGCGCGGGCGCCCGGCTGGGCGACTTCAAGGGCAAGGTGACCGGGGTCGGCGGGTTCGCGGCCTACAACTTCGCCATCGGCCATCGGCCGGCCACGCTGCGCCTGCGGGCCTTCCACGAGTTCGACGCCGAGAACCGGCCAGAAGGCGACTCGCTCTGGCTGGACTTCAGCGTGCCGCTGGCGATGCACCTGCCGCCCGGCGCGGGCGGGCAGTAGCCCCTACCCCGCCAGCGCCGCCGCGATCGGCAGTTTGCGGATCGGCTTGCCGGTCAGGGCGAACAGCGCGTTGACCAGCGCCGGCGTCGCCGGCGGCAGCGGCGGTTCGCCGACGCCGCCGATCGTCTGGTCGTTCTCGATGAAGATCGTGCGGATCTCGCGCGGAGCCTCGTTGAGCCGCAGGATGCGATAGGCGTCGAAATTGGTGTTGGTCGCGCGCCCACCCTCGATCTGGATGCCCTCGAACAGGCCCGACGACAGTCCTTGGACGATGCCGCCCTCGACCTGGTTGCGGGCGCCGTCCGGGGTGACCACGCGGGCGCAATCGAGCACGCAGGTCACTTTGTGGATCTTCACCTCGCCGCCCTCCAGCGAGGCCTCGATCACCTGGGCGCAGAGGCTTCCGTAGCATTCGACATAGGCGAAGCCTCTGGCATGGCCCTTCGGCAGCGGCTTGCCCCAGTCGCCGGCCTTCGCGGCCTCGTCGATCACTTTCAGCGCGCGGGGATCATGGGCCAGCAACTCGCGGCGCAGCGCCACGGGGTCCTTCTTCAAGGCGGCGGCCAGTTCGTCGACGAAGGCCTCCATGAAATAGCCGTTCTGGGTCGCGCCGACCGCGCGCCACGGCGCCATCGGCACCGGCTGGTCGACACGAACCCAGTCGACGCGATAGGCGCCGGTCCGGTAGCGGGTGTCGGTCAGGGTCTGGACGGACGAGCCGTCGATCTCCCCCTTCTTCAGGCCGCCGGGCGAGAAGCTGTCGCGCATCGATGGGCCGGCCGTGCGGACGTGCAGGGCGACGACCTTGCCGTCCTTGTCGATGCCCGCCTTCAGCCGCGCGACCTGGGCCGGGCGGTACCAGCCCTGGCCGATCTCCTCCTCGCGCCGCCAGAAGAACTTCACCGGTTTCCTGATCGCCAGCGCGACCGCTACGGCCGGCGGCGTGCCGTCGTCGCCGAGCCGCCGGCCGTAGCCACCGCCCAGCCACAGGGTATGGAGCGTCACCTTCTCCGGCGGGATGCCGGCGACCCTGGCGGCGGTGGCGCGGTTGCGATCCTGGGTCTGGAACGGGCCCCAGATCTCCAGCCCGCCGTCGGCGGTCGGCTCCACTGTCACCGACCAGGGCTCCATAGGCGCGTGGCAGAGGTAGGGAACCTCGTAGTCAGCCTCAAACGTCCGCGCCGCGCCGGCCAGCGCCGCCGCCGTGTCGCCCTCGGCCTTGCCGACAATGGCCTCGGCGTCCTTGGACAGGCCCGCGTGCATGGCGACCGAGATCGCCGTCGAGGTCAGGCCTTCGTGCGGCGTCGCCTTCCAGCGGACCTTCAGCAGGCCGGCGCCCTTCATGGCCGCCCACTGGGTCTTCGCCACCACGGCGGCGCCGTTCGGGATCTTCACGACCCGCTCGACGCCCTTCACCGCCAGGGTCTCGGCGTCGTCCCAGCCCTCGGCGTCGCCGCCGTAGACCGGCGACGGTACGGCGCAGGCGTAGACCATGCCCGGCCGGGTGAAATCCTGCGAGAACACCGGCTCGCCCCGCACCTTGGCCGGCACGTCCACGCGCGGCGTCGCCTTGCCCACGTAGCGGTAGGCCTTCGGATCCTTCGGCGCGCCCTCGACCACCGGCTTGCCGGCGGCGATGCCGGCCGCCTCGCCCAGCGTCACGGCCATCGGCTTGCCGGCGTGGATGAACTTGCCGTCGACCAGCGACACATCGGCCGCGGCGACGCCGGCCTTTTCAGCCGCCGCCGCGATCAGGCTGGCGCGCGCGTTCGCGCCGGTCCCGCGCAGCGCGTCCCACCAGGCGCGCACGCCCCAGGAGCCGCCCGAGCCCATCGCCCCGCCGCGCCGGAACGGATCTGACGGCAGGCCGGTGTCGACCCGCACCCACTCCAGCGGCACGCCGATCTCGTCGGCGACGATGGCGGCGTGGGCGGTGTGGGTGCCCTGCCCCATCTCCGTGGTCGGCGACAGCAGCAGCACGCGGCCATCGGCGCCGATGCTGAGGTAGGCGGTCCAGGGCGCCGGCGGCGTCGCCACGGCCTGCCCGCGCGCGATCGGCGTGACGGCGAAACTCAAGGTGAAGGCGCCGGCGGCGGTCAGGAAGCCGCGGCGATCGAGGATGGGAGCGTTCATCTTGTGTCTCCGCCTCAAGCCTTGGCCGCCGCCTTGATGGCGGCCCGAATGCGCGGGTAGGTCCCGCAGCGGCAGATGTTCCCGGCCATGGCCGCGTCGATGTCGGCGTCGGTGGGCCTCGGCTGTTCGTTGAGCAGCGCCGCGGCGCTCATGATCTGGCCCGGCTGGCAGAACCCGCATTGCGGGACCTGGGCGTCGATCCAGGCCGTCTGCACCGGGTGCCTGCCCTCGAAGCTTTCGATGGTGGTCACCGACTGGCCGTCCAGGTCGCCGACCGGGATCACGCAGGCCCGCACCGCCTGGCCGCCGACATGCACCGTGCAGGCGCCGCACTGGGCGATGCCGCAGCCGTACTTGGCGCCCTTGAGATCGAATTCCTCGCGCAGGACCCAGAGCAGCGGCGTATCGGGCTCGCTCTCGACCGTCACCGACTTGCCGTTGAGGGTGAGCGTGGTCATGCGCGAACTCCCGGAAAAAGCCCCTGATGCCGATGAGGATAAACGTAGGCCGCCGCTTCGCGCCATCCTCTTGCCGCGACCTCGCGGAACCCTGCTAGAGTTCGTCAAAACAACGGGAGGACGATCCATGGCCATCGAAGGCGGCTGCTACTGCGGCGAAGTGCGGTTCAGGGCCGAAGGCGATCCGATGATGCAGGCCCAGTGCCATTGTCGCGAATGCCAGTACCTGACCGGCGGCGCCCCGAACATTTTCGTCGCCATGCCGGTGACGGGCTACAGCTACACCAAGGGCGAGCCGAAGCGGTTCACCCGCGGCGACCTGGACAACCCGGTCACGCGCGAGTTCTGCCCGAACTGCGGCACCCAGCTGGCCACCCGGCCGCAGGGCTTCCCGGCGGTGATCGTGAAGGTCGGCACGCTGGACGACCCGGCGGC
>JBIICO010000160.1:0-8010 GCA_044238855.1 Caulobacter sp.
CCGACGGCGTGCTGGTCGGCCGGTTCCGGCCCGACGACTCGGAGGACGAGCTCGACATCCGGGTCCGCTTCACGCCGGAGTCGCGCAACCTGGCCTCGTTCCGCGAGCTGAAGATCATGACGCCGATGGGCCCGGTGCCCGCCAGCTACCTGATCAAGGAAACCCCGGGTCAGCAGGTCACCACGATCCAGCGCCGCGACGGCCAGCGGATGATCACCATCCAGGCCAACGCCGGTCCGGGCATCGCCGCCAACCAGAAGATCACCCAGATGAAGGCCTGGCTGGGCAAGCAGGCGTTCGGCCCCAGCGTCCACTGGAAGTTCACCGGGGCGGACGAGGAAGGCGCCAAGGCGGCCCAGTTCTTCGCCGTCGCCCTGCTGGCCACGCTGTTCATGATGGGCATCATCCTGCTGTGGCAGTTCAACAGCTTCTACGGGATCCTCGTCACGCTCTCGGCGGTGATCCTGTCGGTGGCCGGGGTGCTGCTGGGCGTGGTGGTGAACCTCGCCCACACCTTCGACTACATCTCGGTGATCATGCTCGGGACGGGCGTCATCGCCCTGGCCGGGGTCGTGGTGGGCCACAACATCGTGCTGGTAGACACCTTCTACCAGCTGCGCCGACAGGGCTACCCGGCCGACGAGGCCGCCATGCGCGCGGCGGTGCAGCGGTTCCGGCCGGTGATGCTGACCACCATCGTGACGGTGATCGGCCTGCTGCCGCTGATGTTCCAGCTGCACCCGAACTTCCGCGGCTTCCACATGGAATACCAGTCGCCGGGTTCGGAGTGGTGGGTCCAGCTGTCGGCCTCGGTGGTCTGGGGCCTGAGCTTCTCGACCCTGCTGACGCTGTTCATCACCCCCGCCGCCCTGGCCGCGCCCAAGACCCTGGCCCGCCGCTTCGGCAACGCCTACCGGACGCTCCGCCATGGCGAGCCCTGGAGCGCTCGCCGCCGCGAAGGCGACCCGCCCCGGGAGGTCGATGCGCCGTTGGTCGAGGAACGGCTGCCGAGGGCGGCGGAGTAGACCCCGCCCCGCCATGGTCATCCTCGCGCTTGTCGCGAGGACCCATGAACACCGTTGAATGCGGAAAGGGCGCGGATCACTCCGCGCCCTCTTTGCCTGGCTGCCCCGCGTGGGTCCTCGGAACAGGTCCGAGGACAGGAGGTATGGGCCCTACCGCGAAAACACCCCAACCAGCTCGACGTGCGGCGACCACAGGAACTGGTCGATCGGCGTCACCCGCTCCAGGCGGAAGCCCGCGTCGATCAGCGTGGCGGCGTCGCGGGCGAAGGTCTGCGGGTTGCAGCTGACGCCGACCACGCGCGAGACCTTGCTGGCGGCGATCTCCCGCGTCTGCTCGATCGCCCCGGCGCGCGGCGGGTCGAAGACCACGGCGTCGACCTTGGCCAGCTCGGTGGACAGCACCGGCCGTCGAGACAGGTCCCGCGCCTCGGCGGTGATCGGCTTGAGGCCGGGCGCGGTGGCGATGGCGGTCTTCAGCGCCGCGATGGCGGGCGCGGCGGCATCGGCGGCCAGCACCGGCGCGATCCTGGCCAGGCGGAAGGTGAAGGTGCCGACGCCGCAGAACAGGTCGGCGATCCGCCCTGCCCCCGCCGCGCCCTCGCAGGCCAGCTGAGCCATGGCGGCCTCTGCCAGCGGCACGGCCTGCAGGAAGGCGCCGGGAGGCAGGGTGACGACGGCGTCGCCCAGCTTCACCACCGGCTGGCGCGCGCCATAGAGGGTCTCGCCGGCCAGGGTCACCCGCGCCATGTCGGCGGCCGAGGCGATCTCGGCGGCGCGCATGCGCGCGTCGGCCGAGACGCCGCCGCTCTTGCGCTCGACGCCGGTGATGTCGACGTCCAGCCCCGCGCCGGTCCAGGTGACGTGCAGCGTCGGGGCCGACTTGGGATGCTCCAGGAACGGCTCGGCCAGCTTGCGCAGCGCCGGCAGCGCCGCCACCAGCCGCGGATCGGCGATGACGCAGGTGTGGATGTCGACCAGCGACCAGCTGCGGCGCTCCTTGAAGCCCAGCCGCGCGCCGCCCTTTCCACCGCCCTTGCGGGCATGCAGCGCCATCCGTCGGCGGGCGCCCGGGGGCGAGGCGATGGTAGGCAGGATCTCGGTCTCGATCCGCTCGCGCCTCAGCGCCAGCCGCACCTGCTCGGCCTTCCAGGCAAGGTACGGAGCCATATCCCAGTGCTGCAGCGCGCAGCCGCCGCAGGCGCCGTAGTGCGGGCACGGCGGCTCGACACGCTCGGCGCTGGCCGACAGCAGCTCGACCAGTTCGGCGCGCTGGCCGTCCACGGTCACCCGCGCCCGCTCGCCCGGCAGGGTCAGCGGCGCGAACAGCGGACCGCCGGCCGGGTCGAGGGCCAGGCCGTCGCCCTGGGCGCCGACACGCGTGACTTCAATGTCGAGGGTCGCTGACAACCGAGTCTCCGAAGGGAACTTGCGGGCGCTCACTAACATTAATCGGCGGCAAACCGGCGTCGTATCTCGCCACATGAACGAAGATGAACGGGCCGCTCAACGAGCGTTCAGGAAAGCCCGGTCATCTTCATACCAACAATGGCGGGCACAGACTCGCCGGAAGGAAGAAGGACCAGCGTCATGCGCACCCTCGTTTCCATGGCCGCCGCGTTCGCCATCGCGGCGCCCGCTTTCGTGGTTCCGGCCGTCATGCCGACGGCCGCCGAAGCCCAGTCGGCCCGCTATTACGGGCGCGGCGACGTCTGCAAGCAGCAGCGCAAACAGGCCGGCAACCGCGGCACCATCGCCGGCGGCGTGATCGGCGGCGTGCTCGGCGCGGCCGTGGCCGGCGACGGCGCCAAGACCGAAGGCGCGGTCCTCGGCGGCATCGTCGGCGCCGTGGCCGGCAACCAGATCGCCAAGAACAACGTGCGCTGCTCCAGCTACCCCAAGCGCATCAGCCAGCGTCGCAACAACTGCCGCTGGGTCCAGGAATACTACGGCGGCCGCTGGCACGGCTTCGAGGTCTGCCGCAGCCGTAACGGCGACTGGCGTCCCAGCGGCCGGGCCTGAATTCGGCCACGCCACGCCGGCATCATCGAATTAAGAGGAGAGCCACGCTCATGAACACCCGAACCATCCTTGCCCGTGGCGCCGCCGGCCTTGCCGTCGCCTCGATGATCGCCGGCGCGCTCGCCGTTCCGTCCATCGCTTCGGCCCAGACCTACCAGACCCGCCAGGGCGGCGCTTACGCCGACGGCTACTACGACCCCTGCCGTCGTGACCAGGTGCAGCGCGGCACGGGCGGCGCGCTGGTCGGCGGCGGCCTGGGCGCCCTCGCGGGCTCCGGCATCGCCGGCCGCGGCGCCAAGACCGAAGGCGCCGTGCTCGGCGGCATCCTCGGCGCGGTGATCGGCAGCAACGTCGGCAAGGCCGGCGCCGCCTGCCAGACCCCGAACGACCCGGCCTATCGCGGCCAGGCCTACTACGGCGACCAGGACGGCTACTACGGCTACCGCGAGGCCCAGCCGACCTACCAGCAGGGCGGCTACTACGGTCAGGACCCCTACGACCGCTACGACGACGACTACCGCGTCGCCCCGGTCGCGGACGCCCCGACGGCCGACAACTGCACCCTGGCTGAAAGCCCGATCTACCTGCCCGACGGCCGCGTCCAGAAGCGTTTCGTCCGCGTCTGCCGCGACGCCCGCGGCAACTACCAGGTCGTCGACTAAGGTCCCCGACCTGCCCTGTGAGGAAGAGGCCGTCCGCGAGGGCGGCCTTTTTCTTTGTGTATCAGGGCGTTGATGCCCGGCGGAGCTGTCGCGCCCGGGCAACCGCTGCTTGCGCGGCGGGCCTCCAGCTCGGCTTGCCGACCGGGCTGACGACCAGACGCTCGGTCGCGCCTCCGCGTTTCCGACAGCCGGCCTTTCGCCCGCCCTACCGTGCCGCCGAGGCGCCCTGCTCACGGGCGAAGTCCACAAACGCCTTGAACGCGGCCGTCGGGTTGCGACGGTTCGGGTAGTAGAGGCTGAGCGGCGCCTTTGTCGGCGTCCAATCCTCCAGCACCCGCACAAGGCGGCCCGCTTCAATGTCGGCTCGCACGTCGGATTCCATGGCCAGGGTCAGTCCCACCGAAGCGAGCACGGCGGTGCGGGCGAGGCTTGCTTCATCGAGCGTGAAGGGTCCCTCGACATCGATATGGACCACTTGTCCGTCCTTCTCGAACGGCCAACGGTAGATGGCGCCATTCGGCAATCGGACACGCAGGCACGAGTGCTCGACCAGGTCCTGCGGCGCCATAGGCGTCCCGCGCGCTTTCAGATAGGCCGGCGAGCCCACGACGACATTCCGCCGGGCAAGCCCCAGCGGGACGGCGATCATATCGACTGGCACCAGGTCGGCGCCGCGAACGCCGAAGTCGAAGCCGCCCGCCACGATGTCAAACAGACGGCCTTCCGTGACGACGTCGATATGGACCTGCGGGTGCGCGCGCTGGAACGGCAGCACGAGCGTCGAGAAGATCTCCCGAGCGGCCGTTGGAAAGGCGTTGATGCGCAGCGTGCCCGAAGGCGTGGCCTGTTTTGAGCGCACGCCGTCCATGGCTTCATGGATATCCCGCAAGGCGGGAGCGACCCGCGCGACGAACTGCTCGCCCGCTTCCGTGAGAGAGACACTTCGTGTGGTGCGGTTGAATAGCCGGACGCCGAGCGTGCGCTCCAGTTTTCCGACGGCGTTGCTGAGCGCGGTGGTCGACATGCCCAGTTCGAGCGCGGCGGTTCGATACTTCCCGCAGCGGGCGACCATGAGGACGGCGTCCAACTCTGACAGGCTGCTTTTCACCATTGTCCCGATTTCCGCGATGACTCGTGCCGACTTGTCCTGATTATCGGGCGCACTGTCCATCGCTACCTTGGCGTCATCAGGGACGCGGCCACCCGGCCATCGCCCGCAGACAGCAGGACAGAACCATGTCTCTCGATCTTCCAGCTCCAATCGCCGACTTCGTCGCGGCTAACGCCCGACTGGACGTCGACGGCATGCTCAAACCCTTCGCCGCCGACACGGTCGTGCTGGACAACGGCAGGCGCCACGAGGGGCATGCCGAACTCCGCGCCTTGTTCGAAGAGGCGGTGGTCCCGGTGAAGGCGATCTTCACGCCGGACACCGTTCGCCACGAGAAGGGCCGGGTCGTCGTCGAAGGCCCGGCTCACGGCGACTTCCCCGGGAGCCCAATTCGTTTCACCTATCGGTTCGATCTCGGCGGAGACGCCATCAAGGCCCTGGAGATCACGGGATGAGCGTCCAGGTGGATCCGAAAGAGTTCGCGGGCAAGCGCGTGCTCGTCAGCGGCGGGACCAAGGGCCTGGGCCACGCCACCGTCGATCGCTTTCGGGCTGGCGGCGCCCGGGTGATCACCTCCGCCCGAGGGGCGCTCGAGGCGATCGACGGCGTCGAGTTCGTCCAGGCGGATCTGACGACAGCCCAGGGCGGCGAGGCCTTCGCCAAGGCGGCCCTCGAGCGCCTGGGCGGCGTCGACATCCTGGCCCATGTGCTGGGAGGTTCGACCACGCCCGGCGGCGGCTTCGTCGCCCTGACGGACGAACACTGGCTCGGCGAACTCAATCTGAACCTTCTGGCGACCGTTCGCCTCGATCGCCTGCTCATCCCGCGGATGATCGAACAGGGCAGCGGGGCCGTGGTGCACGTGACCTCGATCCAGTCGGTCCTTCCCTTGCCCGAAGCAACCACGGCCTACGCCTCGGCGAAGGCGGCGCTCCGGACCTACAGCAAGTCCATCTCCAAGGAGCTTGGCCCCAAGGGCGTGCGGGTCAACGTTGTCTCCCCCGGGTGGATCATGACCGAGTCGACGGGCGAATTCCTGCAGCGCCTGCAGGCGGCGAACGGCGGCACGATCGAAGATGCGCGGCAGTCCGTCCTGGACGGTCTCGGCGGGATTTCGATCGGTCGCGGAGCCGAACCTTCGGAAGTTGCCGACCTGATCGCCTATCTGGCCTCGGATCGCGCGGCGGCGATCCACGGCTCCGAGTTCGTCATCGACGGCGGCACCGTTCCAACCCTCTGACAGCGCTGATTTATCCAGACCGTCGCCGACGAGATCGATCAAGCCGCAAGAAGCAATTCGCTCCGGCGATCAGCAGAAGACAGGGGGCGGGCGCAAATCACCTCGCCCCCCTGCCCCCCGTTGGCTTCCGAAAGCCAGGGCTGACTGAACCTAGTGGGAGGGCAAGCAGACCACTGCCGGCCTTCCCTACTCCCTCCCCGCAAGCGCCCACGCAAACGCCAGATCCTCCACGAACGCACCCCAGGCCTCCTTCTTCGTCGCCTCGTCGGGGACGCGGAGCAGGAAGGACGGGTGGAAGGTCACCACGCCCTGGACCTTGTCGGGCAGCGCCAGAGCCCGGCCCCGGTTGGCGTTGACCGGCGTCGCCTTGCCGAACACCGACAGCGCCGCCGTGCCGCCCAGCGCCACGATCACCCGGGGCCGGACCAGTCGGCGCTCGTGGTCCAGCCACCAGCGGCAGGCGCTCACCTCGCCGGCGTTCGGCGTCTTGTGGATGCGCCGCTTGCCGCGCGGCTCATGCTTGAAGTGCTTCACGGCGTTGGTGACGTAGGTGTGGTCGCGGGGGACACCGGCCTTCTCCAGCGCCTTGTCGAACAGTTGGCCGGCGGGGCCGACGAAGGGCCGGCCGGCGAGGTCTTCCTGGTCGCCCGGCTGCTCGCCGACGAACATCAGCCTGGCATGGGACGCTCCCTCGCCCGGCACGCCCTGGGTCGCCTCTCGCCGCAGGTCGCAACGGCGACAGACCTGAACCCCGGCCATGACGTCCTCGAGATCGCCGGGAATATGCTCCTCATAGCTGCCGTCACGGGCCTGGCGGAGGGCGGCCTTCATCGCCCGCTTCGACGGCTCGGTCGGGGCCTGCGCGACCATGGTCCGGGTCCTTCCCTCGGCGGCTGATACCAGTTCCGGAATGAGCGAGGCCTCGGGCAGGTTGCGCCAGTAGCGCCTCGGCATCTCCTTCGTCATCGCCTTCACCTTCAGGCGCGCCGGATTGAAGGTGGAGCGGTAGTAGGTCTTCCAGAGGTCGCCGAGCATGTCGTCCTCGGGCAGGTCGGGCCTGGCCACCCCTGCCCCGAACGCCAGCCGTCGCGTGTCCCAGTCCATCACCGCGTCGGGCGTCAGGATCACGAAACGCATGTTGGCGAAGCGCTCGACGAAGAAGGGCGCGGTCCGTTCCAGCACCCGGTGCTCGGGTTCGAACCAGGACAGCCAGGACCCCGGATCGCCCTCCACCTGCCGGAAGCGGACGAAGGCCTTCATCTTGTGCGCCGACCGCGAGACCCCCTTGGCGAGGTCGGCCGCGCGGGCGACGTCGGGGTCGGTGACGATCTCCATCAGCCGTGGCTCGGCCGTCAGTCGCCAGAGCAGGCGGTAGAGCAGCGCGAACCGCTCCGGCGCCCGATGCAGGATCACCGTCTGGGCGAGGTCGACGAACTCGCGCGGCACTGTGAAGCCTTCACCGGAGCGACGGCGGATCGCGTCGGCATGGGCGGCGATGTCGTCGTCCAGCAGCACCTCCTCGGCCGCCACGGTCCAGAACACCTCGTCCGGCGGGGTTCGCGTGCGGCGCAGGCGGCGGGCGGCGGCGCGCCAGCCGTCGAAGTCCGTCTCGGAGGCGAGCCGGATCACCTGCATCAGAACAGCTCCAGCTGCCGGCGCCTGTCCGCCGGCATCAGGCCGCGCAGGTTCTCGGCGTCGAGCAGCGACCCCGGCGTCCAGTCGTCGGTGACGATGAACGGCTTGACCTTGGCCAGGCCCCGGCAGGCGCGCTTGACGTCCTCCAGCGTCAGCCGCTTGAGCCGTCGCACGCCGATCAGCCGGTCGACGCCGGTGACGCCCAGGCCTGGCACCCGCAGCAGCCGCTCGCGGTCGGCGGTGTTCACGTCGACCGGATAGTCGCCCCGGCTGCGCAGGGCGGCGGCCAGCTTGGGATCGATGTCCAGGTCCAGCATC
>JBIICO010000162.1:0-7871 GCA_044238855.1 Caulobacter sp.
TACAGACTGATGCCGGGCCGGACCTGATCGAAGGCGTAGTCGTCGCCCAGGAAGATGCCACCCGACGCCGCCAGACTGGCTCGCGCGTCCGGGAACAGCGCCCGCGCCTGGCAGAAGGCCGCCAGCTGCCGGGCGTTCAGCGGATGTTCGGGCAGGCCGCCGCAGGCCAGATGGCTGATGACCAGCGAGACGGCGCTCCAGCGCGCCAGGGCTTCCGCCTCCGCCACGGTGACGCCGAGCCGGTTCATGCCGGTGTCGACGTGCAGCACGACCGGGCGTCCGCGCCCCTCCGCGCGCCAGCAATCGGCCTGGTCCAGGCTGTTGATGACCGGCGTCAGGTCGGCGGCGATCAGCCGCTCGACCGCGCCCGGCGCCGCGCCGTCCAGAACCCGGATTTCGGTGTCCCCGCCCAGCGCCGCGCGCAAGGCCTGGCCTTCGCTCAGCCGCGCCACGTAGAAGGCCGTCGCGCCCTCGGCCATCAGCCGTCGGGCGACCGGCGCGGCGCCCAGGCCATAGCCGTCCGCCTTCACCGCAGGCGCGGCGTCGACGCCCGCCGTGTCGCGCAGGAAGCGGAAGTTCCGGGCGAGGGCGTCGAGATTGACGGTCAGAAGGGCGGCGGTCATGCCGCCGGGCTAAGGGGCGGGCAGGGCAGGGTCAAGCGCGGCCGGCTATCGCGCGGACTTCGACAGCGCCTCTGCCATCGCGCCCTCGGGCTGGAGCATGTCGACGAACCGCTTTTCCGGCCTGGCGCGGCAATCCTCGATCGATTTCACGAAGCGACGCTCGAAGTCGGCGTTGGCCGCCTGGAGGTTTTCGGCGTTGAGCGCACCGGCGTTGAGACGGGCCAGCGTGCCCAAGCCTAGCATCATCGTGTACAGCTCGAGCCTGCTCCACCGGGCGTCCGGGAAGGTGGCGCGCCACCAGTCCATGTCCTTCACGAACTGGTCGCAGCGGTAGCGGACCATGCCGCCGCCGGGCTTATCGGACTTGTAGTTGTAGAACTCGGTCGGGATGCTGATTGGGATGGCGAGGACGGCGCCCTCGGCGTCTTTTGCTGGCTCGAAGACCGACGCCAGCGTGGCTTCCAGCGCCAATGCGTCCAGGTTCGGCGCGCCGCTGCTCTGCGTCACGGTGGCGTAGCGGATCTTACCGTCCACACCGAGCACGCCGGTCACCACCACCTTGCCGTGATGGCCCAGCGCCTTCTCCGCTTCCGGCAGGTCGACCGCCGGGCCGCTGAGCCATTTCGGACGGGTCTTCACCTTCGCAACGTTCGGCTTCGCGTCCGCAACCGCCTGCGCTTCGGGCGTCAGAGGAGCCGCCGGTGGGGCAGGAGCTGTGGCCGGGGCCTGCGCGAACGCCGCGCTCCCGGCCGCCAGCAAGGCCGACAGCGCGATGGTCGCCGCCATTCGTTTCATGATGCCATTCCCCTCGACCACGCCACAGGCTGCCACGGCCCGCGCCCTGGCGCTACCGCACCTCGAACCGGCCTTCGCGAGCGAGGTTGCCGAAGCGGGTGGTGTCGGAGTTGAAGTGCAGCTTCACCGTGCCGATGGGGCCGTGACGCTGCTTGCCGATGATGACCTCGGCGACGTTGGCGATCTTGTCCATCTCCTCCTGCCAGGTCATGTGCTCGGGCGTGCCCTCGCGGGGTTCCATCCGGCCCAGATAATAGGCCTCGCGGTACACGAACATGACCGCGTCGGCGTCCTGCTCGATCGAGCCGGATTCCCGCAGGTCGGAGAGCTGGGGCTTCTTGTCTTCGCGGTTCTCAACCTGGCGCGACAGCTGCGACAGGGCGATCACCGGCACGTTCAGCTCCTTCGCCAGCGCCTTCAGGCCGCCGGTGATGGCCGAGACTTCCTGCACGCGGTTGGCGTCCTTGCCGCCGCCGTCGGTGGTGACCAGCTGCAGGTAGTCGATGACGATCAGGTCCAGGCCCACCGCGCGCTTCAGGCGGCGGGCGCGGGCGGTCAGCTTGGCGATCGACAGGCCGCCGGTGGCGTCCACGTACAGCGGCGCTTCCTGCACCTCGATGGCGCCGTCGCGCAGCCGGCCGAACTCGCTGGCGTCGATCTCGCCCTTGCGGAGCTTGTCGCCCGACACGCCGGAAACGTCGGCGAGGATACGCATGGCCAGCTGCTCGGCGCTCATTTCCAGCGAGTAGAAGGCCACGACGCCGCCGCTGACCGTCTTGCGCGTGCCGTCGGGTTGCGGCTCCCAGGCGTAGTTGCGGGCGACGTTGAAGGCGATGTTGGTGGCCAGCGCCGTCTTCCCCATCGAGGGGCGGCCGGCGAGGATCAGAAGGTCGGACGGGTGCAGGCCGCCGAGCTGGCGGTCCAGGTCGGTTAGGCCGGTGGAAATGCCCGCCAGCCCGCCGTCGCGGGCGTAGGCCTCGGCCGCCATCTGCACGGCGCCGGTCAGGGCCTGGGAGAATTCGACGAAGCCGCCGGTGGCCGTCCCGCTTTCGGCCAGGCCGTAGAGCTTCTGTTCCGCCTGTTCGATCTGGTCGCGGGCCGTGATGTCGGGGTCGGCGCCCTGGGCCTCGACCATGATCTCGCCGCCGATGCGGATGAGGTCGCGACGCAGGGCCAGGTCGTAGATGGCGCGCCCGTAGTCTGGCGCGTTGGCGGCGGGCGGCGCGCGTTCGAAGAGGTCGGCCAGGTAGCGGATGCCGCCCAGCTCCTGGAACGCCGGGTCGTTCTTGAACTCCTCGGCCAGCAGGATCGGCTCGGCCAGCTGGCCCTTTTTGATGTGGTTTTCGATCGAGGAGAACAGCCGCTGGTGGAACGGCTCGTAGAAGTGGCGACCCTGCAGTTGGTCGCTCAACCGCTCGTAGGCGGCGTTGTCGTACATCAGGATGCCCAGCAGCGCTTGCTCGGCCTCGATGTTCGAGGGCGCGGCCTGGATGGGCACGTCGTTCGTCGGTACGGGACGCAGGTCGAGGGCTGGGATGATGGCCATGGACGTAGGTTAACGCCGGGGGCTCCGGATGGCATTTGCCGATCCGTCGCACCCGTCAATCTGCTGTGGAGTTCCGTGTATGTTCGCCGGAGTCGGACGCAGCGGCAAGTCGGCCTTCCGGCCAAGGAAAAGGGCGGCCCGGAAATCCGGGCCGCCCTGATCTTCGAGACGATGGTCGAGGAGCGACTAGTACTCTTCGCCCATGCCTTCGTGCGAGCCGGCGCCGCCTTCGAGCAGGTCGGCCGCGGCTTCCGCCGCGATCGCCGCTTCTTCCTCGAATTGCGAGGTGATGACGTTTTCACCGCGCGCCTGGCGCTCGGCTTCGTCCTGGCTGCGGGCGATGTTGATCTGGACGGTGACGGTGACTTCCGGGTGGAGCTTCACCTTCACGTCGTGAACGCCCAGCGTCTTGATCGGCTTGTCGAGGATGACCATCGACCGGTCGACCTTGCCGCCTTCGGCGCTGACGATGTCGGCGACGTCGCGGCCGGCGACCGAGCCGTACAGCTGGCCGCTCTCGCCGGCCTGACGGATCAGGATGTACGAGGTGCCGTCCAGGCTTTCACCGGCGGCGCTGGCGGCTTCCTTGGCCTTGGCGTTGCGAACTTCGATCTCGGCGCGCTGGGCGTCGAAGACCTTCAGGTTCGCGGCGGTGGCGCGGAGGGCCTTGCTGCGCGGCAGCAGATAGTTGCGCGCGAAGCCGTCCTTGACGGTGACGACGTCGCCCAGGACACCCCGGCCTTCGACGCGTTCGAGCAGAATGACTTTCATGGTCTTTCCTCTCTTACTTCACGACGTAGGGGAGCAGGGCGAGGAAGCGGGCGCGCTTGATGGCCTTGGCCAGTTCGCGTTGCTTCTTGGCCGAGACGGCGGTGATCCGCGACGGGACGATCTTGCCGCGCTCGGAAACGTAGCGCTGCAGGAGCTTGACGTCCTTGTAGTCGATCTTCGGGGCGTTGGCGCCGGAGAACGGGCAGACCTTGCGGCGGCGGTAGAACGGACGGCGAGCGCCGCCGGTCGAGGCCGGAGCCGAGGTCGCTTCGGGAGCGGTGGTGGTGTCGGTCATGTTTCTCAGTCTCCCTTACGCGGCCGCGAAGTCTTCGCGCGGACGATCGGGACGATCCGAGCGCTCGGGGCGATCCGAACGTTCGCGATCGCGACGGGCCAGAACCGGCGACAGTTCCAGGTCGAGTTCCTCGACGCGGATGGTCATGTAGCGCAGCACGTCTTCGTTGATCGACAGCTGGCGTTCCATTTCCTTGACGGCGTCGGCCGGAGCGTCGATCGCCAGCAGGGAGTAGTGACCCTTGCGGTTCTTCTTGATGCGGTAGGTGAGGTTCCGGAGACCCCAGTACTCGATCTTGGCGATGTGGCCGCCGGCGCCCTCGATGAGGGTCTTCAGATCTTCGTTGAGTTGTTCGGCCTGCTGCGGCGAGATGTCCTGCCGCGCGATGACCACGTGCTCGTAAAGAGCCATAGCTTTCCTCTTCCATGTGTGGAGGGCGGCGCGGCCCGGGCCGGAAGGGGCCCAGGTCACGATGGCTCTGTCGCGGCGGACGGGAGTTTCCCGACCCATTGAAGGCTCCGCGATAGACCGCCTTCCGTGAAGAGGCGCGCTAGTACGCGAGAAACGGCGCAAAGGCAAGCGACGGGCGGGATTGCGGCGCATCGGGCGGCCATGGCAAGGTCGCGCGGCAGTAAGGGGGATCTGCCATCATGACGCGTACCATCCGCTCCGCCGTCTGCGCCGTGCTCTTCGCCACGTCCGCCGCGACCTCGTTCGCTACGCCGGCGGTCGCCGCGGAGCCCGCGCCGACCGCCATCGGGGCCGCATCCGAAGCCTGCGCCAGGCGCTACCTGAAGGCGCTCGACATGGAAAAGATGATGGTCGCGATGATGGACGCGATGATCCCGGCAATGCTGCAGGGCATGCCGAACGCCGACAGGCTCGACGCGAACCAGCGGCAGCAAATCCTCGAAGCGGCCAACGAGGGCCTGCGCGAAGTGCTGCCGTCGATGATTACCGACATGGTTCCGCCGATGACGGCGACCTTCACCGAGGGCGAACTCTGCGCCGCCGCCGATTTCTATGAGTCCGCCGCGGGGCGCTCCCTGCTTGCCAAAATGCCCGCCTACATGCAGGCGTCGCAGCAGCAGATGGCGCGCTACATCCCGATCATTCAGCAAGCGATGACCCGCCGGATGTGCGCCAAGGTCGGCTGCGGACCGGAATCCGATCCGAAGAAGAGCCGCAACGACTCCTGATCGCTACTTCGGGTTCTTCGCCCGCCAGGCCTTCACGGCCGCTTTGGTTTTGACCACGTGCTCGACGGGGTTCTGCAGGTCACTGAAGGTGTAGATCACGTTGCCGTTGGGAGCGATGACGTAGCTTGTCCGCTCCGACCACTCCGGCTTCATCGCCAGAGTGGCGTCGTAGGCCTTGATGGTGTCCCTGGAGACGGCGGCGACGGCGAACTTGTCGCGGCAGTGCTCCTTGGAGAAATCCGCCAGCCGTTCGGTCGCGCCGGCGGTCACGCCGATCACGGTCGCGCCCATGGCGTTGAACTCGGCCGTGGCCTCGGCGAACTCGTTAGCCTCGATCGTGCAGCCCTTGGTGTAGGCCGAGGGGAAGAAATAGAGCACCACCGGGCCCTTCTTCAGCGCCTGCGACAGCCTGAATGGCGTGGCCTTGCCGCCGAGGTAAGCGGTGGCGGTGAAGTCGGGCGCTTTCACGCCTGGCTGCAGCGCGGCGAAAGCCGGGGCGGCGACGATGGCGGCGCCGAGCGCGACGGCGACGAGCAGGCTTTTCATGCGGAGGTCTCCCTGTTGCGGGGATACTCCACCTGTCGCCCGCTCGCGTCCAGCTATGGCATGCGGACGATCTTCGATCCGTCCCACCGCCACGGCGCGCGCTTGCACGCGTCCGCGCTCGTCCTGAAGCGGCAGCCTTCCTGGCCTTCCAGGGTCATGAAGCGGGGCGATGGCAGCAGGTCGACGCCCCACATCTGGTCCGCGCCTTCCCAGGCGGCGACGAACCCGCCGTCCTTGCTGACCATGATGGTCACCGGCAGGAGCGGGGACTGCGTTCCCTCGGGCGCTTCGCTCAGGTCGCAGGTGTCGTAGGACGTGCCGACCACCCAGTCGCGGACGCCGTCGCCGTTCAGGTCGGGCAGGTCATTGAACGGGCCGTCCTCGACGCGATAGCCGCCGCCGATCGCTTTGCACAGGCCGACGCGACGCTCGATCTGGGCGCGCACCTCCGCCGGCGCGGCGGCCAGCGGGGTCGTGACGACGGGGGAGGGGCCGTCCTCCAGCCAACCGTCGCCCTTCTTGTTCGGACGCTCGATGAAGCGGCCCAGCGCGGTGTCCCAGGCGTAGCGGCGCGGGCATTCCTCGACGCCCGCCCCGCCGCAGGTGCTGCCGTGGAAGTCGATGTCCAGGATGCGCTCGCCGTTCGCCTTGCCCAGCTTGAATTCCCGGACGGTGCGTTCGAAGGCCAGGACATGGGTCCCGCCGTGCGAGACGTAGATCTGTCGCAGACAGCCGCCTGTTCCGCAGAAGAACGAGGCATTCTGGGCCTTCTCATAGTCGACCTTCCAGTCGGGGATGCCGTCGCCGTTCACGTCGATGCGCGAGTACATCGCCGGCGGCACGGAGATCTTGAAGGCGTCCGGCTGTTCCGGATCGACCATGTCCTTGAGGTTCTCGGTGTAATAGGCCTCGACCGGCTTGCGCACGGCGTCGGGCACGGCCGTCGCGGCCGGAGCAACAGCGGGCGAGCAGGCGGCCAGCAGCAGGCCGAGCAGGGCGGTACGGGAAAACACGGTGCGCAAGAAGAAGGCCCCTCCAGTCGGACAGGAGGAGCCTAGATCATCACCTTGTGTATCCGTCCCCCGATAAGGGGGGCTCGATCAGCCGTTCGGCTTCACCAGGATCTTCACGTTGCCCTCGGGATTGCCGAGATCCTCGAACGCCTGGGCGACGCCGTCGAGGCCGACGGTCGAGGTGATCCAGGGTTCGACGTTGATCTTGCCTTCGGCGATGTTGAACAGGCTCTGGGCGAACTCGTCGGGCGCGTAGCCGAGCACGAACCGCATATCGAGCTGCTTGTTGATGCATAGCGAGGGCTCGATCCTGTCGGCCTCCATGCAGACGCCGGCGACGATGATCTGGGCCTTGGTCGGGCAGCCCTCGATCACGCTCTGCAGCACACCGGGGGCGCCGACGCACTCGAACACCACCGGCCGGCCGCCCTGGGCGCCGGAAAACAGCGCCGCGCGCATCGCCTCGCCGGTCATCGGCACGCCGAAGTCGGCCCATTTGGTGTGCGGCCCCTCGACGGCGGGGTCGATGATCACGTCCGCGCCCATGGCCTCGGCGGCCTTGCGGCGGCGGGGCGAGAAGTCGGCGGCGATGATCGGCCCGTGGCCGCGCACCTTCAGCGCCGCGATCACGGCCAGACCCACGGGGCCGCAGCCGATCACCAGGGCGACGGAGTTCTTGTCCAGCGCCGCGCTGGCCACCGCGTGGTCGCCGACGGCCATCGGCTCCGTCAGGGCGGCGTGCTCGGTGGAGAGGCCATTGGGCACTTCCAGCAGCAGCATCTCGGTCAGGATCATCCGCTCCGCGAAGCCGCCGGGATACTTGTTGGAGTAGCCGACGGCGTCGAAGCTGGTCGGGCTCATGTTCACGGGCATGGAGACCACGCGCGTGCCGGCCTTGAATCGCGTCGCGCCGGGCCCGCCCTCAAGCACCTCGCCGCAGAACTCGTGGCCGAAGACGATATCCTTGGCCGGGTCCAGGTCGCCGCCGCCGCCCGAACGCTTGCCCATCGCCACCATGTGGTCGAGATGATGCAGAGCGTGCAGGTCCGATCCGCAGATGCCGCAGGCGAGGGTCTTCACCCG
>JBIICO010000199.1:0-6482 GCA_044238855.1 Caulobacter sp.
CGACAGGCTCTCGATCCTGGCCGGCTTCCGCTACGACCGCGAAGAGAACGTCCTGGCCGTCGACCAGACCGCTGTCTTCGCCGGCGCCTATCCCGATCGCGCCCTCTATGGGCTCTACGCGCCGATCATCGACGGCCTGAACACCGTGGTCGGCATCTTCGTCAGCCAAGCAAGCGCCAGCGCCCCGGCGACCAGCCGCGAGTTCGAGGCCTTCCTGCCCAAGCTCGGCGTGAAGTACGACTTCACCGACGACATCTCGGCCAGCTTCGTGGTCCAGCGCGGCTACCGCTCGGGCGGCTCCACCGTCAACCAGGCCCGCTCGGCCGTCGTGGCCTACGATCCCGAGTACACCTGGAACTACGAGATTTCGCTCCGCACCCAGTGGCTGGACCGCAGCCTCACGCTGAACGCCAACGCCTTCTACGTCGACTGGACCGACCAGCAGGTGTCGGTGAACCTGGGCCTCAACAGCTTCGACTACCAGACCGAGAACGCCGGCAAGTCGCATCTGTACGGCTTCGAGGTCGAGCTCTACCACCAGCCGACCGCCGACTTCGGCTGGTACGCCTCCATCGGTCACACCCGCACCGAGTTCGACGAGTTCGAGGTCACGGTCGGCTCGCTGACCACCTTCCTGACCGGCTCGGAATTCGCCTTCGCCCCGCACTGGACCGCCGCCGCCGGCGCCGACTGGCGCTGGGACAACGGCATCGTCGCCAACGTCAACGCCAGCTACCGCGGCGACCAGTTCAGCGGGACCGGCGCCAGCCAGGCCGCCAACTGGCAGCTCAAGGCCCGCACCCTGGTCAATGCCAAGGTCGGCTGGGAGAACGAGCGCTGGGGCGTCTACGCCTACGGCAACAATCTCTTCGACGCCGAGTACGTGATGTACGAACAGCGGCCAGAGAACCTGGCGATGCTGGGGGCGCCGCGCGTCGTCGGCATCATCCTCGAGACCCGCTGGTGACCCCGACGGCGACGCTCGCCGGCTGCGGACTGCTGCTCGCCGCCGGCATGGGATCAGCGCTGCTGCTGCGACGAGCATGGCGGAAGCGCGACGCCGGTCGGCCCTGGCTGATCGTCGCGGGCTGGATCGCGATCCTGGCCACCGTGATCGCGTCGGGCTTCCTGCTGGGCGCGGCGCGGGGGCCGTTCGCGGCCTTCGCCATCATCCCCTTCGCCGGCCTGGCGCTTATCGCCGCCGGCGTGCAGATCCGCGACCCGAAGAAGCGCCCGCCGCGCGAGCTGGCCCTGGAGCCGTCCGACCGAGCGTCCAAGGCCTGGCGCGGATGGCTGCGCGGGGCCCTGGCCGGGCCGATCGGCGGCATCGCAGCGATGGGCGTGGGCCTGGCCTGGACCGTCTGGGTTCCGGGCGAGCCCCAGACCCGGATGGTGATCGGCGGCCTGCTGGTGCCCGTCCTGTGGGGCGGGGCCATGGCCTGGACCCTGGCCGACAACAGGATCCTGCGCGCCACCGCCGTGCTGGTGGGTGTCACGGTCGTCACCTTCACCGCCTCGGCGATTAAGGGGTTCTCATGAGCAAGCCGATCTGGCCGAAAATCCCGTCCGGCTTCGTCCGCGCCGTCCTGGCCGGCCATTCCGCGCTGGGCCTCGCCTTCGCGGCGCTGATCTATCTCGTCTGCTTCTCCGGCTCGGTGGCGGTGTTCACCGAGGAGTTCAAGCGCTGGGAGCAGCCCGACGCGCCGCAGCTGGCCGCCGTCGAGCCGGCCGCCATCCAGCGGGCCGCCGAACAGGCGATCGCCCGGCACAAGGGCGCCGAGCATCTGTTCCTCTATCCGCCCTCCGGGGACCTGCCGCGCTTCACGATGTACGTCGATACGCCGGGCCAAGGGCACGATCCCGAGTATGTCTTCGACGGCGAGGGGAGCATCCTCTCCGCCGCGCGCCACGAGTGGACCGAGTTCATGACGACGATGCACATCTACCTGCATCTGCCGCGCAGCTGGGGGATGTTCGTCGTCGGCCTGACCGGTGTGGCGCTGCTGTCGTCGCTGATCTCCGGCGTGCTGGCCCACCCGCGGGTGTTCAAGGACGCCTTCCACCTGCGCTGGGGCGGCTCCAAGCGCCTGCAGGAGGCCGACCTCCACAACCGGATCGGCGTCTGGGCCCTGCCCTTCCACATCGCCGTGTCGCTGAGCGGCGCGCTGCTGGGGCTGACCGTGGTGATCGTCGGCGTCCTGGCGCTGGCCGTGTTCAAGGGCGACACCGAGAAAGCCTACGCCCTGTTCACGCCGCCGCATCCGGTCGACGACCCGCGCCCGGCTGCGCTGCCCGACATCCCGGCGGCCATCCAGGTGATCCGCGAGAAAGCGCCGGGCTACACGCCCGTGCTCGTCATCCTGGAGCATCCGGGCGAGGAAGGCGGCGCGATCCTGATCAACGCCGCCAGGCCCGGCACGCTGTCGCGCGGCGACACCTACACCTTCGACCGCCACGGCAAGCTGATCTACTCCAAGCGGTTCGAGGACATGAACCTGGGCGAGCAGATCATCCAGGCGCTGGCGCCGATCCACTTCGGCTGGTTCGGCGGCGCGCTGCTGAAGATCGTCTACTGCGTGCTGGGCCTGGGCCTGACGGCGGTGACGTCCAGCGGCGTCGCCATCTGGCTGGCCCGCCGCCGCGCCAAGGGCCGACCCGCGCCGCGCTGGGAGCGGGTGTGGATCGCCACGGTGTGGAGCCAGCCGTTCGGCTTCGCGGCCTCTGCGGCCGTGGCCGTCGCCCTGCCCGCCGCGCCGCCGCTGGCCGTCTGGGCCGCCGCCACGGCGGCGAGCGTGGCCCTGGCGACCGTCTGGACGCCGCGGCAGCTCAGCAGACGCCTGCGCCTGGCCTCGGCCGGCGCGCTGGCGCTGACGGCGGTGCTGCACGGCGTGCTGTACGGCGGCCGCATGAACGACCCCATGGGCTGGATCGCCGACGCGGTGCTGCTGCTGGTCGCGGCCGGACTGGCGTGGACCGTGCTGGGCGTGAAGGCTCGCGAAGCGGTGGTGGCCGAGGCTCAACCGGCGGCGGCGGAGTAGCCGGCGTTCGAAGGGCCCGCCGCGCTACCGCGCGTCTGGCCCGTCCGCCCCGTAGGACGGTGTCGGCCGGGCCTCCGAGGTTTGCAGCCGCCCCGCCTCGATCACGGTCTCGACGGTCAGGTTCCTGAGTGGTTCGCCCGGCCGGACCACCGAACCCTCTATCACCAGAAGATCGAAGGTTTCGGCGCAGCGCACCTCGAACCGCCGAAGGTGGGTCAGCGGGGCCAGCCCTGCATTGACGCCGCCGACGCCGGCGAGCGCGCGCCCATCCTGCTCCAGGCGCTCCAGGCGAACGTCGCGCCCCGGCCTGGCCACGAGCCCGACGGTGAACTGTCGGCGGGCACAGTCGAACGCTCCCTGCCAGCGGACCTGCTCCGCCGGTCGGGGATGTTCGGCGGCGGGCGGCGGCTCGAGCGCCCGCACCGGCCCAGCGCACGCGGCCACGAGGACCGCGAGAACCGCACTAGTCGCCGCCGCCGACGCCGCAGACCCTGAGATCGCGATCGACTTCCTCGCCGAGCGTCTCGTTGTCCCTGTCTTCACCGTCGTACTCCATCAGGCGATGGTCCGTGCCGTCGTAACCGGCGATGTACTGTCGCAGATCGCTGGCGTCGCCGCCTGCTGCCGTAACCTGCGCGGCGATCCAGTCATAGGTCATCCAGTCGCCGGTAAGATTGCCACCAACCAGGTGGTTCGCGGAAGGAAACAACGTCTTCAGCGGGGCTGCGGGGTCGAAGTGGAACGACGGGTGGCTGTGCACGATGCCGACCACCTGAGCGTATGACGAGATGCCCGCCATGTTCATGTTCGGCACCGAGGTGGGTGTTCCACGCGTCAATGCCGTGGTCTTCACGTTGCCCTCGTCGTCGACGTAGATGAGCGCGCCGTACTCGTAGATGTTGCTGTCGGGCTGGGCGAGGATCTCACGCATGATCGAGGCGGCGGCCGCGTCGATCTCCTTCTCTCGCTTTGCCTCCGCCGAGAGGCCCGCCGTGGCGGGGCATTCATCGTCGTCAGTTGCCTCGCCAGGCACGCCGCCGGGCGGGTCGGGCTGGAAGTCCGGCGGGCCATAATCGATCGGGCCCAGCGGATTGAGATCTTCGCCGTCGATAACTTCCCAAGGCAGGCGCTTCTTGCCGACGACGACGACCTCGTCGACCTCGGTCGTGTCGTCCTCCGGCGGCCCCCAGCGAGTCGCCAGACTGTCGTACGCGTTCCAGTCGTCGAACATCCACACGCGCTTCACTCCCAAGGGACAACCCCAAGGCGAAACGACTACGAAATCGCGCATGGCGCAAGAGTGGCTGCCTATCCCTCGACCGCGTCGCGGGTCGCGCCGACGCGTTGGGCTAGCGCGGCGCCCATGAAGTCGTCCAGGTCGCCGTCGAGCACGCCGCTTGTGTCCGAAGTTTCCACCCCGGTGCGCAGGTCCTTCACCATCTGGTACGGCTGCAGGACGTAGCTGCGGATCTGGTGACCCCAGCCGATGTCGGTCTTCTGGTCTTCCAGGGCCTGGGCGGCGGCTTCGCGCTTCTGCAACTCGACCTCGTAGAGGCGGGCGCGGAGCATCTTCCACGCTTCCTCGCGGTTCTGGTGCTGACTGCGGCCCGCCTGGCAGGCGACGGCGATGCCGGTCGGGATGTGCGTCAGGCGCACGGCCGAGTCGGTCTTGTTGATGTGCTGACCGCCGGCGCCGCTCGCGCGGTAGGTGTCGGTGCGCACGTCCGCCGGGTTGATCTCGATCTCGATCGTGTCGTCGACCACGGGATAGACCCAGGCCGAGGCGAAGGAGGTGTGCCGCTTGGCGGCCGCGTCATAGGGGCTGATGCGCACGAGGCGGTGCACGCCGGCCTCGGTCTTGAGCCAGCCGTAGGCGTTCTGGCCCTTGATCTGGAGCGTCGCCGACTTGATCCCGGCCTGGTCGCCCGAGGTCTCCTCGACCAGCTCGACCGAATAGCCGTGGGCGTTGGCCCAGCGGGTGTACATGCGCAGCAGCATGCCGGCCCAGTCGCAGGACTCGGTCCCGCCGGCGCCGGAGTTGATCTCGATATAGGCGTCGTTGCCGTCCGCCTCGCCCGACAGCAGGGCCTCCAGCTCGGCCTTGGCGGCGCGGGCCTTGATGTCCTTCAGCTGGGCGCGGGCGTCCTCGAGCAGCGACTCGTCGCTCTCCATGTCCGCCAGCTCAGCGTACTCCAGCGCGTCGGCGAGGTCCTTTTCCAGGGACTTCACGGCATTGATGCGGTCCGCCAGCTGCTGGCGCTCGCGCATCAGGGCCTGGGCCTCGGAGGGCTTGTCCCACAGCGTGGGGTCTTCGGAACGGGCGTCCAGCTCGTCCAGGTGTCTTAGTGCGACATCCCAGTCAAAGACGCCTCCTGAGCAGTCCGGCGGACTGCTCGATGTCGGCCTTGGCGGCCTCGACATCCGGTCTCATGAAATCACCTTCGGTGTAGCGGAGGGGGCCAAATAGGCTGCCCCGCTCCTCAATACAATCCGCTCAAGTCGTCGGGGAGCTTCGGCTTGGCCGCCGGCTGGGGCGGCGGCGGCGGCGCGTTGTTCAGCTGACCGCCCGGCCAGGCCTGTTCGTAGGAGACCGGGCCGTCCTGCGGACGCACCGGGCCGACCGGGGCCTTGGGCTCGGCGCCGGGACGGAACGCCTCGCGCTGGCCGCCGACCATGGCGAACTTGGCCGTCTTCGGCGCTTTGAACGGCGCCTTCGGCAGGGCCTGCAGCGAGGGCTCCTGCATGAAGTTGATGAAGATCGGCAGGGCCGAGACGCCGCCGGCCTCGCCCTCGCCCAGCGAACGGTTGTCGTCGAAGCCGATGAAGACCCCGACCACGATGTCCGGGGTGAAGCCCACGAACCAGGCGCTGCGGTACTCGTTGGTGGTGCCGGTCTTGCCGGCCACCGGGCGGCCCAGCACGCGGGCCTGGGTGGCGGTCCCGCGCTGGACCACGCCCTCGAGCATCGAGGCGATCTGGAAGGCCGTGACCGGATCGATGATCTGCTCGCCGGCCGCGGGCAGGCGCGGGCTTTCGTCGCCGTTGAAGCCGGCGGTGCAGCCTTTGCAGTCGCGACGGTCGGCCCGGTAGATGACCTTGCCCTCGCGGTCCTGGACCAGCTCGATCAGGTGCGGCTGCGCCATGCGGCCGTTGTTGACGAAGGCGGTGTAGGCCGAGGTCAGCTTGAAGGGCGTGGTCTCCCCCGCCCCCAGCGCCATGGCCAGCACAGGCTGCATGCCCTTCACGATGCCGAACTTCTCGATCAGGGCGACGATCTTCTTCATGCCCACGCTCTGGGCGAGGCGGACCGTCATGGCGTTGCGCGACAGCTCCAGGCCTCGGCGCAGCGGCATCGAGCCGTAGTAGCGCTTGTTGTAGTTCTCCGGCGTCCAGTCCTCGCCGTTCACGCCGCCCTTGAAGGTGATCATGGCGTCGGTGACGTAG
>JBIICO010000019.1:0-31513 GCA_044238855.1 Caulobacter sp.
CGTCAGGACCAGGATCGGGGTCGCCTTCGAGGCGCCCTCGGCCCGGACGGCCTCGATGAAGCCGAACCCGTCGAGGCGCGGCATGTTGATGTCGGTGACGATGACGTCCGGACGCTCGGTCTGGAGGACCTCCAGCCCGTGCACGCCGTCCTCGGCCGTCAGGACCTGGTAGCCGGCCTGCTTCAGCGTGTGGTTCAGCATCTCGCGGATGGTGCGGGAATCGTCGACGGCGAGGATGGTCAGGCTCACGGGAGGGTGTCCTCTTGCGGGCTGGTCCAGCCGGCCGCGCCCATCAGGACGAGACCGTTTTCAAAGGCGGGAGAGAATGAGGCGAAGGTCACCGGTTGGCCGTCGGCCTCCCAGGTCTTGCGAGCGGCGGCGAGCACCTGGAAGCATGGACCGCTCAGGCGCTCCACATCCGAGGCGTCGATGACGAGCGGCGCGCCACGGCGCGCGAGAAGCGCGTCCCGCAGCGGCGGCGCCTGGTCGAGGCTGAGGTTCGGCTGCAGCCGGAACGTCTGGTCGTTGGTTTCCACTAGCCCCCCTTGGCCCGTCAGATTCGCTTGCAGGCGAATGCGGCCGGCGATCGTGTCGCCGAGGCTGCTTCCCCTGCCCGCGGACTATTCTGCTGAGGGACATGATCCATCTGGTTAACGGCGGCGATGACTTCGCTCAGTTTGTCGAACTGCGACGTCTTGTCCGTGCCGACCTTCGCGCCTGGGCCGCATTCTTGTTGCGAGCCCGCGAAGCCAGCAGCCCCCGAGCGGACCAATTCATTATATTCTTCAAATCCTTGACCGAGCGATAGCCGGACATCGAAGGCCCGGCGGGGCACCCTGGCCCAAAGCGGGGATCGGCGAAGATTTTTCGTCGGATGGCGCAAGACCGGTCTGGAAACGAGGTTTCCAAGGCCCATGGCGCTCGTCGGCGCCGTTCCGGCGTTAAACGCCGGCGGGCTTGCAGCGGCCTTCGCGGGAAGGCCCATCGACGATGTGAAAGCGAGCAAGACCCGACGCCCCGACAAGTCCGGTTGAGGGCCTATGGCTTTCAAGAAACAGCAAACATTTGGTTAAATGTGAGAATCCAGCCGGACCCGAGCTCGTCGAACGGGGATCAGCGGTCGCCGGCGAACACCAGCAGCACCCGGGACACGGCGGTCTGTTCGTTGACCAGGGCGTAGCCGGCGCGGGCGTCGAAGTAGACGCTGTCTCCCTGGGTCAGACGCAGCGGGGCGTAGAGTTCGCAGCGCAGCGCGACATCACCTTCCAGCACCATCAGATAGGCCTCGCCGTCGTCGTGCTGCAGTTCCACGGCCGCATCGGGCGCGGTGGGCTCGATCGTCAGCACCAGTGGGCGGAAAGCCTTGCGCATCAGGTCGGCGCCGATCGCGCGTCCCTGGCCGAACGGTGAGGCGACCGGATCGCCCTCGCCGGCCCGAACAACCGCGCGTCGGCCCAGGGCCGGCGGCGGTTCGCCCGCGCCGGTCGCGCCGACCATGCCCTCGGCCTCGGCCCGGATCAGCCGGGCCATGTCGATCTCTAGGCCCTTGCAGATGCGCAGCAGGTTTTCATAGCTGAGCGACGTCTGGCCGAGCTCGACCTTGGACAGGGTCGACAACGGCACGCCGGAACGCTCGCTGAGCTGCGCCAGCGTCCATCCGCCGGCCAGCCGAAGCTTCCTGATCGCAAGGCCCGCCTTTGCAGAGAGACGAGAACTCATGAAGCCCCCTCTCCCGGCGGCTGATTCTCAAGCCGGCTCACAAAGCATGAGTCGGTAGCGGGCCCAACTACCCGCTCTGGTTAAATGATCCATGATCATCGCGCGGCAAGAGCTTTTCGAACGAATGGGCCCATCCTGAGGCGAACTTCGGCCGCCGCCGCATTCCCGGGCACGGCCTGCTCCTTTCTATCGGCTCAGCGCGGCGCCAGGGCCTGTTCGAAGAAGGCCGCCGCCTTGGCGCGGACGTCTTCGGTGGCGGTGGCGCTGGCGGGCTTGGCCTGGTTGGTCTTGCCCGGCTCGTCGAAGCCGTGCGCGGCCCCCGCGTACAGGGTCAGCGCGATGTCGCCATTCTTCTTCGCGCTTCGATCGACCAGCGCCTGGCAGGCCTCCGGCGAGGAGCCCTTGTCGTCGGCGCCCATGAAGACCCGGACCGGCGCGTACGGCTTGTAGCCGCTCTTGTCGAAACGCTTCTTCAGGCTGCAGAACGGATAGAGGGCGACGCCCGCCCGGAAGCCGATCTTGCGCATGTCGCCCGGCTTGTCGTCGGCCATGGCGGCCAGCGTCGCGGTCCCGCCGTTCGAGAACCCCATCAGGCCGATGCGGTCGCCGTCCACGCCCGGAACCTTGCGCAGGTATTGCAGCGCGCCGAAGGCGTCGAGCGGGCGGACGTCGACATCGTCGATCGAGGCGGGGCGCTCCTTCACGGGCACGTCGGCCACGCCCTGCGGAAAGCCGCGCGCGCCGTAGCTGTCCACCACCAGCACATAGTAGCCGCGGCCGGCCCAGTACTGCCCCCACCACTTCATGCGCGGGGTCAGGGTCGAGGCCTTGTAGTCCCCGTCGGCGCGGCTGGAATAGACGCCGTCGCGGCTGTGCATCAGCACGATCGCCGGCGCCTTGCCGCTGACGCCCTGCGGCCGGAACAGGTAGCCGGTCAGCGGCGGCGTGGAGTTGTCCAGGGTGCGGAAGGTCGTCTGCTCGACCGGCGCGCGGCCGGTGGAGACGACGGGCGCCTCGTCCTGGGCGACGGCGGCGGGACCGGCCAGGGCGAGGCCGGCGGCGAGGGCGATGGCGGCGGCGCGGATAATCATCGGAACTCCTTGGCTCTACAGGCTCTGGGCCGTCTTCCAGGCTTCGTAGCGGGCCTTGGTCTCGTCGTTGGCGGGGTAGAGGCCGGGCAGCTTCACGCCGCGCTCGACCTCGGACACGATCCAGCCTTCCAGCCGCTCCTGTTCGACGCCCAGTTCGGCGACCTCTTCCACGATGTCGGCCGGAATGACGACGGCGCCGTCGTCATCGGCGACGATCACGTCGTCGGGGAAGATGGCGACGCCGCCACAGGCGACCGGCTGTTGCCAGCCGACGAAGGTCAGGCCGGCGACGGACGGCGGAGCGGCGACGCCGGCGCACCAGACCGGCAGGCCGGTGGCCTTCACGCCTACCGCGTCACGCACCACGCCGTCGGTGACCATGGCGGTCACGCCACGCTTGACCATCCGGGCGCAGAGGATGTCGCCGAACACGCCGGCGTCCGTGCAGCCCTGGCCGTCGATCACGACCACCACCCCTTCCGGCATCTCTTCGATGGCCGCGCGGGTCGAGGTCGGCGAGGCCCAGGAGGCCGGCGTCGCCAGGTCCTCGCGGGCGGGCACGAAGCGCATGGTGAAGGCCTTGCCCGCCACGCGCGCGCCGCCGGTGGCATAGGGCAGCGCCCCCCGCATCCAGACGTTCCGCAGCCCCTTCTTGAGCAGGATGGTGGTCAGGGTGCCGGTCGAGATGGTCTCGAGCGTGGCCTTGAGATCTGGAGCGAGCGACATGGCGGCGGGCTTTCTCAGATGGAGGCGATCTGGCCGCCGTCCACGCGGACGGTCGAGCCGGTGATGTAGGACGCGCGGGCCGAGGCGAGGAACGCCACCACGTCCGCGTACTCTTCGGGCCGGCCGTAGCGGCCGACGGGAATGGCGCCGAGGCTGCTGGCCTCGACCTGGTCCAGGCTCCGCCCCTCCCGCTCGGCGCGCTTTTCGTCCAGGAAGCGGGTGCGGTCGGTGGCGATGCGGCCGGGGACGACGACGTTGCAGGTCACCCCCTCCTTCGCGACCTCGCGGGCCAGGGTCTTGGACCAGCCGACCAGCGACAGCCGCAGGGCGTTGGAGATGGCGAGGTTGGCGATCGGCGCGACGACGCCGGACGAGGTCGAGGTGATGATCCGGCCCCAGCGCTGGGCCAGCATGCCGGGCAGCACACGGTCGGTGATGGCGATGACCGAGGCCACCATGGCCTGGAACTGCGCCGTCCACAGATCGGCGCCCTGGCCGTAGGCCGAGGTGGGCGGCGGACCGCCGGTGTTGTTGATCAGGATGTCGACCCCGCCCAGCGTCTCCTCGACCGCGGTGACGTTGCGGCTGATGACGCCCAGGTCGGCGAGGTCCCAGGCCAGCGGCAGCGCCCTGACGCCCAGGTCCTCGATCTCGCCCGCCAGAGCGCTCAGGGCGCCCTGGTTGCGGGCGGCGATGGCGACGTCGACGCCCTCGCGGGCCAGGCCCAGCGCGATGGCGCGGCCCAGGCCGCTGGAGGCGCCGAGCACCAGCGCGGTCCTTCCGGAAATACCGAGATCCATGGTCAGTTGTCCTTGGTCGCGCGGGCGCGTGGGTCGAAGCGCGCCAGCCGTTCGAGCAGGTAGTCCACCTCGGCCCGGGCCGTGGCGGAGAGCGTCGCCGCCGGCTTGCGCTGGGCGTCGCTGGCGATCACGCCGCGCTTCCGGAGGATGTACTTGCGCACGGCCAGGCCGACACCCTGCTGATGCTCGTAGCGCAGCAGCGGCAGGTGGGCGTCGAACAGGTCATGGGCCGCGTCGCGGCGACCGGCGCGCGCGTGCTCGACCAACTCGACCAGCATGTCGGGGAAGGCGTAGCCGGTCATCGCCCCGTCCGCGCCGCGCTCGGTCTCGAAGTCGAGGAACAGGCCGCCGTTGCCGCACAGGATCGAGATCGGCCGCATGGAGCCGTCGGCCTCGAAGCCGCGCAGGGCGGTGATCTTCTCCAGCCCCGGCCAGTCCTCGTGCTTCAGCATCACGCAGTTGGCGTTGTCCTGCACGATCCGGCGGATCACGCCGGGGCTGATCTGAACGGTCAGGGTCAGGGGATAGTCCTGCAGCACCCAGGGCGTGTCGCGTCCGACCGCCTCGGCGGCGGTCGCGAAGTAGCTGACGATCTGGTCGTCCGTGCGC
This sequence comes from Caulobacter sp., assembly GCA_044238855.1. Taxonomy (GTDB): domain Bacteria; phylum Pseudomonadota; class Alphaproteobacteria; order Caulobacterales; family Caulobacteraceae; genus Caulobacter. Next base: position 4,946 of record JBIICO010000019.1, read on the forward strand.
AGGCTGGGCGGCGAGCCGATCATCACCCCGGCCGCGCCCGCGTCCATGACCGCTTTGGCCAGCGAGCCCATGGCCGCGAAACCCGGCGCCGAGACTCCGACGACGACCGGCAGCTCCGTCCGCCTGATCACCCGCGTGGCGAAGGCGAGCGCCTCGGCCTGGTCCAGCTTGGGCGCTTCGCCCAGAAGGCCCAGGATGGTCAGGCCGTCGACGCCGACGCTCTCGTAGAAGTCGACCATCCGGTCGGTCGAGGCGATGTCGATCGACCCGTCCGGCGTGAACGGCGTCACGGCGATGGCGTAGACGCCGGCGCTCTGGGCGTTGAAGGGCATGTCGGAGGCCTCAGTTCGCGGGGACGGGTTGGACCGGCCGGGCGACGCCCTCGCGACGGCCGTCGGCGCCGCCGACCAACCGCCCGTCGACCAGGAAGACGCCGTGCAGGCCGCTCTCCTCGCCGGCGCCGCGCTTCACCACCACGCCGCGAACCTTCAGCCCCTCGAGCACCTCGGCCGAGAACTTGTGCGCCTCGCCGTTGAAGTCCGGTCCCCGGGCGACGAGGTTGGGCAGGTCCATCGCGTCCTGCATCGACAGCTTCCAGTCGAGGACGCCGACCAGCGTCTTGGCGACATAGGCAGGGATCGCGTTGCCGCCGGGCGAGCCGACCGCACCGACGAACCGCCCCTGGCGGTCGAGGATGATCACCGGCGTCATCGACGAGCGGGGGCGCTTCCCGCCGGCCACGGCGTTGGCGGCCGGCGCGCCGTCCTTCTCGGTCGGGCTGAAGGAGAAGTCGGTCAGCTGGTTGTTGAGGAAGAAGCCTTCCACCACGCGGCCGGAGCCGAAATACGACTCCACCGTGGTGGTCATCGACACCGCGTCGCCCTCGGCGTCGACGATCACGAAGTGCGTCGTGCCCGGGACCTCGCCGGTATAGTCGATGCCGACCACGGCCCGGCCGGCCGGCTTTCCGGCCACGGGCGGGGTGGACGAGGCGCGGGGGCCGATCACCCGCGCGCGCTGGTCCAGGTAGGACGGCTCCAGCAGGCCGGCGACAGGCACCTTCACGAAGCGCGGATCGCCCACGTAGCGGTCGCGGTCTGCGTACATCACCCGGCTGGCCTCGGCGAACAGGTACCAGGCCTGCGGATCGTTCGGACCGCGCTGGTCGATGTCGGTCCGCTCCAGCAACCCCATCAGCTCCAGAAGGCCCACGCCGCTGGCCGGGGGCGACGGCGCGCAGAGCACGTACTGGCGATAGGGCTTGCAGATCGGCGCGATCTCCTCGGGGCGATAGCTCGCGAGGTCGGCGGCGGTCATCGTGCCCGCGTAGGGCTCGGCGCCGGTGCGGGCGACGATCTTGCCGGCGATCGGACCGCTCAGCAGCACGCCCGCGCCCTCCTCCGCCATGCGGCGCATGACGGCGGCATAGGCCGGGTTGCGGTACAGGTCGCCCGCCTTCAGCAGCCCGCCGTTCGGTCCGGCGAACAGCACCTGCGCATCGGCCGACTTCCCGCCGGCGACGAAGCGCGCGATCTGGTCGGCCATGCGGGGGGTGACGGTGAAGCCGTCCTGCGCCGCCGTCGCGGTCTCGGCGAACAGCGCGTTCCACCGCAGCTTTCCGTAGCGCCCGTGGACCGCCTCCAGCATCGCCATCGCGCCGGGCACGCCGGTCGAGCGGCCGCTGCGGATCGCGTCGATGCGCTTCAGCGGCGCGCCGTCGCGATCTAGGAACATGGTCGGCGAGGCCTTGCCGGGCGCGGTCTCGCGGCCGTTCCAGGCCGTCACGTCGCCGGTCTGGGCGTCGTAGTACATCAGGAAGCCGCCGCCGCCGATGCCGCTGGACTGCGGCTCGACCAGGCCCAGCATCACCTGCACGGCCACGGCCGCGTCGGCGGCGCTGCCGCCCCGGCGCAGCACGGCCAGACCCGCCTCGACCGCCATCGGGTTGGCGGCGGAGACGAAGCCGCCCGAGGTCCGGGCGGCCTCGATCGCGGGGGAACCAGCCGGCGCGGCGTTGAGGGGCGCCGCGCCGACCGGCCCCGCCCCCAGGATCGCGGCGATCGCGACCCCGGCGGCAACCTTGCGGAACAGTTGATTGGTCACGGTCTTCGTCGTCACGGGGCCACCGCCAGCGCGCCCGGCCGACGCGGGTCGGCGGCGCCAAGGTAGAGGCCCTTGTCGATCATGATGGACTGGGCGGAGCCCATGGTCTCGGCGGTCTTCACTGGATGTCCCTTGGCGCGCAGCGCCGCGACGGTGTCGGAGTTGAAGTTGGGTTCGACTTCCAGTGTGTCGGAGGCGTTCTGGAAGATGCGGGGCTGGTGCGTCGCCTCGGCCACGTTCAGGTCGAAGTCGACGACGTTGACGATCACCTGGAGCACGGTGTCGATGATGGTGCTGCCGCCGGGCGTGCCGGTGACAAGCCAGGGCTTGCCGTCCTTGAAGATGATGGTCGGCATCATCGTCGACAGCATCCGCTTGCCGGGCTGCATGGCGTTGGGCGGCAGGGGCTCGCCACGCTGGCCGGCGCGGTAGGCCTGCTCATGGCTGTAGTTGTTCATCTGGTTGTTGAGGACGAAGCCCGCGCCCTCGACCATCACGCCCGAGCCGAAGTCGGCGCCCAGGGTGTAGGTGGTCGACACCACGTTCCCGGCCGCGTCGGCGACGGAGTAGTGGGTGGTGCTGGGGCTCTCGTACTTCCAGGGATCGCCGGCGCCGAGCTCCTTGGCCGGCCTGGCCTTGGCCGGATCGATCAGCGCCGCGCGCTCGGCGCCGTAGGCCTTGGAAGTGAAGCCCTTCAGCGGCACGCTGACGAAGTCGGTGTCGCCCAGGTACCTGTATCGGTCCGCGTAGGCCATCTTCATGGTCTCGGACATGACGTGCAGCGCGCCAGAGGAACCGGCTCCGCCGAGCGCCTTGAGATCGAAGTGCTCGAGGATGTTGAGCATCTCCAGCAGCGTCGCCCCGCCCGCGCTGGCCGGCGGCGTGGTGGCCACCGTCAGGCCGCGATAGGTCCCGATCAGCGGCTCGCGCACGACCGGCTTGTAGGCCGCCAGGTCCGCGAGGGTGATCAGACCCCCGTTCTTCTTCATGTCGGCGGCGAAGCGGCGGGCGATCTCGCCCTTGTAGAAGGCGTCGGCGCCATGATCGGCGATCTGTTGCAGCGACCAGGCGAGGTCGGGCTGCTTCATCGTCTCGCCGGCTTTGTAGAGCTGGCCGTCGGGCTTGTAGAAGGCGCGCTGGCCGGCCGCCGACTCGGTCATCCGCTCCTGCGCCCAGCCGAAGACGAAGGCCTCGTCCGGGGTCAGCACGATGCCGTCGGCGGCCAGCTTCACGGCCGGGGCAACGACGTCCTTCCACGGCAGCTTGCCGTACAGCCGATGCGCCTCGGCCAGGCCGGCGACGGTGCCCGGCACCGAGGCGGCGCGGTAACCGCGCGAGGCGCGGGCGCTCTCCTCGCCGTCCTTGTCGAGGAACATGTCCAGCGTCGCCGCCTTGGGCGCGATCGAGCGGAAGTCGATGACGATCGTCTTCTTCGTCGCGGCGTCGTGGATCATCATGAACCCGTCGCCGCCGATGTTGCCTGCCCGAGGCAGCGTCACCGCCAGAGCGAAGCCGACAGCCACAGCCGCGTCGGTCGCGTTGCCGCCCTTGCGCAGGATTTCGGCCCCGACCTGGGTGGCGAGCTCGTTCTGGCTGACGACCATGCCCTTGGTCCCGACCACCGGATGGTGGATGGACGGATACTCCAGCAGTTGCTTGCGCTGCGGCTGGGCGACCTGGGCGAAGGCGGGCGCCAGCGGCGTCGCGGCGATCGAAAGGGCCGCGAGCCCGGCGACGACGGAGTGGAACAAGCGCATACGATCAGACGTCCTTGGCTGACTTGTATTCCTCGACGTCGATCTCCCCTTCCCAGCGCGCCACGGCGGTCGCAATGGAAAGATCGCAGGTGACGTTCGGCACCGTGCGGATCATGTCGAGGATGCGGTCGAAGGGGAGGATGAAGCCGACGATGATCGCCGTCTGGGCCGGGCCGATGTTGATCGCGGCCAGCACGGCGGCGAGCACGAACAGCGAGCCCGACGGCACGGGCGCCACGCCCATGGCGACGATGGTGATGATCACCGCCACCATGCCGTACTGGGCCAGCGTCAGGTCCATGCCGAAGGCCTGGACAGCGAACATGGTCAGCATGCCGATGTACATCGCCGTGCCGTCCATCCCTATGGTCGCGCCCAGCGGCAGGACCGTCGAGGTGATCGGCGGCTTGATGCCGAGGTTGTCCTCGGCCACCCGGATGGCCACCGGCAGGGCGGCGGAGCTGGAGGAGGTCGAGAAGCCCACCATGATGGCGTCGGCCACGCCCCGGTAGAACGGGACCACCGGCAGCCAGGCCAGGAAGCGGACGATGAAGCCGTGGGTGATGAAGGTCTGGATCGCCGCGCCGGTCAGCACGCAGAGCGCCAGCTTGAAGACGTGCAGGAAGGTCTCCGGCCCGTTCTTGCCCATCACGACCGCGATCAGCGCGAAGACCCCGAACGGCGCGGTCTCCATCACGAAGCCGACGACGCGCAGCATGACTTCCGAGCCTGACTGCAGCACGCGGGCGACCGGCTCTCCGTCCTTGCCGGCGACGATGGTGGCCGCGCCGATCACGAAAGCGAAGAAGATGATCGCCAGGGTCTCGCCCTCGGCCATCGCCTTGATCGGATTGAGCGGCACGATGCCGAGGAACAGCTCGGCCGGATCCTTGGGCGTGGCCACGACCTGGGGCACCACGTCGTGGAAGTCGGCGCCGACGCCGGGCCCGAACAGGGTGCCCAGGGTCAGGCCGATGGTGACGGCGACCAGGGTGGTCAGCACGTACATGCCGATGGTCTTGGCGCCGATGCTGCCGAGCCGGCGGGTATCGCCCAGCTGGGCCACGCCCGAGGCGATGATCATGAAGATCAGCGGCACCACGGCCATGCGGATCAGGCGCACGAAGACGTCGCCGATCCATTTGATGGCGGTCGCGCCCTCGCCCCAGAAATAGCCAACGACGGCGCCCAGGACGAGCGCGCCCAGAATGCGCTGCCACAGCGGGATGGCGAACCACCAGCCGAGCGGCCCCTTGCGCTTGCGGGCCGGTTCCTCGGTGGGCGGGATGACGGGAGCGGTCGTATCGGTGGTCATGCGGGGCACTTCCATTCCGGCTGAACGGGACGACGCAGGCCTTTTCCGGCGAGCGTGAACGTCGGGCGTCCATCCTCGATTGCGGGACGGCCGTTGACGAACGCCCAGCGGACGCCGGTCGACAGCCGGGTCGGGTGTTCGTAGTCGGCCTGGGCCGAAAACGTGTTCGGGTCGAAAGCGATCACATCGGCGTACTGGCCGGGCCTCAGATAACCACGATCGGCGATTCTCAGGCTGTCGGCGGTGAAGCCCGAACTGCGGCGCACGAACTGCGCCGGGGTCATCAGTCGGCCGCCGGTGACGAACCTGGTCCAGGCCAGCGGAAAGGTCCCGTACTTGCGTGGGTGGCCGGCGCTGCCGTCGGAGCCGGTCATCACCCAGGGGCGGACGGCGAAGGTGGCGATGTCGGCGTCCGCCATGTTGAAGCTGGCGACGGCGGCGTCGCCCTCGCGCACCACCCGCACGGCCGCCTCGACCGGGTCGACGCCCCAGGCGGCGGCGATCTCGGCCAGCCGCTTGCCGGTGTGGGAGCCGCTGGTCAGCAGCAGCGAGCCGGGCCCGCCGCGACGACGCAGATTGTCGGCGATCTCGGGGAGCAGTCGTTCGCGCAGGGCAGGATCGGCCAGTCGCGCCTTCAAAGCGTCCTTGCCGCCGTCCATGGCCCAGCGGGGCATGAGCGCGTTGCTCACCCGGGTGCCGGACGCCGCCCAAGGATACTGATCGGCGGTCACTTCGCGCCCCCTGGCGCGCTCGGCCTCGATCAGCGCGATGATCGTCGGGGCCTGGCCGTGCACGTCGACGCCCAGCGCCTTGATGTGGGCGATATGGACCGGCATCCCGGCTTCGCGACCGATCGTCAGGGCCTCTTCCACCGCTGCGATCAGGCCGATGTTGTCGCTGCCCTCGTCGCGCAGATGGCTGTCGTAGACGCCGCCGCGCACGGCGGCCTCGCGGGCCAGGGCGATCACCTCTGGCGTCTTAGAAAAGCTCTGCGGCGCATAGTAGAGGCCGGTCGAGAAACCGACCGCGCCTTCGCACATGCCCTTGGCCACCAGGGCCTTCATTCGCTCCAGTTCGTCGGCGGTCGGCGCGCGCGCCGCCTCGCCCACGACCTGCCGGCGAACGGCGCCGAAGCCGACGAAGGCGGCGACGTTGACGCCGACGCCCTTCCTCTCCGCCCCATCGAGCAGCGCCTTCACATCGGGCCGGCCGTCGCCGTCGTTGCCGATCAGGACGGTGGTCACGCCCTGGGCCAGGTAGTTCAGGTTGGCCCGCGGGCCCGCGTCGTCGCTCGCCAGGTCGGCCGTGGCGTGGGTGTGCGGATCGATGAAGCCCGGCGCGACATAGAGGCCTGTCGCGTCGATGGTCCGCCCCGCCGCCAGCCCCTCGGCCCTGGCGTCACCGACGAAGACGATGCGGTCGCCGGCGATGCCGACGTCCGCCCGCCTCGGGTCGGCGCCCGTCCCGTCCAGCACCTGGCCGCCCAGGACGAGCAGATCGAGGCGGGGTTTCTCCGCCTCCACCGTCCCGCCGCGCGCCCCGCCGAGAAGCAGGGCCGCGACGGCGGCGGCCCCGATCCCCAGCAGACGCACTTCGAGCGTTCCTCGGCGCAGGCGCCGGACCATGACGACCTCTTCTCGGCTGTGGCCGGTGCTAGAAGCGCTTGCTCATCGTGGCGTACCAGTAGCGTCCCGTCGAATTGTGCAGGGAGCCCAGGTAGCCGAAGTTGTTCGACGCGACCGGCGGGTCCTTGTCCTCGATGTTCCGCACGCCCACGCGCACGGTCGACCGGTCGAGGACGCCTTCCTTGAAGCTGTACTGGCCGTACAGGCTCACGGTGGTCCACTCGTCGAGACGGAAGTAGTGACCGTTCACCTGCGCCGGGCCGGTGTCGTAGACAGGGCCGACGTAGTTCACGAACACGCCCGCGCCCCAGCCGTCGTTGCGCCAGGTGAAGCTGGCGGTGCCGCGGAACTCCGGCATGCCGTCCATCTTGATCTGGTTGCCGGCCGAGCTGACCGTCGGTCCGACGAGGACGCCGCTGTTGATCGCCGCGATCAGGAGCTTCTCGGTCTCGCCGGGGCTCTGGTCGTAGGTCAGCATCTTGGCCAGGTTCAGCTTGAAGCCGAAGTCGCCCAGCTTGGTGTCGTCGAGGTCGTAGTCGATCGTGAAGTCCACGCCTTCGATCATGCGCGGCTGCAGGTTGACGTACTCGTCGTTGATCTCGCTGATCGGCGCCAGCAGGGCCGGGTTGCTCGGGTCCCGGATGACGTTCTCGTTGTAGCTGCCGCCCAGACGCAGCAGGTAGTCGAGCGCGATCTGGTTGCCGCCGCCCAGGATGCCGATGACGTTCTTCTCGCGGATCTGCCACCAGTCGGCGGTGAAGGTCACGCGCCCCCACTCGGGCGGCAGGTAGGCCGGGCGATAGACGACGCCCAGCGAAGCGTTGTCAGCCTCTTCCGGGGTCAGCTTCGAGTTGCCGCTCCGCACCTCCAGCGTGCTCGCCGACGAGCAGGTCGAGGGCGTCAGACGGCAGTAGGCCCAGTCGGTCCGGCTGTTCGAAACCGTGGTCCCGTCGCTGTAGTACTGCGCCAGGTTGGGCGCGCGGAAGCTCTGCGACAGCGAACCCCGGAAGGACAGGCCGCCGCCGGCCTTCCACAGGAAGGCGAACTTCGGCTTCAGCACGTTGCCGAAGTCGGAATAGTACTCGTCGCGCGCGGCCAGCTGCAGGCTGAGCGACTCCATGCCCCAGATGTTCATCTCCGGCGAGACGACCGGCACCGCCAGCTCGACGTAGACCGAGGCGATGCCACGATCGGCGTCCACGTCCGGCGACGGGCTCGCGCCCATGACATCCGTGCCGTAGGTCACGTTGGTCACGGTGTTGGTGTAGGTCACGGTGCCGTCGAGGCGGTCGTCGCGATCGTCCGAATAGGTCTCGCGACGGTATTCGACGCCGGTGGCGAAGCCCACCGGGCCGGCCGGCAGCTCGAACAGGTCCGGCTTGGAGACCTTGAAGTCCCACATCGCCAGCGAGGTCTCGCTGATGCGGTAGACGTTGATCAGGAAGCTGTCGATGGTCGCCTGGTCGTTCGGCGTGCCGTCGCCCAGCGAGTAGGCGTTGCCCGCCTGGGTGCCGCCGTTGAACGGGTTGTAGGCGGTCGAGTCGGTGCGGGACAGCGCGGCCTGGAACAGCGTGTTGCTGATCGCATTGTGCGTCATGTCCTTGCTGCGGGCGAAGGAGTAGACCGCGGCGCTTTCCCAGTCCCAGCCGTTCCACTCGCCACGCAGGCCGCCCAGCAGGCGGTAGCTGTCGTCGGTCACGGTGTAGGTGCGCGGGCCGGTGTCGACCGGGCGATAGGTGACGATGTCCATCGCCAGGCCGGCGGCCGGCACATTGGTCAGGCCAGGAAGACGGATCGGATTGGCCACGCCGTTACGCAGCGTCGGGCCGAGCGGGTTCCAGTAGGCGCTGGCCGGAATGCTGATCGGCGCCGAGGACAGCGGCGCGGACTGCTCGCGGCTGCCGGTGAACAGCGCATGGTAGTAGCCGACCTCGCCGAAGAACTCGATGTCGTCCGTCAGGTCGTAGGTGACCGTGCTGAACAGGTTGGTCCGCTCGACGCCGCCGCGAAGCGTGCGGTCCGGGTTCTCGTCGTAGCGCAGCGGGCGCTGGGCCGAGTTGGTGATGACGCTGGCGCCGATGCAGAGGTTGCTGCTGAAGGCCGCGCTGGCGCAGCTCCCGAGCGACGTCGGTTCGATGTGGAAGACACCGCTGTTGGTGCCGGTGCCGGTCAGGTTGACGCCGCTCTGCTTCACCTGCGAGGCGGAGGTCGTGCCGGCCAGGCCGCGGACGCGGAACGAACCCCAGGGGCTGGAGGTCGAGCGGCTGTCGAAGGTGGTGTTGCCTTCCCACGGCGTGCCCTCGACCGCGGGGCGGTGGTCCTCGCTGGCGCTGTAGTCGCGCTCGGAGGCGTTCATCCGGCTGCGGCCGGTATAGCTGCCGAAGAAGGTGACGCGCAGGCGGTCGGTGACATCCGTCCCGGCCTTCACGTTGAAATTGCCTTCGCGGTAGCCGGTGCCTTCCGAACCGCCGATCGTGCCCTCGACACGCAGACCGTCGTAATCGGTGTCGAGCACGGTGTTGACAACGCCGGCCACGGCATCGGTGCCGTAGATGGCGGCGGCGCCGTCGCGCAGGATCTCGACGCGTTTGGTGCCGGCGACCGGCAGGGCGTTGGTGTTGGGGGTCTGGACCGGGACGAAGTTCTCGGTCTGGGTGCCCGGGTGCAGGACGGCGCGGCGGCCGTTCAGCAGCATCAGGGTGTTGCCGGTGCCGAGGCTGCGCAGGTTGAGCGAGGCCACGTCGCCGCGGGCGTCGTTCAGGTTGCCGGTCGTCCGGGCGTCCTGGAACTGCACGTCGCCGGCTTGCGGGATGGCGCGGAACAGTTCGTCGCCGGTCTGGGCCCCGGTGGCGATGATGTCGGTCTCTCCGACGATGGTCACCGGCAGGGCGGCGTCGACACGCGCGCCCTTGATGTTGGAGCCGACGACGGTGATCGCCTCGACTTCGTTGGTTTCATCCTGCGCAGGAGCGGCTTCCTGGGCGAAGGCGCCGGTCGCCATGAGCGAAGCGCCGGCCAGCAGTGCGTATTTCAGGTTCGTGATGATCGTGCGGGACATGTCCCTTACCCCCTTCTTGCGCGAGGTCGGACATTCCGCCCTATCCCCCGCCGTCTCCTAAGGATCGCCGGTCGCCCGATCCCAGCCAATAACCTCAGCCCTTCCGAAGCTTCGGAAAGCCATAACCTTTGGGTATGCAACTCATCCGGGCTCGCCCCAGAAGCCCTTGGCCGGCGGCGTCATCCAGCCGCCCTCCACCTTGACGCCGCAGGGCCAATCGCCCGCCAGCCACCAAGGCCCGTCGAGGTCGGCGAAGTCCGATGCTCCGGCGATGTGCATGGCGGGCGTGATGCCGAGCGACGAGGCCACCATGCAGCCGGTCATGACCGTGAAGCCCAGCTCGCGAGCCCTTGCCAGCAAACGGATCGCCTCGGTCAGGCCGCCGGTCTTGTCGAGCTTGATGTTGACCGCCTGATAGCGGTCGCGAAGGGCTTCCAGATGGTCGGCCGTATGCACGGACTCGTCGGCGCAGACCGGCGCGGGCGGCCTGTACCCGGCCAGGCCCTGGTCCTCGCCGGCCGGCAGCGGCTGCTCAATCAGGGCGATATTCATCCGCTCCAGCACCGGGCTGACATCCTTGAGGATGTCGATCGTCCAACCCTCGTTCGGATCGATGATGAGTCTCGAATTGGGCGCCGCCTGCCCTACGGCGAGCAGACGCTGTTCGATCAGCACACTGTCGAGCTTCACCTTGATCAGCGGCGCGTCGGCGATGGCGCGGGCCGCCGCGCCCATCGCCTCGGGCTCGTCCAGGCTGACGGTGACGGCGCAGACGAGCCGCTCCGGACGGGCCAGCCCGGTCATCCGCGCGACCGACTTTCCCGTTTCGCGGCAACACAGATCCCACAGGGCGCAGTCCAGCGCGTTGCGGGCCGCGCCCGGCTCCAGCATGGCGCGCAGGGCGTCGTCCGGCTCGCCGGCCTCGAAGGCGCCGGCCACCGTTTCCAGCTGGGCGATCACGCCATCGACGCTTTCGCCGTAGCGCGGATAGGGCACGGACTCGCCCCGGCCGACCGCGTCGCCGCGGCGAAGTTCGACCATCACGGTCTCGGCGGCGGTCTTGACCCCGCGCGAGATCCGGAAGGGCGCTTTCAGCGGCCAGCGGCGGCGTGAGACGACGAAGCTTCGAAGCATGACAGCAGGTTGTCCACGATCTGGTCGACGCCCATCCGGACAGGGTCCTGGCAGGGCAGGTTGAGCTCGGCGGCCGCCTCGGCGCAGAGCCGCGCGGCGTCCGCATGGTCGTAGGCCGAGGTGTTGAACGCCACCCCGACGGCGACGACGTTCGGATTGGTCAGGCGGGCGGCCTCGAGGTTGCGCTCCAGCGTTTCCTTCAGGCCCGGCACCGGGTGGCCCGGCACGCCGCGCATGTGCGGACGGCCCGGCTCGTGGCACAGCACGATGGCGTCGGGCTGGCTGCCGTGCAGCAGGCCCAGCGACACCCCGGCGTAGGACGGGTGGAACAGCGAGCCCTGCCCCTCGATGATGTCCCAGCCGCCGTCATGGCGGGCCGGCGAGACCCGCTCGGCGCCGCCGGAAATGAAGTCGGCGACCACCGCGTCGACCGCTATGCCGTCGCCGGCGATCAGGATCCCGGTCTGGCCGGTGGCCCGGAAGTCGGCCTTCACGCCCCGGGCGCGCAGTTCCTTCTCAAGCGCCAGCGAGGTGTACATCTTGCCCATCGAGCAGTCGGTGCCGACGGTCAGCAGCCGCAAGCCGGCGCGGGGCACGCCCTTGCCGACGCCGAGATCGGCTGGCGGCTGGCGCACGTCGAACAGCCTGCGGCCCAGCCGCTCGGCGGCCTCGCGGATCTCCGGAACGTCGCCCAGCCGCTGGTGCAGCCCACTGGCGACGTCGAGGCCGGCTTCGAGCGCCGCGACGATCTCGGGAATGGCGGCGGCGCTGAGCACGCCGCCGGCGTTGGCCTCGCCGACGATCATCGTCCTGGCGCCGCGCGCGGCGGCCTCGACGGCGGTGATGTCTTCCAGGTCGAGCGTGACCTCGCACCCCGGCAGGCGGCGCTGGCCGATCGACAATTCGGGCCGCCATTCGGCCACGCCCCGCGCGGTCTTCACCGACAGTGGATCGGTGGCCGCGCCCAGGTACAGGAGATACGGAGAAGCAATCATCGCAACGCTCACGCCGGTTCGTTTGTTGGCGAGACCATCGCGGCGCCACGTCCCGGCGTCGAATTCAGTTGCGGGGCTGCCCTAGCAAAAAAAGCTATGACCTCGACGCAAGGAAAGGCTCATCCCCCCGCCTTCTCGGCCAGCACCTGGCTCATCACCTTGATGAAGCTCTCGGACAGGTTCGACAGCGGCCGGTCCTCTAGGTGCATGCAGTAGACGCCGAACTTCAGCGGCGGGGTGAGCGGGCGGAACTCGACCTTGTTCGAGGGTTCGGCGCGGGCGGTGAACTCGTCGACCACGGCCACGCCGACACCGTTCCGCGCCAGCGAAGCGGCCATGTAGAAGGTGCTGCAGGTGATCGGTTCGTGGATCGTCAGGCCGCGCTCCTCGACCTCGGCCGAGAAGATCTCGCTGACCGGGCCGGTCGCGCCGGAGCCGATGTAGTCGCGGGTCTCCAGCTCCTTGAGATCCAGTCGCTCGTCCGGCGCCGGGCCGAACTCGCCCTGCCGGAACATCAGCATCAGCTCGCCCTCGCCGATCTGGAAATGGGCGATGCGCGGATGCTGGACGGCGTCGTAGGCCAACGCCATATCGACCTCGTGCTCGTACAGACCGCGCAGCACCTCGTCGTAGTGCAGCGTGCGGAAGTCGAAAGTCACGGTCGGGTGCGCGGCGCGGAAACGCGCCACCGCCTCGGGCGCGACGCCCAGGCCCAGCGCCGGCAGCACGGCGGCGCGGATGTGGCCGCCTTCGCCCAGCTTGAGGTTGCGGGCGGCCTGCTTCAGGGAGTCGAGCCGCTCGAAGACCTCCTTCACCTCCCGGAACAGCGCATGCGCCTCGTCGGTGGGCGCCAGCCGGCCCTTCACGCGGCGGAACAGCTTGAACCCCAGCTGGTCCTCGGCGTGCTTGAGCACCTTCGAGACCGAAGGCTGCGACACGTTCAGGGCCCGGGCCGCCGTTGAGATCGACCCGTGCGCATAGACGGAATGGAAGACTTCGATATGCCTCAGACGCATGGCTGCGGCTTTAGGCGCATGCGGTTGGGTTATGCAAGTGAAGTGTGGCCAGGCGAGGCATTGCGTAGGCGAGGCGCCTGTTTCACGCGCGGCGTGGTGTACGGGGACAGGTCAAGATGTCCCTTGGGACACCTCAACCTGTCCCCTCGCCTACTTTGGCTAGAACGACTTCGGCATCCCCAGAACGTGGGTGCCCACGTGGCTGAGGATCAGGTTCGTGCTGATCGGAGCCACCTGATAGAGGCGCGTCTCGCGGAACTTGCGCTCGACGTCGTACTCCTCGGCGAAGCCGAAGCCGCCGTGGGTCTGGATGCAGGTGTCGGCCGCCGCCCAGCTCGCCTCGCTGGCCAGCATCTTGGCCATGTTGGCCTCGGTGCCGCAGGGCTGGCCGGCCTCGAACAGCGCCGCCGCATGGTCGACCATCAGCGCGGCCGCCGACAGCTGGACATGGTTGCGGGCGATCGGGAACTGGATGCCCTGGTTCTCGCCGATGGCGCGGCCGAACACGTTGCGCTCCTTCGCGTAGGCGCTCGACCGGTCGATGAAGAACCGCCCGTCGCCGATGCATTCGCTGGCGATCAGGATGCGTTCGGCGTTCATGCCGTCGAGGATGTAGCGGAAGCCCTTGCCCTCCTCGCCGACCAGGTTCTCGACCGGGACCTCGAGGTTGTCGAAGAACAGCTCGGTGGTGGCGTGGTTCAGCATGGTGCGGATCGGGCGGATGGTCAGGCCGTTGCCGACCGCCTCGCGCATGTCGACCAGCAGCACACTCATGCCGTCGGCCGGGCGGGCGGCGTCCTCGCGGGCGGTGGTCCGGCAGAGCAGCACCATCAGGTCGCTGTGCTCGGCGCGGCTGATCCAGATCTTCTGGCCGTTGACCACGTACTTGTCGCCGACCCGCCTGGCGAAGGTCGAGATCCGGGTGGTGTCGGTGCCCGCCGTCGGCTCGGTGACGCCGAAGGCCTGCAGCCGGATCTCGCCGCTGGCGATCTTCGGCAGGTAGCGTTCCTTCTGCTCCGGCGAGCCGTGCTTCAGGATCGTGCCCATGGTGTACATCTGGGCGTGGCAGCCGCCGCCGTTGCCGCCGCTGCGGTGAATCTCCTCCAGCACCGCCGTCGCCGCCGACAGGCCCAGGCCCGAGCCGCCGTACTCCTCCGGGATCAGCACCGACAGGAAGCCCGCCTCGGTCAGCGTCTTCACGAACTCGGTGGGATACGTCCGGTCGCGGTCCAGCGCGCGCCAGTATTCGCCGGGGAAGCCGGCGCACAGCTTGCGGACGGCGTCGCGGATTTCGGGGTGGGATTGCTCGCTCATGATGGGGGCGAGCTAAGACCCCGACGTAGGGTCAGGCAACCCCGTCATCACCCCGTGGAGGGGCTCGGGGGGCGGCCCGGCGTGTGAAACCGTTTCGCCGGGCCGCAAGCATCGTCGATCGAGGCAACGAACCGACGACGCTCGGCGAACATGGACTCGCCACAACCCTGAGTGAATGCGACAACTCGACGTCCCCTGGCAGGCGAGTTTCCGAGGCCGCGCTGGGACGGCTGTCAGATTTTCTTCTCAGGAACAGCCCTTGTTGCGGAGCGATCAGCGCATAGCTTGTTGCGACCGCGAAGGCAGGATCTCCCCGATGACCGAACCCCTCCTCTTCCAGCCGCTCACCCTGCGTGGCGTGACGGCCCGCAACCGCATTCTGGTCGCGCCGATGTGCCAGTACTCGGCCATCGACGGCGTGCCGAACGACTGGCATTTCGTGCATCTGGGCCGGTTCGCCATCGGCGGCGCGGGCATCGTCATGGTCGAGGCGACCGGCGTGACGCCCGAGGGCCGGATCACCGCCGGCGACACCGGTCTGTGGAACGACGAGCAGCAGGCCCAAATGGCCCGCATCGCCTGCTTCCTGAAGAGCCAGGGCGCGGTCCCGGCCATCCAGCTGGCCCATGCCGGCCGCAAGGCCAGCACCCAGCGGCCGTGGCTCGGTGGCGGCTCCGTCGATGCCGACAACGCCCTGCCCGGCGAGCCCGCCTGGGAAACGGTGGCCCCCAGCGCCATCCCCTTCAAGGACGGCTGGCATACGCCGACCGCTCTGGACGAGGCCGGCATCGAGGCCACGGTCCGGGCCTTCGCGGACAGCGCCCGCCGCGCCCTGGCCGCCGGTTTCGAGATCGCCGAGGTGCACAGCGCCCACGGCTATCTGCTGACGCAATTTCTCTCCACCCACTCGAACCATCGCACCGACCAGTACGGCGGCAGCCTGGAGAACCGCATGCGCTTCCCGCTGGCGGTGGCCAGGGCGATCCGCGACGTCTGGCCCGAGGACAAGCCGGTGTTCGTGCGCGTCTCCGCCGTCGACGGCAGCGAGGCCGGCTGGTCGGTCGAGGACAGCGTCGCCTACGCGAAGGAACTGAAGGCGCTCGGCATCGACCTGGTGCACGTCACGGCCGGCGGCAACGCGCCGACGATCCACGGCTTCAACCCGACCCAGCAAGGCTATCAGGTCGGCTTCTCGGAAGCGGTGCGGACGGGCGCCGACATCGCCACCGCCGCCGTCGGCCTGATCGGCGACGCGCAGTTCGCGGAGAAGGTTCTGCAGGAGGGCAAGGCCGACATCATCGCCCTGGCCCGCGAGTTCCTGGACGACCCCAACTGGGCCAACCACGCCAGGCTGGCGCTCGACCCCGACAGCGGTGGCGACCCGACCTGGCCCGACGCGGTCGGCTACGCGGCCAAGTCGCTGATCCGGACGAAGGCGGGGTGGGCGCGGTAGGCGCCCTCCCCGTCCGGAACGTCTACCGCCCGTCCACCCACTGGCCGTGGAAGCCGAACGGGACGCGCCTGGGCATCTTGGCCGAGGCGATCGGGCCGGCCGGCACGTCCTGGGCGTCGAAGACCAGGAACTCGCTGGTGTCCTCGGCCGCGCGATAGGCGACGGCGACGATCCAGCCCTCGCCCTCGGGCGCGTCATCCGAGCGGTGCACGAACACCGGCTCGGACATGGCGTCGCCCTCGCCCGTGAACCAGTCGCTGCGCTTG
The DNA here is from genome assembly GCA_044238855.1 of Caulobacter sp. Lineage (GTDB taxonomy): Bacteria > Pseudomonadota > Alphaproteobacteria > Caulobacterales > Caulobacteraceae > Caulobacter. The sequence goes on from JBIICO010000019.1 coordinate 20,982, forward strand.
CCGGTCTGAAGGTCGATATGGGCCAGGGTGTTGGTGCGGATGTCGCCGGGCTTGGTGGTCTGGCCCGCGAACCAGCCGTGGCGGTTCTTCTCGAACGTGAACCGCTCGTCGTAACGCGGGAACTCGCCGGCCAGGTCGTCCAGCTGCTCCTCGCGGATGGTGTCGCTGTTGTCGGCCAAGTCGAAGGTCCAGCGGACGAGGTAGGCGCCGCACTGTTCGCCGCGCCGGCCGTCGGCCAGCGGGAACAGCGGCGCGGCCTTGTACTTCATGACGTCGGCGAAGATCCTGTCGCCGTCTTCCCAGCTGTTCATGACGTGGAAGACGTAGCAGGCGTCGGTCGAGAACCAGCGGATCCGGCTGGTGTCCTCATCGCGTCGCATCACGCCGACCAGGGCGGGCTTGTCCGGTTCCCAGGCGAACGGCGGCTTGCCGCCCATCGCCCGCTCCAGGCTGCCGGTAAGCGGCAGCACGGGGAACAGCACGTGGTTCCGGGTCACCGCGAAGTCGTGGATCATCGAGCTGTAGGGCGCCTCGAAGGTCTCGCGGCGGAGCAGCTTCCCATCCTTGTCGGCCACGCCGTAGCTGACGTTCTTCGTGAACGGCATCGGCGCGTCGTTGTAGCCGAAGAAGATCAGCTCGCCGGTCACCGGATCGACCTTCGGGTGCGCCGTCACCTTGCCGCCCAGGTCGTGGTAGCCGACCGTCTCGAGCGTCTTCGGGTCCATGGCGGTCGGCGGATGCGCCTCCTCCAGCGCCAGCAGCCGGCCGCCGTGCCAGACGATGGCCGTGTTGGCCACGCCGCTGTCCTGGCCGAAGTAGTCGGGGTCCGTGGTCATCGGGTTGCCGAAGGTCCCGAACAGCGAGCGGCCGGCGGCGTTCTCGACCAGCCACTTGTGGGTGCGGACATAGCGGTTGCGGTAGCGGACCTTGCCGTCCTCGACGAAGAAGCCGTGGAACATGCCGTCGCCGCTGAACCAGTGATAGTTCGGGTCGCGCGGCTCGAACTGCGGGTTCGGCCCGTTGCGGTACAGCGCCCCGCGCAGCTCGCGCGGCAGCTCGCCCGTAACCTCCAGCTCGAAGTCGTCCTCGCTGCGAATGGGCGCGAAATTGCCCGACAGATAGGGGCTGATGCGAACCTCGCCGTCCATGGCCGTTCCTCCTCGCGAGCCTCTCCGGGCTCAATCTGAACGCTGTATACTTACGGCGTAAATTTTAGCCGAGTCAAGCGGCTAAACCGCCGTCATCCTCGCCCTGGTGGCGAGGACCCCTGTGTCGGTTCGCAGGTGCGGAGAAGGTTTCGCTCTCACGTGAAAGCTGAACGAGGGGTCCTCGGGACAAGCCCTAGGATGACGGGCTCCGGCGGGGCGTTACGGCTTCACGACCACGCCGCGGTCCGGTGTCGCCTCGCCCTTGAGAATGGACAGGTAGGCGTCGCGGGCGCCTTCCGGCCCCTGGTGGGTCTCGATCTTCAGCCACCGGCCGGTGTCCTTGGCGAAATCGAGCCAGGCTTCGTCGTGGCGCTGCTGAAAGCCGGCCCCGCCCCAGTCCTGCCGGCGCTTGCGCACCCGCTCGGGGGCGAAGAAGAACACCGGCTGGGGCCCCGGCATCGGCTCTCCGGAGCGGTTGCGGCTGTCCCAGTGGGTCATGCCGACCAGGCAGCTGTACTTCAGGTCCTCACCGAGCGCCGTGTGAATCCGTCGGACCAGCGTCGCGTCGCCGGCGAAATCCACCAGCACGGTCGGCCCCGTGACCCCCGCCGCCTCGAAGTCGTCGTACAGGATCACCCGGTCGTAGTAGCCGAGGCTCTCGACGAACGCCCTGTTGCGCGGGGAGGTCAGGCCGATCGCCTTCGCCTTGCCGACACGCTTGAGGATCTGGGCCAGTCCGATCGAGGTGCGGCTGGAAGCGCTGGTCAGCACCACCTGCCCGGCGCCGAAATAGTCGCTGTCCTCCAGGAAATCCTCGATCAGGAAGGAGGTCGTGAACTGCACGACCGAGCGCTCGGCCTCGTAGGCGCCGCCCGCCGGCGTGGCCGGGTAGAGGTTGTAGGTCGGCGGCAGATCCGCGCGGTGCGCCGAGTCGTCGGCGAAACCGGCGTTGGTGCGACGTGGCCGCACCTTCAGGTGGCTCGACATCGGCCAGTAGCCGTAGAAGCGCTCGCCCGGCTGGAAGTCGGGATGGGCGGAGGTCTCCACGGTCGCGTACCCCCAGACCGGCAGCCGTCCCCAGCCGTCCGGCGCGGGGAAGAACTTCCAGTAGCCGATGCTGTCGCCCGCCACGCCGTAGGTCACGTTGTTGGCGGTGATCGCGAACGACTCGATGCGCAGCACCACCTCGCCGTCGTCGGGCGCGGGCGGCGGACCCTGTTCGATGCGGGTGTCGGAGAGGTCGTTCCGGCGGACCAGAAGGTCCCAGGCGGTCGTGGACATGGCAGTCTCCCTTGCGGCGACGCGCGTACACTGTAAACGTTGGCATCTGTAGCCGATTTAAACAACCGTTTGACGACAGATGCCGCGCCTGCTGACCGAGACCGACGTCGCCGACTTCCGGGAACGGCTCATCGCCGCGGCCGAGCACCTATTCGCCGAACATGGGCCGGACGGCGTGACGATGCGCCAGCTCGCGTCGGCGCTGGGCGTCTCGCCGATGACGCCCTACCGCTACTTCAAGGACAAGGACGCCATCCTGGCCGCCGTGCGGGCCAGCGGCTTCGCCCGGTTCGCGGCGGCGCTCGAGGCCGCCACTAAGGCCAGCCAGGACGGCGTCGACCTGACCGCCTCGACGGGCCGGGCCTATGTGAAGTTCGCGCTGGAGAACCCCGACGCCTACCGGCTGATGTTCGACTTCGCCCAGCCGAACGAGGCCGACTATCCGGAGCTCGTCGCGGCAACCGCGCGGTCGCGGGCCATGCTGATCCGCCACGCCGAGGGGCTGGTGAAGGCCGGCGAGGCCGAGGGCGAGCCGGAGATGATCGCCCACATCCTCTGGGCCTCGCTGCACGGCGGACTGGTGTTGCAGATGGCCGGCAAGCTGTCGCCCAGGGTCGATCCCTCGGCCCTGCGCCGCGAGGCCTTCGCGACCATCCTGCGGGGCCTGAAGCCACGGGCTTGACGGTCGTGGGGGAAGGTCGCTGAACATCGTTGCGTGGTTCGAGACGCTCGCCTGAGGCTCGCTCCTCACCATGACGAACTTTGTTGCCGTTCCACCACCCGCGTCATCCCGAGGAGCGGCGAAGCCGCGTCTCGGAGGACGCAAGGCGCGACCGCCGGGAGCCTCCGATGTCAGAACCCAAACCCTTCAAGGTCGACTGGTCCGAGACCGACGTCCGCCGCGTGCTGGATCAGGTGCGCCACTATCCGTGGCCGCCGGCGCCCGCCGTCGAGGACGGCTGGCTCTACGGCTGCGACGCGCGGTTCCTGGAAGAGATCTGCGCCCACTGGGCCGACAAATACGACTGGCGCGCGGCGCAGGCTGAGCTGAACCGCTTCCCGCAGTTCACGGCGCGGGTCGAGGACTTCGACATCCACTTCGTCCATGTGGTCGGGGAGGCGGGGGGCAAGCGGCCGCTGATCCTCACCCACGGCTGGCCGGGCAGCCACTACGAGTTCTGGGCCAGCATCGAGAAGCTGGCCTTCCCGTCGCGCTTCGGCGGCGACGCGGCCGACGCGTTCGACGTGGTGGTCCCGAGCCTGCCGGGCTTCGGCTTTTCGTCCAAGCCGGCGCGACCGGTCGGCCAGCGGCTGACGGCGCGGCTGTGGAATACCCTGATGACCCAGGTGCTGGGCTACGGGACCTACCTGGCCCAGGGCGGCGACTGGGGCTCGATGGTCACCTCATGGCTCGGCCACGACCACGGCGCCCATGCCAAGGCGATCCACCTCAACATGATCGGCTTCCGGCCCGGCGGCTCGCCGAAGACCCAGGACGAGATCGACTGGATCACCCGGACCGCGGCGGCGGGCGACCGGCTCGGCGCCTACCTGCGCCTGCAGGTGTCCAAGCCGCAGTCGATCGCCTGGATGGCGGCCGGCAATCCGGTCGGCCAGGCGGCCTGGATCCTGGAGCGCTTCTACGACTGGTCGGACCTGCGCACGAAGCCGCTGGTCGGCGCCTACACGAAGGACCAGCTGCTGACCAACGTGATGATCTATGTGATGACCGGCAGCTTCACGACCGGCGCCTGGTACTATCGCGGCCTGATCGAGGAGGGCGGCCCGGTGCTGCCCGAAGGCGTGCGCTGCGAGACTCCGACGGCCTTCGCCAACTTCCCGGGCGAGGCGCTCTACAGCGCCCCGCCGCGCAGCTGGGCCGACCGCGCCTACAACATCACGCGGTGGACCGACATGGACCGCGGCGGCCACTTCGCCGCGATGGAAGAGCCGGACCTGTTCGTCGAGGACGTGCGCGCCTGGGCGCGGGAGGCGGGTTAGGCGTCCCCGACTGAACTCAGTCCTCAGCCGTCTTCCGCAGGAACAGCAGCGCGATCAGGCTCAGCACGGCGGCGGCGCTGACGTAGTAGCCGACGAAGGCGACGCCGCCCTTGCCGACCAGCAGTTGGGCCGCCATCGGGGTCATGCCGCCGCCGATGATGCCGCCGACGTTGAAGGCGATGCTCGAGCCCGTGTAGCGCACCCGGGCCGGGAACAGGCTGGGCAGCCAGGCGCCGAGCGGGCCATAGACGAAGCCCATCAACAGCAGCAGGATCGACAGCAGCACCCCGATCAGCAGCAGCGAGCCGCCGCCCATCAGCGGCGCGAACAGCAGGCCGACGGGCAGGGTCAGCGCGCAGCCCCACATCAGCACCCGGCGCGGGGTGGTGGCGTCCGACCAGTAGCCCGCCCAGACGATGCCGCCGGCCATGAACAGGATGGCGACCAGCTGGACCATCAGGACGGTCTCGCGGCTGTAGCCGAGCGTCGTGGTGGCGTAGCCGAGCGAGAAGGCGGTGGCGATGTAGTAGATGCAGAAGCAGGCCACGACGGCGAAGATGCCGCCGATGGTCTCGCGCCAGTGCTTGCTCAGGACCTCGCCCAGAGGCACGGTGGGCGGCGGCGCCTTCTCCATGGCGGCCTTGAAGTCGGGGGTCTCGGTCAGGCGACCGCGCACCCACAGGCCGATGCCGACCAGCACCACGCTGGCAATGAACGGGATACGCCAGCCCCAGCTCTTGAATTGCTCCTCGTTGAGGATCAGCCCGAGGATCAGGAAGAAGCCGTTGGCGGCCAGGAAGCCGACCGGGGCGCCCAGCTGCGGGAACATGCCGAACCGGGCCTTCCAGCCCTTTGGCGCGTTCTCGACCGCCAGCAGGGCCGCGCCGCTCCATTCGCCGCCGAGGCCGAAACCCTGGCCGAAGCGCAACACGCAGAGCAGCAGCGGCGCGATCCACCCGGCCATCTGGTAGGTGGGCAGGAAGCCGATGGCGACCGTCGAGCCGCCCATCAGCATCAGCGAGGCCACCAGCGTCGACTTGCGTCCGATGCGGTCGCCGAAGTGGCCGAAGAACACCGCGCCGACCGGGCGGGCGATAAAGGCGATGGCGAAGGTGGCGTAGGACGCCATCAGCTGCGCCGAGGGACTGTCGGACGGGAAGAACAGCGGGCCGAACACCAGCGCCGCCGCCGTGGCGTAGATGTAGAAGTCGTAGAACTCCACCGCCGTGCCGACCAGGCTGGCCGTGAGCACCCGCCGCGCCGACGGCCCGACAGCCTCCGCCGTATCCTTCGCCATGGTCGTTCCCCCTCGTCTCGTTACGCCGTTGGTGAGCCCTGAGGCGCGTTGGGTCAAGGCGATCCCCCGCGCCGTCATCCTCGGGCTCGTCGCGAGGACCCATGCGTGTTGAGCCGACAACGAGGACGCCGACCGTTCCGCGTCCTTGCTGCGCTCGCTGTGTCATGGGTCCTCGCGACAAGCGCGAGGATGACGAGCAGAGGGGGCGAGGCTATAGCCGCCCCATGAGCAACGCCCGCTACGACTTCGCCTCCGACAACGTCGCCGGGGCCATGCCCGAGGTGATCGACGCCCTCGTGGCCGCCAATGCCGGGGCCGCGTCCGGCTACGGCAGCGACCATGTCAGCGCCCGGGCCGCGGACCTGATCCGCGCCGCGCTGGACGCCGACGCCGACATCCGCTTCACCGCCAGCGGCACGGCGGCCAACTGCCTGGCGCTCGCGACACTGGCCCAGCCGCACGAGGCGGTGCTGGCGCACGAGCATGCGCACGTCTGTACCGACGAGACGGGCGCCCCGGGCTTCTTCGGCGCCGGGGTCGGGCTGATCGGCCTGCCGGGCGCCAGCGGCCGGATCGAGGTCGCCGCGCTGGAGGCGGCGCTGGCCGAGCCCGACGTCTCCTATCGCCAGCCGGCCGCCGCCCTGTCGCTGACCAACGCCACCGAGTACGGCACGGTCCAGTCGGTGGCCGCGCTGGAAGCGCTGGTGAAGCCGGTCAAGGCGATGGGCTATGGCGTGCACCTGGACGGCGCGCGGCTGGCCAACGCGGTGGCCGCCGGCTTCGACCTGAAGAGCGTCGCCAAAATGGGCGTCGACATCCTGGTCATGGGCGGCACCAAGGCCGGCTCGACCCCGACCGAGGCGCTGGTGCTGCTGAACAAGGGCCTGTCCCGCCGGCTCGACGCGCGGCTGAAGCACGCCGGACAGCTGGTGTCGAAGGGCCGGTTCCTGAGCGCGCCGTGGATCGGCATGCTGGAGGCCGGCGCCTGGTCGACGCGCGCCGCCCACGCCAACGCCATGGCGGCGAAGCTGGCCGCCCTGATGCCGTTCCCGATCGTCCACCCGGTCGAAGCCAACGGCATCTTCGTCGGCATGGACGAGGCGGCGCTGGAGCGCCTGCGCGGCAAGGGCTGGTTCGTCTACCGCTTCCTGGACGGGACCGTGCGCTTCATGTGCAGCTGGGCGACGACACCGGAGATGGTCGAGGAACTGGGGGCGGCGCTGAAGGAGATCGCCCCCCTAGCGCCCTACCCGCCGCCATGACAGGCTCCCCGAAACGAGTGGGGGAAGCGCCATGCGACAGTGGCTTCTGACGACGGCGATGATCGCGCTGGCCGGGACGGCGAGCGCCCAGACGGCGCCGCAGCCCGCGCCGGCCCGCAACCTGTCGGTGACGGTCTACAACGCCAACCTTGCGCTGGTGGAAGACACCCGGACCGAGACCATCGCCGCCGGCCGCCAGCGGATCGAGTTCAAGGACGTCTCGCCCCAGATCCGGCCGGAGACGGTCTCGCTGTCGGCGCCGGGCATCGGCATCGTCGAGCAGAACTTCGACTACGACCTGCTCAGCCCCGACACCCTGATGAGCAAGGCGGTCGGCCAGCAGGTGAAGATCGTCCGCACCATCCCCGGCACCGGCCAGCAGGTCACCGAGACCGCCACCGTGCTGGCGGTGAACAACGGCGTGGTGCTGCAGATCGGCGACCGCATCGAGGTGCTGCGCGAGGACGGCATTCCGACGCGGGTGATCTTCGACCGCGTGCCGCCGAACCTGCGCGCCCGCCCCACCCTGTCGGTGACGGTGGACTCGGCCAGCGCCGGCGCCCGTCCGACGCGGCTCAGCTACCTGACCACCGGCCTGAACTGGAAGTCGGACTACGTCGCCGTCTTCGACGAGAAAGCCGGCAAGCTGGACCTGCAGGGCTGGGTGACGCTGACCAACACCTCGGGCACGGCCTACGAGAACGCCGACGTGCAGCTGGTCGCCGGCTCGATCGCGCTCAGCGGCAACGAGTACGAGTTCAACCAGCGCGAACAGATGCTGCGCGCACCCCGCGGCGGCCGGATGACCCAGCCCGGCGCTCCGGCCGCATCGGGCGCCGCGGCCTCGGCGCTGGGCGACTACTACCTCTACCCCCTGCCCGGCCGGACGACGGTGGCGCAGAACCAGACCAAGCAGGTCGGCTTCCTGGACGCCAAGGGCGTGGCGGCGGCGAAGAAGTACCAGTATCGCGCCTGGGGCTTCCAGAGCGAGGAGGAGCCGAGCTCGGCCGACGTCGTGCTGCGGTTCGCCAACAACGGCGGCGGCGGGCTGGGCGCGCAGCTGCCGGCCGGAATCCTGCGCGTCTACATGCGTGACCAGGCGGGCGATCCGAAGTTCATCGGCGAGAGCCGCATCGACCACACCCCGCGCGGCTCGGAGCTGTCGATCAAGACCGGCGAGGCCTTCGACGTCACCGTCCAGCCGACGCTGGTGGAGACCAAGTCGGCTGGCAAATGGCGGGCCAGCTATCAGATGGAGTACGTCGTCCGGAACGCCCGTTCGGAGGCGGTGACGGTCGAGGTCGTCCAGCCCGGCCTGTGGCGCGATCCGAAGGTCAAGGCCGAGAGCCTGCCGAGCCGGAAGATCAACGCCACGACACTGGCCTGGGACGTCGAGGTCCCGGCCAACGGCGAGACCCGCCTGACCTTCACCGTCGAGACCGGCTGGTAGGCGTGCGCGCGGCCGTCTCCGCGACCCTGGCGGCGCTGCTGGCGCTGACCCTCGCCCCCGTGGCGAGGGCGCAGGTCGTGTCCGAAAGGCCGGAGCAGGTGGGCGTCACCGTCTATCGCGACCGGAGCGTCGACACGCGGACCTTCTACCCCGATCCGGACTACCCGGAGAACTTCCAGCTGGAGGCCGCCGGCCTGCTGATGGTCACCGAGACCCGGACCGTCGATATCCCGGCCGGCCGCTCGACGATCAGCTTCCGGGGCGTGGCCGACGGCATCGTTCCCCAGACGGCGGCGATCGAGGGCCTGCCCGGGGAGATGGTCGAGCGGAACCAGGACTACGACCTGCTGAGCGCCGGCGCGCTGATCGCCAAGTCGATGGACAGACCGATCCGCCTGATCCGCACCGACAAGGACACCGGCGCGGTCACCGAACAGGTCGCCATCGTCCGCTCCGGCCCCGACGGCGTGATGCTGGAGATCGACGGCAAGCTGGAGGCGCTGCGTTGCAGCGGCCTGCCCGAGCGGGTGGTGTTCGACCGCCTGCCGGCCGGCCTGTCGGACAAGCCGACGCTGTCGGTGGTGGTCAATGCGCCCGCGCCTGGCCGCCACAAGGTGCGGCTGACCTACCTGGCGGTGGGGCTGACCTGGTCGGCGGACTACGTCGCCCGCATCCGCCCGGACGGCAAGTCGCTCGACCTGACCGGCTGGGTCACGCTGGCAAACGGCAGCGGCTCCAGCTTCGCCGACGCGAAGACCCAGGTGGTGGCCGGCAACCTGGCGATGGAGGACGAGACCGAGCCGACGCCGATCGAGGCCCTGGCGCTGGAGACCGCCTGCTGGCCGATGCCGTACTACGGCCGCCGCCCTCCGGTCGCGCTGCCGGCCGACGTTCCCGCGCCGGCGCCGTCCATGTTGATGGTGGGCGCCATGGCCTACGAGACGGACGTCGACGCGATCGTCGTCACCGGCAGCCGTATCGTCGAGCAGTCCGACCTGGGCGACTACAAGCTCTACACCGTGCCGGAGCCCACCTCCGTCGCGGCCCGCCAGGTGAAGCAGGTCATGCTGCTTCAGGAGGAGGCTGTGCCGTTCGAGCGGGTCTATCGCTTCGACGTCGACCTCGACGCGCTGGACGACCTCAGCTGGGAGTACGATGAGCGCGAGGAGTATGCGCCAACCGTCGAGCTGCGGCTGATGAACACCAGGGCCGAGGGCCTCGGCAAGGCGCTGCCGTCCGGCAACATGGCGGTGATGGACGCCAGCGGCGGCCGCACCGTGCTGATCGGCGAGGACCGCATCAAGGACATCCCCGTCGGCTTGCCGGTCGAGTTGAAGCTGGGCGGGAGCATGGGCGTCGCGGTCCGCACCGGCGTGACCACCGACTGGTCGCCCGGCGACGAGGGCAAGGGCAAGGTCGTGGTCGAGATCCGCAACGACAAGCCGGGCCCCATCGTCGTCGAGATCCGTCAGGCCCTTCAGTACAACGACTATCAGGTGCTGATCAGCGGCGAAAGCCACCCGCATGCAGATCGCCAGGGCGACCGCGTCTGGACCGTCCGCGTCGCCGCGAACGGCCGCGCCGAGCTGCGCTACACCGTCAGGCTGCGCGAGACCTTCCAGCCATGAAAAAGGGCGCGACCGACAGGCCGCGCCCTCGATTTCGTCCGCCGGGCGGTCGCCGCTAGATCAGCGCGCCGTGGCAGTGCTTGAACTTGCGGCCCGAACCGCACGGGCAGTCGGCGTTGCGGCTGGTGCGTTCCCAGCCCGCCGGCAGGGCGGCGATCGGCAGGGCCGCGCGCTGCTCGGCGTTCAGGTCCGCGCCGGCGCCGGCGAAGGCCAGGGCCCGCTCGTTCTCGCCGGTCATCGGGTCCATGTGGACCTCGGTGAATTGCATCGGCGGCAGCTCCGGCTCCGGATCGGCGAACTGGAACTCGATGGTCATCATCAGCCGGGTGACGTTCGTGCGCAGGTCGCCCAGCAGCTTCTCGAACAGGCTGAAGGCCTCGGTCTTGTACTCGTTCAGCGGGTCGCGCTGGCCGTAGCCGCGCAGGCCGATGACGTTGCGCAGGTGGTCCAGGTGGACCAGGTGCT
>JBIICO010000343.1:0-2542 GCA_044238855.1 Caulobacter sp.
GGGCGCCGCCGTGACGATGAAGACCCCCGCCTCGTAAAGCCGGTTGATCGCTTCGGCCCAGGCCTGGGAGGCCACGCCGCCCATGCTCATGGTGATCACGTCGATCCGCGTCGCCGGGTCGTTGCGCAGGCCGTAGACGTGGTCGAACGCCCTGGCCAAGGCGCTGGTGCTGAACAGCACCACCCCGTTGGCGATGCGCAGCGGCAGGACCTCCGCCCCCGGCGCGCCGCCGTACTGCGCGCTGGCGAGCAGGGCCAGGGTGCCGGTCCCGTGGCCGGGGTTGGTCATCAGCCCGTCGACGCCATGGTCGACGGCGTCGCTCGCGTTTCCGCGCTCGACGAAGTTCCGCGCCCGACCAGTCAGCAGGTGTTTGGGGCGGGTCACATGGTCGGGGTCGTAGCCGGTGTCGATATGGGCGATCCGGGCCCCTGCCCCGACCGCCGCCCCGCCGGCGATAGCGTTGAAGCCGGAGTGGTTCTTGTCGCGGAACCAGAGATTGTCGCCTGGCACACGCGGGAAGTTGGTCCGCTGCGGCTCCGGTTGCGCCGCCGCGCCGAGGGCGTCGCCGGGCGCCGACGGCGGCGTGAGCCACTGGTGGAGCAGATCGGGCTCGGCGAACACCGCGCCCTGGGCCGAGGCGCCGAAGCCGGCGTCGCGCCGCGTCAGCGAATGGGCCAGGTCCCAGGGATTGCGGTCGTCGCCCGCCTCCAGCGTCAGCCGCTGCCATTCGACGGTCCCACCGGCCGCGCCGAAGCCCCGCGCCTGTTCGGGGGGGATGTTCTCGAACAGCGGCTCCGCCTTGAACCGCACCCGGGCCAGGCCGAGCCGCTGCTCGACGATCGGCCCTTGCGACGGCGCCTTGACCAGGATCGCGGAGGTCGGCGCTTCGGCTGTCGGCGCGTCGGTCATGCTCCCGCCCCTATGGCCGCGTCATGACAACGGCGCGGAACAGACGGAGATAGAAGAAGGCGATGATCAGCGCCCAGACATAGTCGAACACCGCGAACTGCCAGTAGCCGCCCTGCGCCGCCCCGAGCGCGCAGAAGACCCAGATCGTGCCCATCCACACCCGGCCCAGGATGCCGATGATGTTGGGCAGCCGCGTATGGATCGGGTCGATCAGGCCAGGGATGTAGAGGGCGGTGACCAGCATCAGCGTCGCCCCCCAGCCGCGCGTCCAGCCCGGCGGGATCGGGTCGGGCAGCCCGGTCACCTGCGCCACGAAGCTGGGGCAGAAGATGCACAGCAGTCCGACGACGAGGTGCAGGAACATGTTGAAGCCGAGCACCAACTGGTAGGTACGGAGGGCGTTTTTCTGCTGCTCGTTAGACCAGCCGATGCTGAGACCGTCGCTCATCGCGTCCCCCTAGAACGTCAGCAGATAGGCGAGCAGGTCCGCCTTCTGCGCTTCACTGAGATTGGTGCCGTACAGATGCCCCCCGTTGCCGTTGCCGGGCAGGCGAGTGTCGTAGCAGAGCGTCCCCGGCGGCGACTTGGCGGCCGGATCGCAGGGCAGCGTGAGGAACCCGCCGTTGACCGGATCGATCACATCCTGGCCGCGTCCGCGCAGGAAGGCCGTCGGCCGCGCGGCGGGCGCCTTCAGCAGATCGGCCAACGTCGGGACCGAGCCGTTATGCAGGTAGGGTCCTCGCAGCCACAGCCCGTCCAGCGGCTGGTTGGCGTAGCCGTCGGTCTTGCGGAACGCCTTGAACTGATAGGGCGTCCCCGCGAACATTTTCGCCAGCTGCTGGTCGCGGAACTTCTCGGTGTAGGAGTCCAGCCGCGCCCGGTCCGTGCCGATCAGCGCGATCGGCGTCACCTTGCCCAGCCTGTCGCCGGAGAAGACATAGGCGCCCGGGTCCTGCACCCCGTGACAGGCCGCGCATTCGACCTGGTACAGGTTACGGCCCCGCGCCACGGCGATGGCGTCGGGCTTGTGCGGGCTCGGCGGCGGACGCAGGTCCATCAGCCAGTTGGCGACGCGCCTGATAGCCGGATGGTCGACCGTCTGGGGCGTCACGCCGGCGCCGATGGCGGCCGACAGGTTGCGCTCCTGCAGAGAGGTGTTGTTGCCGTCCCAGTGCAGCTCCATGCCCTCGCGCGGCCGCTGGTTGAAGATGGCGGGGAAGTCCGAAACGCCGTGGACCTCATCCTCGCTCAGCCCCGCCGCCGGCCAGTTGAACTGGATCAGCTTGTAAGGATTGAAGGTGTCGACCCGGCCCGGGCCCCACCGCGACTGGCGCGCAAGCAGCGGCTTCATTCGGCCGCCGATGCGCAGCAGCCCTTCGCGGAAACGCGGATGCACGCCTGCTTGCCAGACGATGCGGTCGAACCAGTCCTGGTGCGCGCCGGCCTTCTCCATCGGCCCGAACAGCTGCTTGGGCTCCAGTCGCTCGTCGGCGGAGGCGGCCAGCACGACCGAGACGAAGCGGTGGAAGTCGAGGTTGTTGGACGGCATGCCCGGCACGACGTGCGGCTTGTCCTCGGCGGAGGCGCGCCAGGTGCCGGTGTGGCAGGTGGCGCAGTTCAACCAGACGACGTC
>JBIICO010000134.1:0-9248 GCA_044238855.1 Caulobacter sp.
TCTCGCCTCGCGCCACCGGCGCGCCGGTCTCCGGATCGGCGATGCGCAGGGCCACGTCAGGCAGCGGGAAACCGACCGTCCCGGCGATCCGGTCGCCGTCGTAGGGGTTGGAGGTGTTCATCCCCGTCTCGGTCATGCCGTACCGCTCGAGGATCGCCGTGCCCGTGCGCTCGCGCCACTGGTCGTGGACCTCGGCCAGCAGAGGGGCCGAGCCGCTGATGAACAGCCGCATGCCGGCGACCGCCGCGCGGGTCAGGCCGGGCTGGGCGAGCAGGCGGGTGTAGAAGGTCGGCACGCCCATCAGCGCCGTGGCCCGGGGCATCAGCGACAGCGCCTCGGCCGCGTCGAACCTGCTCCGGAAGATCATCGACCCGCCGGCGAGCATCAGCACGTTGGTCGCCACGAACAGCCCGTGCACATGGTAGATCGGCAGGGCGTGGATCAGCACGTCGTCGGCCGTGAACTTCCACAGCTCGACCAGCGTCGCCGCGTTGCTCGCCAGGTTGCCGTGGGTGAGCATCGCCCCCTTGGACCGGCCGGTGGTGCCCGAGGTGTAGCAGATGGCCGCCAGATCGCCGGCCTCGCGCGCCACGGTGTCGAAGGTCGCCGGGCGGCTGTCGGCGATGTCGGCCAGCGTCCCCTCGCCGTTGGCGTCCAGGGTCATGACCCTGGCGTCGATGGGGTCGATCAGGCCGGCGACGTCCTCCTCGACCTGCGGATCGCAGACCACCAGCGACGGCCCCGCGTCGCCGATGAAGTAGTCCAGCTCGCGGATCGTGTAGGCCGTGTTCAGCGGCAGGAACACCGCGCCCGCGCGGATGGTCGCCAGGTAGAGGTAGAGGTTACCGGGACTCTTCTCGACCTGCACCGCCACCCGGTCGCCCGCCTTGACCCCCAGCGCGCGCAGGGCGTTGGCGTAGCGGGCCGTCTGCGCGTCGAGATCGGCGTAGGTGTCGATCCGCCCGTCCGGCCGATGCAGAAACGGCGCATCCGGGCGCCCGTTGGCGGTGAGGGTGGTGTAGAGATTTGACATCGGCCTTGCGTGGTTCGCGACGCGCTACCCGCTCCTCACCATGACGAGCAATGTGTCGTCCACCCCCATTCGTCATTCCGAGGAGGCCCATGGGGCCGTCGCGAAGGACGCAGGGCGCTCAGGCCGCCAGGATCCGCTCCAGCCCACCGCGATCCAGCACCGCGATCACGCCGTACCCCCGCGCCACGCGCCCCTGCCCCTCCAGCTCGCCGAGCCAGCCGTTCACGGCCTTGCGGGTCACGCCGATCATCTCGGCCAGGTCGGCCTGGGAGACGTCGATGGCGCCGCCGGTCTGGGCCGACATCTGAAGCAGGCGCGAGACGAGCCGCTCGCGCGGTTTCAGCGCCACGAACTCGGCCACCGCCTGGGCGTTGAGGCGCAACTGGCCGTAGACCAGCGCCGACAGCGCCTCCCACAGCCCCGGATGATCGGCGGCGACGCGCCGCAGGTCGCGGTCGCTGAGCGTGAACAGCACCGACGGCGTCGCGGCGATGGCGGTGACGATCCTGGGCCCGCCGCCGAAGGCCGCGCTCTGGCCGATGACGGTCCCGGCGGGCAGCAGGCCGATCAGCGCCTCGCGGCCGCCCGGCGCCTGGCCGTAGACCTTCAGCGACCCTTCGGCGACCGCCAGCACGCCGGTCTCCTCGTCGCCCTCGCCATGCGCCCACTCGCCGGCGCCCCGCCGCGACAGCCGGCCTGTGCGCAACAGCGCCTCGCGCCGGTCGGCGGGTTGGCGCGCGAACCAGGGAATGGCGGCCACGCTGTCGAGAAGATCGTCGCTCATGCGCTGACTGTAACCGCAGTGACTATCGTTGCGCCAGAAGCATGGCTGCATGCGGTCAACGAAAACAGGAGGACGCCATGCTCGCCACCGCGCTGAAGATCGAGGCCGCCGACGGCTGCGGCGCCTATGTGAAGGGTGTCGACCTCGGCCGCGCGGGCGACCAGGACGTCGCCTCGATCCGCCAGGCGCTGTTCGACCACGGCGTGCTGTTCTTCCGGAACCAGAGCCTGACGCCGGAGCAGCACATCGCGCTGGCGGAGCGGATCGCCCCGATCGACGTCAACCGCTTCTTTCCGGCCGATCCCGCCTGGCCGGTGATCGCCAAGGTCGAGAAGACGGCCGAGCAGACCACCAACATCGGCGGCGGCTGGCACACCGACCACAGCTACGACGTCGAGCCGGCCATGGGCTCGGTCCTGGTCGCCCGCGACCTGCCCCCGGGCGGCGGCGACACCCTGTTCGCCGACATGTACGTGGCCTGGGAGACCCTGCCCGACGAACTGAAGGCCCAGGTCCGGGACCTCCGCGCCGTCCACGCTTCCGAGCATGTGTTCGGCGAGAAGGGCGTCTACGCCCAGACCGACCAGCCGGCCCTCGCCCGCGGCGGCATCGAGACGCCGGAGACGGTCCATCCGGTGGTCATCCGTCATCCGGGCAGCGGCAAGCCGGTGCTCTACGTGAATCCCAGTTTCACCGTCCGTTTCGAAGGCCGCACCCGTGAGGAGAGCCTGCCCCTGCTGATGCAGCTCTACGCCCACGCCATGAGCCAGGCGCATGTCCACACCCTGGTCTGGGAACCCGGCACGGTGGCGATCTGGGACAATCGCGCCACCTGGCACTTCGCCAGGAACGACTACCACGGCCACTACCGCCTGATGCACCGCATCACCCTGGCCGGCTGCGCGCTGGAAGCGGCCTAGGGCTCGGCCGTCCGCAACGCGACGTTTCCGAAGGTGGTGACATCCGTGACCTGTGTCGTCACCTCGCACCCAGCCGGCAGGCGCGTCCTGGCGATCGGCAAGTCCCGCTCTGAACGGTCGGCCACGACGAAGAAGCCGGCCGCGCCCAACTGCGGTTCCAGCGATGTCCCCGCTGAGATCGCCCGCATGAAGCTGCCGATGTAGGTCGCCTGGCCGGGCTTGATGGTGAAGCGGATCGCGAAAGGTTTCGCCGCCGACCAGTCGTAGGCCGCGCCCGTGGGGCTGGAGCCGTAGAAGGCGAAGTTCTCGATCAGATAGTCCCCGGGCGGCAGGCGCCGGACGACGACGTGGCCGCTCTCGCGGCCTTCGAAGTCGGGGTTCTTGATCTTCAGGTAGATCGCGCCCCCGAGCGTGGGCTCGATGGTTCCCTTCCAGTCGCTGACGATCGCGCCATCCGGGGTGGCGATCCGCCGATAGGGAAAGTCGAAGTGCAGGCCCACGGCGACCGTACCGACGCCGTAGACCAGATAGCCGCCGTCGGCGCCGTCATAGGCAGCCGCCTTCTTCGCCGCGAGCGCGGGCGTGGCCACGATCGCCAGCAGCGCCGCCAGCAACACTCCAAGTCTTCTCAAGATCCGTCCTCCCGGCCGACCGGCAAGGACGATGCACCGACCCGCGCCCGGTCTGCAATCTCCGCCAGTTGGCGGATCGACGCGCCAAAGAAAAAGGGCGCGGCCATCATGACCGCGCCCTTTCGCATAACAGGTTCGCTGAGCGGACTTAGGCCGCTCCGCCGGCCTTCTTCTCGGCGTAGATGACCAGCGGCTGGGCGCGGCCCTCCACGACCTCGGCGTTGACCACCACTTCCTCGACGCCCTCGTAGGAAGGCAGCTCGAACATGGTCTCCAGCAGGATGCCTTCGAGGATCGAGCGCAGGCCGCGAGCGCCGGTGCGGCGCAGGATGGCCTTGCGGGCCACCGCGTTCAGCGCGTCGTCGGTGAACTTCAGGCCGACGTTCTCCATCTCGAACAGACGGGCGTACTGCTTGATGAGGGCGTTCTTCGGCTCGGTGAGGATCTTCACCAGCGCCGCCTCGTCCAGGTCTTCCAGGGTCGCGATGACCGGCAGACGACCGATGAACTCGGGGATCAGGCCGAAGCGCTGCAGATCGTCCGGCTCCACCCCGCGCAGGATTTCGCCCGTGCGGCGCTCTTCAGGATCGGCCACCTTGGCGCCGAAGCCGATCGAGGTGCCCGCGCCGCGGCCGGAGATGATCTTCTCCAGGCCCGCGAAGGCGCCGCCGACGATGAACAGGATGTTCGTCGTGTCGACCTGCAGGAACTCCTGCTGCGGATGCTTGCGCCCGCCCTGCGGCGGCACGGAGGCGACGGTGCCTTCCATGATCTTGAGCAGCGCCTGCTGGACGCCCTCGCCCGACACGTCGCGGGTGATCGAGGGGTTGTCCGACTTGCGGCTGATCTTGTCGATTTCGTCGATGTAGACAATGCCGCGCTGGGCCCGCTCGACGTTGTAGTCGGCGGCCTGGAGCAGCTTCAGGACGATGTTCTCGACATCCTCGCCCACGTAACCGGCTTCGGTCAGGGTCGTGGCGTCGGCCATCGTGAACGGCACGTCGATGATTCGGGCGAGCGTCTGGGCCAGCAGGGTCTTGCCCGAGCCCGTCGGGCCCACGAGCATGATGTTGGATTTGGCCAGTTCGACGTCGTTGTTCTTCTGCGCGTGGTTCAGACGCTTGTAGTGGTTGTGAACCGCGACAGAGAGAACCTTCTTCGCGTGATCTTGGCCGATCACGTAATCGTCGAGGACCTCGCGGATCTCCTTCGGCGTTGGGACGCCGTCCTTGGACTTCACGAAGGCGATCTTGTGCTCTTCGCGAATGATATCCATGCAGAGTTCCACGCATTCATCGCAGATGAACACGGTCGGGCCGGCGATAAGCTTACGCACCTCATGCTGGCTCTTTCCGCAGAAAGAACAGTAGAGCGTGCTCTTGGAGTCGCCACTGGCGGCCTTGGTCATATGTCTTCTCGCACTCCGGCGACGAGCCCTTTCCGGCCAAATCGCCAACCCTAATGGGCGGTTCCCTGCAACCGGTCTTGCAGGATACACGCCGGGGGTTTTCCAATCCTTGACAATCCCCGATCCGCGCCTTGCGGACAAGGGGTCGAGACGTCACATCCGGTCCGGAACCCGGGCGGACCGGTGGCCGCCCTGTCCCGGAAAGTCACCCTGTCACATGGGTGTTGCGTCGTTCCGGCACAAGCGGAAACCCCGTCCCTCCATAGCCTGTAGCGCGGCCTGCGACCTCACGACGGTGTAACTTCTGTCGGAATCGTGATCGAAAGCCCCGCTGGAGGGTTGGGCAGAGAGTATGGCACGCAGACCGTCGATGCTGGCGCGGGGCTTGACCACCGCGCGACCCGTCGCGGCCGATCCGCTGGCGGAAGTTCCGATCGTGGCCTTCGACTTCGACGGCACGCTGACGGTGCGCGACAGCTTCACCGCCTTCCTCGAGTGGCGCGCGGGCCCGGCCCGCTGGACCTCCGGCCGCCTGCGCCTGTTCCCCGACGCCGTCTCCTACCTGTTCCACCGCAACCGCGGACGCATCAAGGCCGCCGCCGTGCGCGAGTTCCTGGCCGGCGTGCCGCGCGAACAGCTGGAGCGGGAAGCCAAGGCCTTCGCCAACTACGCCTCCGCCACCCTGTTCCGCCCGGACGCCCTGGCGATCTGGCGGCGCTGGCAGCAGCGCGGCGCGCGGATGGTGATCGTCACCGCCTCCCCCGAGCTGATCGTCGCCCCCTTCGCCCGCGGCCTGGGCGTCGACCGGCTGATCGGCAGCGGCCTGGCCTTCGACCACGACGACCGGGTGATCGGCACGCTGGCCGGCCCCAACTGCCGAGGTCCGGAGAAGGTCCGCCGCCTGCGCGAGGAATTCGGCGACGACCTGGAACTGGCCGCCGCCTACGGCGACACCTCCGGCGACCGCGAGATGCTGCAGATCGCCCACGAGAAGGGCTACCGGGTGTTCAAGGGGCGGCCTTAGGCGTCTCACATGAAACACGCCGGCCCTACTGCGCTCGACCAGCTCGAACCGATGTCGGCGCGGGGCGCCGGGGACCGCTTCCGGCGATAGCCGGTAGCCGTCCCCTCAAAGGCTGTTGAGGGACAGCTACGCTTCGCGAAGCAGTCCAAGGAAAAAGGCCCGGCGTTTCCACCGGGCCTTTTCGAAATTCGACGACGCCGAAGCGCGCTCTGGACCCAGGAATCTGGAGCACGCTGATCGGTCAGATCATTCCATCTGAACCGGGCGGGCTCTAGGCGCTGGCTTCGGCCGCCTCGCGGGTTTCGTAGACGTGGTCGACGATGCCCCAGGCCTTGGCTTCTTCCGAGCTCATGAAGTGGTCGCGGTCGAGGGTCGTTTCGACTTCCTCGTAGGTGCGGCCGCAATGCTTCACGTAGATCTCGTTCAGGCGCTGCTTGGTCTTCAGGATGTCCTCGGCGTGGCGCATGATATCCGACGCCTGGCCGCGGAAGCCGCCCGAGGGTTGGTGCACCATGATGCGGGCGTTCGGCAGGGCGATGCGCTGGCCGGCGGCGCCGGCGCAAAGCAGCAGCGAGCCCATCGAGGCCGCCATGCCCATGCACACCGTGGTCACCGGGCTCTTGATGTACTGCATGGTGTCGTAGATCGCGAGACCGCTGGTCACCACCCCGCCCGGCGAGTTGATGTACATGCTGATCTCTTTCTTGGGGTTCTCGGACTCCAGGAACAGCAGCTGGCTGCAGATCAGCGCGCTCATGCCGTCCTCGACCGGACCGGTCAGGAAGATGATCCGCTCCTTCAGCAGGCGCGAGAAAATGTCGAACGCGCGCTCGCCGCGGCTCGTCTGCTCGACGACCATCGGAACGAGGTTCATCGCGGTGTGGATGTAGTCGGTCATCAAGTGCCCTTTTCCATGGAACGCCGTGTCGCGACTCAAACCGCGCCATCGTCAGGACACCGATATCGGGCGGAGGTTAAGGGGATGCAAGTGGGACCTAAGGTCCGGCCCGGCTCCCGCGCCCAGCCGTCGGTGTCCGCGAGGGCGACGTTGACGGCCGGGGCCGGCGGAGGGCCGGCGCCGGGCGACAGGCTGACGCCTAGTCTTTCTTGTCTTCGTCCCTGGGCTTCTCGCCGAGGGTGTCGCCCATCGCCCGGGCGACGTCGCGCTCCTGGGCCGCGCCGGTGCGGCGGTCGCGCTTGGTCGAGTACAGCCCCTTCAGATAGGCCGTGTCCCAGTCGGTCAGGCCGGTCGGGGCGGTCGCGCCGACCTCCCGGTCGCTGAACAGGTTCAGGATCGTCTGGACGCTGCCCGGATCGGCGTCCGGCTCGATCTGCGCCAGTCCGACCATGGCCACATAGTCGGCCAGGGCCCCGAACCGCACGACCCCCACGCGCTTGGCGTCGATGACGATGATGACGTGGTCGAACTCGTCACGCGCGTTGTCGCTGATCCGGCCGGCGCTCCGCACCCGCACCGAGTCGCCGCGCGTGTAGCGCTGGCCGTCGTTGGTGACCGTCCGCGTCACGTGCCACCAGCGCACCGGCGCCTCGGTGGTCAGGAACTGGCCCATGGCCTCCTTGCCGCGCGTGTAGCCGTGCTCGTACTGCTGGAAGGCGTTGGGGTTGTCGTCGACCATCTTCTTGACCATCGCCTCGCTCTCGCCGCTGGCGATGATCAGCATGTTGGCCTTGCAGCCCGGCTCGCCCGGCTGCAGGCCGACGCTGGCGGCGATGGCCGACACGCGATCGACCATCAGCTGGGCGTAGTCGGCCCGGAAGCCGATCACGCCGGTGCAGATCTTGCGGTCCCAGCGCGCCACCTTGCGGTTGGCGGACTTGGCGGTGATCTCGCCGACGAAGGCCTGCATCGCGTCGGCCTCGGGAGCCGGCTTGGCGATGACGGTGATGCCCTCGATGGTGTTCTCGGCGTCGGGCGCGCCGGCGGCGGCCGGAGCCTGTTGCGCGAAAAGCAGCGCGCTCAGCGCGGCCACGGACCAGAACGACATCAACCAGCCTCCCCCGCCGCACGCTCCGGCGCGGCCGATCCCGCCGATATCCCGGCGGCCGCCGCCGCTCAAGTTAAGTCGTCGCAATGTCGCGCGGACAAAGAAAAAGGGGCCGGCGCAGAGCCGGCCCCTTGGTCATGTCGTCACGGCGCGAGCCGCGGCCGATCAGTAGCCTTCCGGCAGATCGTCGTCGGCCTCGATCTCCTTCTTGGAGACCTTCTTGTCCGTGACGGCCGCCTTGCCGAAGATCAGCTCGACGACCTTGTCCTCGTACAGCGGCGCGCGCAGCTGGGCCTGGGCGTTGGGGTTGGAGCGGAAGAACTCGAACACCTGCTGGGCCTGCTGGCCGTACTGCATGGCTTCGCGCTGCATGGCCTGCAGCAGCTCCTGCTCGGTGACCTGGACGTTCTCGCGACGGCCGATCTCGGCCAGCACCAGGCCCAGGCGCACGCGGCGCTCGGCGATCTTGCGGTACTCGGTCTTCAGTTCGTCTTCCGACTTGTCCGCGTCTTCCGGCGGCAGGTTGCCGGCGGCCTTGTCGCCCTGGACCTGTTCCCAGATGCCGGCGAACTCGGCGTCGACCATGCGCGGCGGCAGGTCGAAGGTGTGACCCTTGTCCAGCTCGTCGAGCAGCGCGCGCTTCAGCTTGAAGCGCGACTGGTTGTCGTAGCCCTGCTGCAGGTTCTTGGTCAGGGTTTCCTTCAGGGTCGCCAGGTCCGACAGACCCAGGCGCTTGGCCAGCTCGTCGTCGGGCTCGGCGTCGACCGGGGCGCGGACTTCATGCACCTTCACGGCGAACTCGGCGTCCTTGCCGGCCAGCTCCTCGGATTGGTACGGGGTCGGGAAGGTCACCTTGACCACCACGTCGTCGCCCGGCTTGGCGCCGACCAGCTGGCCTTCGAAGCCCGGGATGAACTGGCCCGAGCCGAGCGTCAGCTCGAAGCCCTCGCCCTTGCCGCCCGGGAACTCGACGCCGTCGACGCTGCCGACGAAGTCGATCAGCACCTGGTCGCCGTCCTTGGCCTTCAGCGACTTGCCGGTGCGCGGCGCGAAGGTCCTGGCCTGCTTGGCCAGGTCGGCGAGCGCCTCGTCGACTTCCTTCTCGCTCGGGCTGTAGACCGGACGGGTCAGCTTGATGCCGGCGATGTCGATCGGCTCGAAGTCGGGCATCAGCTCGAGCGACAGCTCGTAGGACAGGTCGACGCCGCCGGCCATGACCTTTTCCATGTCGGATTCGGGCTTCAGGTCGGGCTGCGAGGCGGGGCGCAGCTTGTTGTCGTCCAGAACCTTCTGGGTCGTTTCGTTGAGCGCCTGTTCGATGACCTCGGCCATCAGGGCCTTGCCGTGAACGCGACGGACGTGGGCCGGCGGAACCTTGCCCTTGCGGAAGCCCTTGATGTTCATCTGGGGCGCGATCTCGGCGATCCGGGCGTCCAGACGC
>JBIICO010000135.1:0-9242 GCA_044238855.1 Caulobacter sp.
ATGGTTCACGTTGGTTAAGGAGTGGTTCCAAACGTGGTTAACAGGGGCGGTGCGGCGAGCGGCCGCGGACGATTTTGCCCGCCTCGCCCGACCGGCGCGCACGGCGGCGCGGCAGGCCCGGCAAGATTCTCCCACTAACGAAAATTAACCATCGTTTTCATTGAAATCGTTGCCCTTTCCGAACTGGCCCGAAGCTTGCATTTACCATGATCGGCGCAATCGGCGTCGTCGCGGCTCGGGAGGAAACCATGGACAACGCGGCCTATATCGCCCTGTCGCGCCAGATGGTCCTGCGCCGCGAGATGGACATCATCGCCAACAATATCGCCAACAGCGACACGACCGGCTTCAAGGTCGAGAGCGCGATGGTCCGCGTCGACCCGTCGAACAAGGCCAAGATGCTCGACGGCCCCAAGACGCTGAAGTTCGTCATCGACGACGGCGTGCTGCGCGATTTCAGCCAAGGCAGTCTGCGCCAGACAGGCGGCAGCTTCGACCTGGCCATCGAGGGCCAGGGTTTCTTCAAGGTCCAGACCGAGGCGGGCGAACGCTTCACCCGCGACGGCCGCTTCACCCTGAGCCCCGAAGGCAAGCTGACCACGCAGCTGGGCGCGCCCGTGCTGGGCGCGGGCGGCGAGATCGTCGTCAATCCCGAGGACGGCCAGGTCAGCATCGCCGCCGACGGCGTGGTCAGCCAGAAGGGCGAGGCGATCGGCAAGATCGACGTCTTCGCCTTCGCCGACCTGTCGGTCATCTCCAAGGACGGCGACAACCTGCTGCGCAACACCTCCAATGAGGAACCCACCGTCGCGACGGCCGCCAGCGTGCGCCAGGGGATGCTCGAGGGCAGCAACGTCGACGCCATCAGGCAGATCACACGGATGATCGAGGTCAGCCGCTCCTACGAGAGCGCCACCAAGAACATCGAACAGTCTTCCGAACTGTCCCGCCGCTCGGTCGAGCGGCTCGGACGGGTCGCGTAGGGAGTAGGAACCGATGCAGGCTCTTCGCACCGCCGCCACCGGCATGGCTGCCCAGCAGCTGAACGTCGAGGTCATATCGAACAACATCGCCAACATGAACACGGTCGGCTTCAAGCGCCAGCGGACCGAGTTCCAGGACCTGCTCTACCAGACCCTCGAACGGGCCGGGGCTCAGTCGTCCGACCAGGGCACGGTGGTGCCGACCGGCGTGCAGATCGGCGGCGGCGTGAAGGCGGGCAGCACCTACCGCATCACCAGCCAGGGCACCCCGACTCCCACCTACAACCGCTACGACGTCGCCATCGACGGCCGCGGCTACCTGCAGGTGCTGATGCCCTCGGGCGAGACGGCCTACACCCGCGCCGGCAACCTGTCGGTCAACGACCAGGGCCAGCTGGTCACCGACGACGGCTATCTGATCCAGCCGGCGATCACGGTGCCGCAGGACGCCGTGGACGTGTCCATCTCCAAGGCCGGCCAGGTGCAGGTCACCAAGGAAGGCCAGGCCGAGCCGGAGATCGCCGGCCAGATCGAACTGGCGACCTTCATCAACGAGGCCGGCCTCGAGGCCATCGGCGACAACCTGTACCTGGAAAGCGGCGCCTCGGGCGCGGCGACCACGGGCGCGCCGGGCTCGACCGGCTTCGGCCAGCTGCTGCAGGGCTACATCGAAAGCTCGAACGTCGACGCGGTCAGCGAAATCACCGCGCTGATCCAGGCCCAGCGCGCCTACGAGATGAACTCCAAGGTCATCAGCACCGCCGACGAGATGCTGCAGGCCGCCAACAACGTGAAGGCGTAGGCTGATGCGCGCCGCCCTGATCCTCGCGCTCTGCGCCGGCTTCGCGGCCACGCCGGCGTTCGCCGGGCCGGTCAGCCTGAAGCACGACGTCGCCGACGCCGATGGCCGCGTGACGCTCGGCGACCTGTTCGACGGCGCGGGCGGCGTTTCCGAGGTGCTGGTCGCCTACCGCAACGGACCGAGCGTCGTGCTCGACGCCACCGCCGTCCAGGGCCTGGCCCGCCGCGCGGGTCTGCAATGGTCGAACCCCCAGGGCCTGCGCCGCATCGTCGTGCGCGCCGGGGCCAGCGCCGCCTCGGGTCCGGCCGGGGCGCAGCGGGGCAATGTCGAGGTCCTCAGCTGGGCCCGCAGCCTGAACGCCGGCGAAGTCGTCCAGCCGCAGGACCTGGTCTGGGGCAAGGCCGCCGGCGCCCCGACTGACGCGCCGCGCGACGCCGACGCCGTGATCGGCATGGCCGCCCGCCGGCCGGTGCGCGAAGGCGCCACCGTCGCCATGCGCGATGTCGTCGCCCAGCAGGTTATCAAGGCCGGCGACCTGGTCGAGGTCACCTGGTCCGACGGCGCCGTCACCCTTTCGCTGCAGGCCAAGGCGATGTCCGCCGCCTCGGTCGGTCAGTCCTTCAATGCCCAGAACCCCGCCTCGAAGAAAATCATCGAGGCCGTCGCGACCGCGCCCGGACGGGCGGTGACCGGTCCGGAAGCCCAGCGGCTGAAGGCCGCCGGCTCGCTCCAGTACGCTTCCCGCTAGAGGAACAGACCCATGCGTCTCGCCGTTCTCGCCGCTCTCGCCCTGGTCCCGCTGGCCGCCTGCTCCACCGTCGCCGAGACGGTCCACGGACCGGCGCTGGCCCCCGTCGGCTATCCCGCCGCCCTGGTTCCGCAGGAGCAGGCCATCGCGCCGCTGGCCTCGGCCCGCGACCCCGGCCCGGCTCCGGCCGGCGCCAACTCGCTGTGGCGCACCGGCGCCCGCACCTTCTTCGGCGACCAGCGCGCCGGCCGGGTCGGCGACATCGTCACCGTCCAGATCCAGATCGACGACAGCGCCCGCACGCAGAACTCCACCACCACCTCGCGCGCCGCCAACCAGACCATGGGCTTCCCGCACCTGTTCGGCCTGGAGAGCTCGCTGGGGAAAATCCTGCCGGGTGGCTTCGACCCGTCGGCGGCGGTCGAGACCGGCTCCAAGAGCACCAAGGCCGGCGCTGGGGCGGTGAACCGCTCCGAGCAGATCAGCCTGACCATCGCCGCCGTCGTGACCGGCGTGCTGCCGAACGGCAACATGGTGATCCAGGGCACGCAGGAAGTCCTGACCAACGGAGAGGTCCGCCGCCTGACCGTCTCGGGCATCGTCCGGCCGGAGGACATCTCCGCAGCCAACACCATCAAGCACACCCAGATCGCCGAGGCCCGCATCGCCTATGGCGGCCGCGGCGACATCACCCGCGTGCAGAAGACACCGGTCGGCCAAGGCCTGGTGGAAGCCTTCTCGCCGTTTTAACGGATCGTTTACCGCGCGTTCCCCGGACGTTCTGAACCTTAACGGACGCGGCGCGTTGCCCTCTCGAAGGGAGGCGCGCCGATGTCTCGTATACTGGCTATCGTTGGAATTCTGGGCGCCGTGGCGCTCGGCAGCTGCGTGTCGTCGCAGGCGACGAACACCGACGGCCTCGCCTGGCACTACCAGGAGACCGAGGGCGAAGGGCCGAAGCTGGCCTATGGCGCGCCGATGTCCGACCATGTGGTGCTGATGATGACCTGCGAGCCGGGCGCGCAACGGGTGAACCTGTCGCTGCTGGGCGGCTCCCCGCAAGGCGGACTGATCCTCGCGTCGGGCCGCGAAACCGCCCGCTTCGACGGCGCGCCTGTCGCCTCCCCCACCGCCGGCCAGTTGATAGAGGCCGACGCCCATCTCTCCGCCCCGCCGCTGGCGCGCTTCGAGAAAACCGGCGCCCTGCGCCTGGTCGATCGCGGCCGCAGCGTGTCGATCGACGCCAGGGGCGGCGAACGCGCCGATGTCGGTCGCTTCTTCGAGGCTTGCCGCGCCTGATGGCCGGTGTAGCGTCGCCGGCATGAAGGCCGCCGCGCTTGTCCTCGCTTTCGCCACCCTCGCCTCGCCGGCGCTGGCCCAGGACCAGCGCGTCTGGGGCTACGAGGGCGGCGAGCATCCGATCCTCTATTACGCCGTTCCCGCCAGCGACGACGTGACCGTCAGCTTCCACTGCGACGCCGGCGAAGGCGTGGTGCGGGTGCTGACCTTCGTGGACAAGGCTTTCGCGCTGGAGGCCCCGCGCGACGACGGCGTCTGGGTCGACGCCGAGGGGCGGCCGGAGCCCTGGCCAGGCGCGATGACCCTCAAGTCGGGCGGCGTCACCGTCACGACGGAAGCGGAGATCCGCTCGGACGCCATGAGCGGCGGCTCGGTGGTCGAGGCGCGCATACCGCCCACGGCGCCGGTGCTGTCCGCCTTCCTGCGGACCGGCGCGTTCAGCGCCGTCGCCTACGGCGAGACAGAGTCGCTGCAGGGCGCGCCGAAAGAAAAGATCGCGGCGTTGCTGCGGGATTGCGCGCCGCGCTGACCGACCAGCGGCTCAGGCCCGCCGGCCGGCCGTGCTGACGTTGTCCATGCCCAGCGCGGCGAGCGCGCCGGCGGCGATGCCGGCGGCGTCGAGGCCGGCTTCGGCGTACATCAGGTCCGGCTTGTCCTGGTCCTGGAACACGTCCGGCAGAACCAGGGTGCGGATCTTCAGGCCGCGGTCGAAGGCGCCGTGCTCGGCCAGGGCCTGCAGCACGAAGGCGCCGAAGCCGCCCATGGCGCCCTCTTCGACCGTGACGATGGCCTCGTGCTCCCGCGCCAGGCGCAGGATCAGGTCGATGTCCAGCGGCTTGGCGAAGCGGGCGTCGGCGACGGTGGCGGACAGGCCGCGCGCGGCCAGCAGGTCGGCGGCCTTCAGGCTTTCGCCCAGGCGGGTGCCGAACGAAATGATCGCCACGCTCGTGCCTTCGCGGACGATGCGGCCCTTGCCGATCTCCAGCGGGTCGATCGTGGCCGGCATCTCGAGGCCCAGCCCCTCGCCGCGCGGATAGCGGAAGGCGCTGGGGCGGTCGTCGATCTGGGTGGCGGTGGCGACCATGCGGGCCAGCTCCACCTCGTCGGCGGCGGCCATCAGCACCATGCCGGGCAGCGCGCCCATGAAGCCGACGTCGAAGCTGCCGGCGTGGGTCGGGCCGTCGGCGCCGACCAGACCGGCGCGGTCCATGGCGAAGCGGACGGGCAGGCGCTGGATGGCGACGTCGTGCACGACCTGGTCGTAGCCGCGCTGCAGGAAGGTCGAATAGATGGTGCAGAACGGCTTCATCCCGTCGGCGGCGAGGCCGGCGGCGAAGGTCACCGCGTGCTGCTCGGCGATGCCGACGTCGAACATCCGGTCCGGGAACGCCTTCTCGAAGATGTCGAGGCCCGTGCCCGAGGGCATGGCGGCGGTGATGGCGACGATGCGGTCGTCCTTCTCCGCCTCCTTCACCAGCTGCTGGGCGAAAACCTTGGTGTAGCTGGGCGGGCCGGCGGCGGCCTTGGCCTGCTCGCCGGTGACGACGTTGAACTTGACCACGCCGTGGTA
Organism: Caulobacter sp.; assembly: GCA_044238855.1. Classification (GTDB taxonomy): domain Bacteria; phylum Pseudomonadota; class Alphaproteobacteria; order Caulobacterales; family Caulobacteraceae; genus Caulobacter. The sequence continues at coordinate 5,403 of JBIICO010000135.1, forward strand.
CTTGTCGGCCGCGTTCTCGGCGGGGGCGTACCCCTTGCCCTTCTGGGTCACGACGTGGACCAGCACCGGGCGGTTGATCTCGCGCGCGTTCTTCAGCACCGGGACCAGGGCGTCCATGTCATGGCCGTCGATCGGGCCGATGTAGTGGAAGCCCAGCTCCTCGAAGAAGGTGCCGCCGGTGACCATGCCGCGTGTGTATTCCTCGGCCTTGCGAGCCGCTTCCTGCAGCGGCTTGGGCAGGGCGTGGGCGACCTTCTTGCCGAGATTGCGCAGCGACTGGTAGCCGCCGCCCGAGACGACACGGGCCAGATAGGCGCTCATGCTGCCGACGGGCGGGGCGATCGACATGTCGTTGTCGTTCAGGACGACGATCAGCTGCTTGTGGGCCTCGGCGTTGTTCATGGCCTCGTAGGCCATGCCGGCGCTCATCGAGCCGTCGCCGATCACGGCCACGACCTTGTTGCTGTCGCCCTTGGCGTTGCGGGCGGCGGCGAAGCCGAGCGCGGCCGAGATCGAGGTGGCCGCATGGGCGGCGCCGAACGGGTCGTATTCGCTCTCGGCCCGCTTGGTGAAGCCCGACAGACCGCCGCCGGTGCGCAGGGTCTTCATGCGGTCGCGGCGACCGGTGAGGATCTTGTGCGGATAGGCCTGGTGGCCGACGTCCCAGATCAGGATGTCCCTGGGCGTCTCGAAGACGTGGTGCAGGGCGACGGTCAGCTCGACCACGCCCAGGCCGGCGCCGAGGTGTCCGCCGGTCACCGAGACCGCGTCGATCATCTCGCCGCGGACTTCCTCCGCCAGCAGTTTCAGTTCGGGTACGGAAAGGCCGCGCGTGTCGGCAGGCGACGAAACTTTGTCGAGCAGCGGCGTAGGATTGGGCATGAAACTTCCGTGGATTCCGTATTCCCGCGACAACAGCGCGGTTATGAGCGGCGGTCCAGTACGAAATCAACGGAAAGACGCAAGGTTTCAGCGCGTTTTCCGAAGGGTTCCAGATGAGACCGTATCTGCTCCGCGAGCAGATCGACCCGTTCCTTGGCCGCATCGACGCCCAGAAGGGTGACGTAGTTGGCCTTGCCCCGGTCCGCGTCCTTGCCGACGGCCTTGCCCATTTCCTCCGCCGTGCTCTCGGCGTCGAGCAGGTCGTCGACGATCTGGTAGGCGAGGCCCAGGTCTTGGGCGAAGGCCATCAGGGCATGGCGCTCGGCGTCCTGGGCGTGAGCCATGGTGAGCGGAATCTCGAACGCGTAGGCGATCAGGGCGCCGGTCTTCAGCCGCTGCATGCGGGCCACGGCGCCGAGATCGTCGCGCACGCCCAGAAGGTCGATCATCTGGCCGCCGCACATGCCCTGCGCACCCGAGGCGATCGCCAGCTTGCGGATCAGTTCGGTGCGGATGCCGGCGTCCGGGTGCGTGTCCGGATGGGCGAGGATCTCGAAGGCCGCCGTCTGAAGCGAATCGCCGGCCAGGATGGCGGTCGCCTCGTCATACTGTCTGTGCACGGTCGGCCGGCCGCGACGCATGTCGTCGTCGTCCATCGCCGGCAGGTCGTCATGCACCAGGCTGTAGGCGTGGATGCACTCCAGCGCGCAGGCGGCCCGCAGCACCGGCCGCTCCGGCAGGTCGAACATCCGCCCCGTCTCGATGGCGAAGAACGGCCGCAACCGCTTGCCCGGCCCCAGCGCGGCGTAGCGCATGGCCTCGGTCAGGCGGGACTCCGGCCCGTCGCCGCGCGGCAGCAGGGCGTCCAGGGCGACGGTGACCAGATCGGCCGTTTCGACGATTCGAGCGGAGAGCGACATCAGAACAGTTTTCCGCCGTTGGGCACGTCACGGTCCACGCCGACCAGCACGACCCCGCCCTCTTCGTCCGGAAAGCCCAGGCAAAGGACTTCCGACATGATCGGGCCGATCTGGCGTGGCGGGAAATTGATCACCGCGGCGACCTTCCGGCCGTGCAGTTCGTCGAGGGTGTAGTGCTTGGTGATCTGGGCCGAGGACTTCTTCACCCCGATCTCGGGACCGAAATCGACGGTCAGCTTGAAGGCCGGCTTGCGCGCTTCGGGGAACGGCTCGGCCTTCAGGACCGTGCCCACCCGGATGTCCACACGCTCGAAATCGTCGAACGTGATCGGTTCACGCGCCGCCGGGGTCACGAGAACTCGGCCGGCTCGACGCCGACGGTGGCGCCCTGGCTGAGAACGACCTTCTCCACCCGCAGGCGAGCCTGTTCCAGACGCGCCTCGCAGTGGGCCTTCAGGGCCGCGCCGCGCTCGTAGATCGAGATGGATTCCTCCAGCGGCGCCGAGCCGGACTCCAGCCGCTGCACGATCTTCTCCAGCTCCGCGAGGGCTTCCTCGAAGCTCATGGCGGCGATGGCCGGATCGATGGCGGGCGCGTCGGTCATTTCGTGTTCCAGGAGAATGCCGGCCAACTTAGTGGCCGCGATCCACGGGAGCAATCGCCGGATTCTGTGGTCTGGTTAAGACCGCTCGAACCGTCTCGCCCGCCAGTAGTGGAAGCCCTGGTCGTCCGTGCAACGCCAGCCACGGCGCTTCAGCGCCTCGCCGACCATGCCGTTGAAGAAGCCGTGGGCGAAGACCAGCACGTCCTGGCCCTCGCTCGACTTCTCGATCAGCAGGGCCGCCGCCGCGTCCGCGCGGCGCTCCGCCTGGGCGCGGGTCTCCTGGCCCTCGTGATGGTCGAAGAACCACCACCAGAAGCGGGCGATGAAGCCCCAGACGCGGGGCGTGAGCCGGATCCACCCGGGCCAGCGCGGCGGCGGCAGCGGCGCCTCGACGAACAGCGGGTCGCGGGCGTAGGCGCGGGCGCCGCAGACGGCGCTGGCGGTCTCCACGGCGCGGGGACGGATCGAGGCGATGATGGTCCCTGCCCCGCCGGCCACGGCCTTGAGGCATTCCGGCGCCGTCTGGCCGGCCAGCAGGCCGCGGGTCTCGTAGCGGGCCCACCAGTCGCGGTACTCGGCCGAGGTGAGCGTGATCCTGCGGGAGATGTCCGGCTCGCCGTGACGGACGAGAACGACCGCGCCGTGGCGAGCGGCCCTGGCGGTCACGAACACATCGTCGGCGAGAACGTCGACCATGATCCCCCGGGTGATCGTCGGATCGCATCCCGTGCGAACCCGCGCAGCCCCGTCAGCCCTCCTCCAGCGCCTGCACGTGCGCGAGGGCCGAGCGGCCCAGCGCCTCCAAGTCGTAGCCACCCTCCAGCGAGGAGACAACCCGACCTCGCGCACGCGTGTTCGCCACCGACATGACGGCGCGGGTGGCCCAGGCGAAGTCTTCGGCCTCGAGGCTCTGGCTGGCCAGGGGATCGCGGGCGTGGGCGTCGAAGCCGGCGGAGATCAGGATCAGGTCGGGAGCGAAGGCGTCGACCCGCTCCATCAGGCCGTCGAACACCTTGCGCCACCTCTCGCGCGGCGAATTGGGACCCACGACGCCGTTGGCGATGTTGCCGACACCGGTCTCAGATGGATCACCGGTGCCCGGATAAAGCGGCCGCTGGTGGATCGAGGCCATGAACAGGGTCGGGTCGTTCTCGAACGCCGCCTGGGTGCCGTTGCCGTGGTGGACGTCAAAGTCGACCACCGCCACCCGGGCCAGCCCCGACGCCTGCGCCACCCGGGCGGCGACGGCGACGTTGCCGAACATGCAGAAGCCCATCGCCGTCTCGGGCTCGGCGTGATGGCCCGGCGGCCGGACGGCGCAAAAGGCGCGGTCGAGCCCCCCGGCGGCGACGTCGCGGACCGCCTGGGTCACCGCGCCGGCCGCCCGCAGCGCCGCCTGCAGGCTGCCGGGGCCCATGATGGTGTCGGGATCGA
>JBIICO010000136.1:0-9196 GCA_044238855.1 Caulobacter sp.
CCTGATCCTCGCCAGCACCGGAAGAACCGGAGACCTTAAAGGAGCGGCGCTTCTACTGAAGAAGCCCCATTCAAGTCAACCGTTTCTTTCGAAGAAAGATCCGATCTTCTTGACCTCGCCAGAACCCGGAACACCGGAAACTCTTGAGGAGCGGCGCTTCTAGTGAAGAGCCATTTTCAAGTCAACCACTCTTCTAGAAGAAGAAAGCGATCTACTTGGTCGCCAGGCCGGAAGACTTCCGATCCAGCGAGGAGCGGCGCTTCTAATCGAAGAGCCAATCCTCAGTCAACCGACCTTTTTCAGTTTTCGCCAACTCGGGGCCGAAGCCTTTCGTAGGGCGCAAACAGGGCTCAGGGCCGCCGAGGGGCTTCCCTCCGGATGTCCGTTGCCGAGTCGATTGAGGCTGCGGAACTTAGCGGCGAGCCTGGCGAAAATCAAGGGCGTTTCGGCTCTCGATCCGCGCCGGCAGGCCGTGGCCCCGAGCGAGGGGCGGCGTATATCCGCGACTCCGGAGACTCCACAACCCCTCTTCATGACATTTGTGCAGACTCCCGTTCGGACTCCGGCGGAGTCCGGAGTGGGCGCGCCGCGAACAGTCCCGAACAGGGGCGAAAACCACTCTCTATATATAGGAGGCGATTTCCGCGTCTTGCGCCCCCCCTCCCCGCCCTGTCATGAGAACCTTCGGGAGAGCCAGGAAGAAGAATGCTGTCGCACAAAGCCCGTTACGCCCTGCGCGCCCTCGTCGAGCTGGCCCGCGAAGACGGCGGCCAGATGACGGCCGCCGACCTGTCCGCGCGGGCCGACGCGCCGCGCAAGTTCCTTGAGGCCATTCTTCTGGAACTGTCACGCCGCGGGCTCGTCCGCAGCCGGCGCGGCAAGTTCGGCGGCTACGCGCTGGGCCGGGAGGCCGACTCGATCACCTTCGCCGAGGTCATCCGCGTCATCGACGGGCCTCTGGCCTTGGCTCCCTGTGTGAGCCGCACCGCCTTTCGCAAGTGCGACGACTGCCCCGACCTGGCCACCTGCTCTCTGCGCGAGGCGCTGCTGCGCGCCCGGGACGCCACTTCGGACGTCCTGGACCGCTACAGCTTGGCCGACGCCGCCAAGGCGGGCGCCACGGAGATTCCCGTGCTTCCGGATCAGCCCGCCGCGATGTAGGCCTTCAGGCCGTCGGCCTCGGCCTCAACCTCGCTGATCTTGTGCTTCACGAGATCGCCGATCGAGACGATTCCCGCCAACCGCCCGTCCTTGATCACCGGCAGGTGCCGGATCTTGCGATCGGTCATCCGCGCCAGCAGGGAATCGACCGTCTCCGCCGGCGTGGCGAAGACAACATCGCGGGTCATGCAGTGCGAGATCGCCCGGCCAAGGGCCGCCGCCCCGTCCTCCGCGACAACACGAACGATATCGCGTTCGGAAACGATGCCGACGACGGCCTCGCCCTCGACGACGATCATGGCGCCGACCCGCCTTGTATGAAGAAGCGCGGCGACCGCGCCGACCGTCTCGGCCGGCGAAGCGGTGAACACGAGGTCCCCCTTCCCCTTCAGGATCTGCGAAATGAGCACGCTCAAGCACCTCCCTCACGAGTTCGTCCTGATACCAAGCGTCTCGCAAACCGCAGCGGGAATCAACGTCCGGTTCCTCACGTAGCCGTGCCCGGGGAGAGGACCGGATCGCCCCGGCAAGGATTGACCAGCGGGGCGCCCTGCCCGGTCACCGGGCGACACCGCCCGGGGCAGGCTCCGAACGCCGTTTCCTTAACCAAATCGCAGACCTTGCCGCGCACCATGCAGGCTGTCCTGTTTTGGCACGTGGGTTGCTTGTCCGCCCGCGGGGCCAATCGATCCGCGGAGTTTCAGTCATGATCGCGACCTTCTGGAAGACGATCCCGGCGACGGCCGCCTCGGCGCTGGCGAGTCTTGCGATCGCCGGCGCAGCACAGGCCCAGTCGGTCAGCACGAACTCCGCCTCGATGAATGCCGGCTACGGCCGCACCTCGGGCCAGGAGAACCGGCTGACGGAGTACGGCGGTCGCGACGCCAACGGCAATCGCGTGATCATCGACGGGGTGATCCAGACCGGCGAGGACCAGAGCTTCTTCGCCCGCCAGAGCGGCGGCGTGTTCGACAGCGTCTCGGGCGTCGGCGGCGGCTCGACCGCCATCGGCAACAACCTGGTGGTCGTCACGCAGGGCAGCTGGAACACGGTCATCGTCAACTCCAACCAGGTCAACAACGGGAGTGTCTCCGCCGGGTCCGGCGGAGTCGGGGGCAACTAATGACGATCCTGTCCGGGACACGCGTCGGCGCGGTCCTCACCGCGGCATCGCTGGCGCTCTCGGCCTGCGCGACTCCGGTCGCCGGGCCGAATGGGCGCTACGCGACGCCGATCGGCACGGCGCCGGTCACGGCCAACCCCACGCCCTATTCCATGGCGCTGGTCTGCATCGGCCAGTACGCCCGACAATACAGTCTGCGCGCGCCGCGTATCGCGGTGGGCCGCATCGGCGACTACACCGGCAAGGAAGAAGCCGACGGCTCGGGTCGCAAGCTGACGCAGGGCGCGTCGCTGATGGCCATGACCGCGTTCGGCAAGGCGGGCATGCCGCTGGTCGAGCGTTTCGACACCTCGGTTTCGGAACTCGAGCTCAAGTACGCCAACAACAAGCTGATCGGCGACTCACCGGAGCCGAACCCGAACGGCCCCTCCGCGCCTCGCCAGATCTATTCGGGCCAGATCCCGGGATCAGACTTCCACCTGATCGGCGGCATCACCGAGCTGAACTACAATATCCGCTCCACCGGCGCCGACGCTGCAGTCGGCGACACGGACACCGACGGACTGAAGGGCACCTTCCGAAACCGCGTCTTCGTGATGAACATCGCCCTGGACCTGCGCCTGGTGAACAGCCGCACGCTCGAGGTTGTCGACGTCATCTCCTACCAGAAGCAGATCGTCGGCCGCGAGGTCGGCATCGGCCTGTTCGACTTCCTGAACGGCAACGTCTTCGACGTCTCGGCCGGCTCGGGCGCGCTGGAGCCGCTGCAGCTGGGCGTCCGCGCCCTGGTCGAGCGGGCCGTCGTCGAAATGTCCGCCAACCTCTATGGCATGCCGGGCCCGCAATCCTGCCTGACCAGCGACCCGCTGGGCGGCGGCACCATTGGCATCACCGGCGGCTTCACCCCCGCTTACGACAACCTGGGGACCAACAATGCCTCGACCCGCGAAGACCCGTCTCGCTGGAGCGATCGCCGTGCTCCCTCTGATGGTGGCCTGCGCGGCCGCTACTAGCGCCGGCGCGCAGGACGCCACCGTCCTCAACAACCAGATTCAGCTGGGCGATGTCTTCGCGACCCAGACCCTGAACGTCGTCTCGTCGACCGAAGGTACGAGCGCCGAGACGAACGCGACCGGCAACGCCGTGGTGGCGGGGGCCGATGGCGTCGACATGGCCATCACCTCGAACCAGACCAACGCCGGCAGCGCCTCCGCCGTGACCACCGTGAACGTCACCAGCGGCCTGGGCGCCAGCTCCCAGATCAACACCACGGCCATCGGCAACGCCGCAGACGCCTCGGTGACCCAGTCGACGATGAGCGGCGTGATCACCCAGATCGCCACCGCCAGCCCGAACGTCACCGCGCAGGGCTACCTGGAAGGTCCGACCGCCACGGCCGGCGACGTCGGCCTGGCCACCACCGCCGTCTCGAACAGCACCTCGCTGGGTCTCACCAACGGCTCGGCCGGCGTGCGCGTGAACCAGACCAGCGCCGCCGACGTGCTGGCCGACGGCGGCGCCAGCATCCAGTACGTGTCCGGCACGGCCGACGTGCAAGGCGTGGCCGCCGGCAACAACATGGCGCTGATCGGCACGAACAGCTCGGCGGCCAACATCGCGGTCAGCCAGCAGAATACCGGCAGCCTGGTCCAGGCCAGCCAGTTCACCGCGTATGGCAACGCCCAGACGGCCAGCACCACGGCCTCGGCCAGCGGCAACATCATCGCCGCCGAGAACCAGGGTCCGGAGCTGCGAGTGGAGTCCAACCAGTACAACACCGCCTATGTCCGGGCCCAGGCCGAGGGCAGCAGCTACCTCTACGGAGAGGGCTATGCGACGGCCTACGGCGTCGGCAACTCGGTAGTGGCCGGCAACACCGGTGAAGCGGTGGTGCTCGACAACGTCCAGGTCAACACGGGCGGCGGCGTCGAAGCGATCGCCAGCTTCACCGGCCGGGACGGTTACGACGCCTACAGCCGCGCCCAGGCGATCGGCAACGACGCGACCGCCTACAGCTGCTCCAGCTGCAGCGGCACGATGAGCGTGGACAATCGCCAGACCAACGGCGCCGACGTCGGGGCGACGTCCTCGACGAACATCACCGGCTCTGGCCGGCTGGTGAACAGCACGGCGACCGCCATCGGCAACAACGCCAGCTTCTATGTGACCCGTCCGGCCGGCAACTAAGCCAGCAGACCACGGATCAGACCGATCGTCGCGCAGCCGGCGACGACCAGCACGACGTTGGCCTTCAGCCGCATCAGCGCCAACGCGGCGACGGCGGCGAGACCACCTGTGAAAAGGTCGAAGGAAGCCAGGCGAGGCAGCGCCAGGGTCAAGCCCGAAGGCAAGGCCAGCGGCGCCGCTTCTGCGAACAGCACATGCACGCCAAACCAGGCGGCGAGACTGCCGATCACCCCCATGACGGCGGCCATGACCGTCACCAACGCCCCTCGCGCTCGGCGACTGTGGCGCAGCGCCTCCGCATAAGGCGCTCCGGCGAATATGTAGAGGAAGCTCGGCGCGAACGTTTGCCAGAGCGCCATGCTCGCTCCCGCCAACGCCCAACCTATGCTGCGCTCGCCCTGGGTCCAGCCGACGACGAAGCCCACGAAGCCGTTCACCAGCACCAGCGGTCCCGGTGTGGTCTCGGCCAGACCCAAACCGTCAACCATCTGCGCGGTGCTCAGCCAACCATGGACCTCCACCACCTGCTGCTGCAACCAGGCCAGCAGCGCGTAGGCGCCGCCGAAGCTGACGGCCGACAGGGCCGCAAACACGCCGCCAAGCCGCGTCAGCCAGTGACCGTGGCCCAAAAACCATGCGCAAAGCGCGATCGGCGTCAGCCACAGTGTGGTCCAGAGGAGCACGGTCGCCAGCTGCGTGCGCATTCTCGGTATGGCAACGGAAGCGCCCGCTTTCGGCGGCTCAGCCTCCATCGGCCGCAGCAGCCCCACGGCCAGCGCCGCCAGGATGACGACCGGGAATGGCAGGCCGAGCACGGCCAAAGCCACGAAGGCCGCTGCCGCGATCCACCAGTCGAGCCGTGTCTTCAGCGCTCGCCGCCCCATGCGCACAAGGGCTTCGACCACCAGCGCCATCACCGCGGCCTTCGCCCCATCAAAGGCGGCCGCGACCAGCGGCTCGCCGCCGTACACGACGTAGAGCCATGACAGGCCCGACACCACGGCGGCGCCGGGCAACACAAACAGCAGCCCGGCCACCAGACCTCCCCGCACGCCGTGGAACAGCCAGCCGACGTAGGTCGCGAGTTGCTGCGCTTCCGGTCCCGGCAACAGGGTGCAAAAGCTGAGCGCGTGCAGATAGCGCGCCTCGTCAATCCAGCGTTTGTCCTCGACGAACACGCGATGCATCAGGGCGATCTGGCCGGCCGGCCCGCCGAAACCCAGGCAACCGATCTTGAGCGACGCGAGAGAGAGTTCCGCCATCGTCGGACGCGGCGGCGTGATGAAAATCTCGGTGTTCATCTCGCCTCCAACCGCTTGGCGGGACGCTACAGGTAGCGCGCGACCAGGGCCACCAGTTCGGACTGGCGACGGGTCTCGGTCTTGGTCATCAAAGCCCGGATCTGACTGCGGACCGTCTCGATAGACACGCCGCGCTCACGGGCGATCTCCTCCGGCGACCGCCCCTCGGTCATCATCAGCACGATAGATACTTCCGCCGCCGTCAGGCCGAAGGCCGCCTGCATCGCCGCATGCGCCCGGGGGCGCGGCGCGCCGGCGCGAGCGACGATGATGGCGCGGAGGCCGAAGCCGAAGCCATGCTGCATGTCCGGCACGGGCATGGCTTCCAGCACGAGCGGGTCCAGACCGTTGCGCAGTGTCGCCAGCAGAGGCGGCGCCTCCAGCCGGCTGGCCATGGTGCGGGCGATAAACGGCGCCACGACGGCGTCTTCCTGACCAGTGCGCCCCATCAGTCGCCCGCCGACCAGCCGCAAGCGTGGCACGGGCCCGGCCAGCAACGCCTCCGCGGCAGGCGTCATCGCCGCCACGCAGCCCATGCCGTCGAGCACGAAGGCCGCCGCCGACACTGCCTCCAGGGCGCCCGCCATCAGGGTCGCGCCACGATGCTGCAGCGCCAGCCGCATGCTGACCGCCGTGCGGGCGTGCGAAGCGATGGCCGCGAACATGGTCCGCTGCTCGTCGCTCGCGTGGCCCTGCTTGCGCGACCGGAGGGTCGAAAAGCCGATGGCCACGTCGTGCGTCGTAGCCAGCCGCGTCAGCAGCGAGAACGGCATGTCGTGGCGGGTGAACAGGTCGGCGTAGATCGGAGTGCGCGCCAGTTCTTCCGGGGTGGCGAAGTCGGCCTCCGCCAGCACTTCCATCTCGCCCGCGGCCAGTCCGGCCTTCACGCGCGGATTGTTGCGCGGATCGCCGCCGCCGATGGCGACGAACTCCTGAAGCGCGTCGGAGGCGACGTTGCTGACCCAGTTGAACGGCACCGCGGCCGCCGCGCCCAGCCCGATCATCTGCCCGTGGTTGGCGCCCGTCGCCTGGGCCATCGCGTCCAGCGCCGGAAGCCAGAAGATGTCATCGATCGCGGCGCGCTGAAACGCGGCTACAGCGCTCGCCACGCGATCGTAGTCCCCCGAAACCCCACTCACGCCACGCCACCCAGTATCATCGCGCCTCCGAGCGCGGCGCGTAGCTGTCCTGATCGGGGCCGGATTGACAAGCTTGGCGGGCGAGTTGCGGCAATATGGCCGTAACCGGTGCGCCTTCATGCAGCCTTGCGTTCGCCGCAGGTGGAGAGGAAGGTGATTTCAATCCTTCTTCGAACGATCGAGATCCATCCCCGCATGATCCGTTTTGCCCGGCCGGCTCTTGCCGCCGTGACCCTCCTTTCCCTGGCCGCCTGCGCCGGCCTCAAGGATCGACTGCCCTCACTTCCCAAGTTCGGCGCCCGGCCCGTGGCGGAAGCGCCCGCGACGCCGCGCGCCGAGACCGCGCCCGCCGCGCCCAAGCGCCCTGTCGGTCAGTGGCCGCAGGCGAGCACCGACATCGCCGCCGATCCCGCCGTGCGTTTCGGCACGCTGCCGAACGGCATGCGTTACATGCTGCTGAAGAACGCGACGCCGCCGGGGCAAGCTTCGCTGCGCCTGCACTTCAACACCGGCTCGCTGCAGGAAACCGACGCTCAGCAGGGCCTGGCTCACTTCCTTGAGCACATGGCCTTCAATGGCTCGAAGGGCATTCCCGAAGGCGAGATGATCAAGATGCTCGAGCGTCAGGGCCTGGCCTTCGGCGCCGACACCAACGCCTCCACCAGCTTCAACGAGACCGTCTACAAGCTGGACCTGCCCAAGACGGACGACGCCACCGTCGACCTGTCGCTGAAGGTGCTGCGCGAGACGGCCAGCGAGCTCCTGATCGAACCGGCCGCCGTTGACCGCGAGCGCGGCGTCGTGCTGTCCGAGGAGCGCACCCGCGACGGCCCCGGCTGGCGTGTCTTCAAGGCCCGCATGAACTTCGCGCTTAGGGGCCTGCTGCCGCCGCAACGCTATCCGATCGGCAAGGTCGAGGTGCTGAAGACCGCTCCCGCCTCCCAGATCCAGGCCTACTACCAGGCCTACTACCGGCCCGAGCGCGCCACCCTGGTCGCCGTCGGCGACTTCGACGTCGACGCCATGGAGGCCAAGATCCGCGCCGGCTTCGGCGACTGGAGGAACACCCACCCCGACGGCTCCGAGCCCGCGCTGGGCAACGTCGAGCGGCGTGGGCTGGAAACCATGGTGGTGATCGAGCCCGGCTCGTCGACAAGCATGCAGATGAACTGGGCCTCGCCCCCCGACCTGGCGGCCGACTCCACCACCAAGCGCCGTCGGCAATGGATCGAGCAACTCGGCTTCGCGGTCGTGAACCGCCGCCTGGAAGCCATCGCCCGTGGCGGGGACGCGCCCTTCCTGAGCGCCGGCGCCTTTTCGGCCGATAACTTCAAGGCCGCCCAGGTGACCACGGTGGCGGTCACCGCCCGCCCGGGCGCATGGCAGAGCGCGCTGATCGCCGTCGAACAGGAACAGCGCCGCGCCGTGCAGTACGGCGTGCGTCAGGACGAACTCGACCGCGAGATCGAGGAGTACCGGCAGTCCCTGAAGACCCGCGCCGCCGCGGCCGCGACGCGCCGGACCCCGGCTTTGGCCAACGAACTGGCCGGCACGCTGGCCGACGACGACGTCGTCACCAGCCCGGCCCAGGACCTGGCCTTCTTCGAGGGCGTGGTGAAGAACCTGAAGGCCGACACGGTCTCGCTGGCCATCAAGTCGGCGTTCGGGGGGTCGGGGCCGCTGGTCTTCGTCGCCAGCCCGACTCCGATCGAAGGCTCCGAGAAGGCCGTGGCCGAGGTGTTCGAGGGCTCGCGCAAGCTGGCTGTCGCGGCGCCCGTCGCGCCGCGACAGGTGGCCTGGCCCTACACGACCTTCGGCGCGATCGGGAAAATCGCCGAGCAGCGGGAAGTGACCGATCTGGACACCGTATTCGTCCGTTTCGAGAACGGCGTCCGCCTGACCGTGAAGCCGACCAAGTTCCGCGACGATCAGGTGCTGGTTAAGGTCCGGATCGGCGAGGGTCTGATCTCGCTGCCGGCCGATCGCCAGTCGATGGCCTGGGCCTCGGCCGCGGTGATCGAGGGCGGCTTGGCGAAGATCGATTCCGAGGACATGGAGCGCGTGCTCGCCTCGCGCCTGTACGGCGCCCGCTTCGGCATCGAGGACGACGCCTACATCCTCTCCGGCGCCACCCGGCCGGAAGACCTCGATGTGCAGATGCAGGTGCTGGCCGGCTACGCCAGCGAACCCGGCTTCCGCCCCGAGGCGTTCCAACGCCAGAAGATCTACGCCGGGACGCTGAACGAACAGTGGGAAGCCACCGACAGCGGCGTGTTCAACCGTGA
>JBIICO010000137.1:0-9020 GCA_044238855.1 Caulobacter sp.
GACCGCCACGACGACGCCGGCCGCCCGGCCGCCCGCGCCGGTCGTGGCCGTGACGCCCGAGCCTCTGGTCGTGCCGCCGCCCGCCGCGCCGGCGCCGAAGCCCGCGCCGCCGCCGGCGCCGCGTCCCAACCTCGATCCCGACGGCCCCATGACCACCCGGCTGCCCGACAACAACGACTAGGGTTGACGGGCCGCGTCCAGGCCGACCCCACGGGACGGCTGGACTTGGCCGTGCGCGCCGGGCCACGATCTCCCCAAGGCGGACACACGCCACGGGAGAAGCCGATGACCGAGACCATGACGCGCGACCTGCTCGACAGCTCGGCGAGCGACCTCGCCCGGCTGCTGGCCGCCCGCAAGGTGAGCGCGCTCGAACTCGCGGACGAGGCCATCGCGCGGATCGAGGCGAGGGACAGGGCGATCAACGCCGTCGTGGTCCGCGACTTCGACCGCGCCCGGGGCGCCGCCCGGGCCGCCGACGCGGCGCTGGCCCGGGGCGAGCGCGGCGCGTTGCTCGGCGTGCCGATGACGGTCAAGGAATCAAACTGGGTCGCCGGCACCGTCACCAACTGGGGCATGGAGTTCTGGTCAGACTGGACCGCCGACCGCGACGCCGTCGGCATCGTGCGCCTGAAGGAGGCCGGGGCCGTCATTCTGGGCAAGACCAACGTGCCGCCGATGCTGGGCGACTGGCAGAGCGACAATCCCGTCCATGGCCGCACCAACAATCCCTGGGATCTGGGCCGCTCGCCCGGCGGCTCCTCCGGCGGCGGCGCGGCGGCGGTGGCCGCGGGGATGGTCCCACTGGAGTTCGGCTCGGACATCGGCGGCTCGATCCGCGTGCCGGCCGCCTTCTGCGGCGTCTACGGTCACAAGCCGAGCTACGGGATCATCCCGCTCAGCGGCCACGAGCCGCCGGGTATCGAGGGGCTCGACGTGCCGCTGGCCGTCGTCGGCCCCCTGGCGCGGACGGTCGAGGATCTGGAGCGGGCCATGGACGTGCTGGTCGGCCCGCCGGCGCATGAGGCCATCGGCTACAGGCTGGAGCTGCCCGCCGCCCGTCACACGTCGCTTCGGGACTTCCGCGTCCTCGTGCTCGACGGCCATCCGCGCGCCGCGCTCGATGACGAGGTGAAGGCGGCGCTGCTCGACCTGGCCGACCGGCTGCGCGGGGCAGGGGTCCCGGTGACCCATGGCAGCCCGCTGGTCCCGGACCTCGCCTTCGGAGACGGCGTCTATCGCGGCATCCTCGACACCGTCCTGACGCGGGGCGCGCCGTCGTCGCCCGATCCGATGACCGCCCACAGGTACATGGAGCTGCTCGAGCACCAGCGGGTGATCCAGCGGCTGTGGGCCAAGCTGTTCGGCGGCTTCGACGTCGTGCTGATGCCGGTGTTCGGCACGCCGGCCTTCCCGCACGATCCCGAGCCCAACACCGCCGTCCGCAAGATGATCGTCAACGGCGAGGAGACCCGCTGGTACAGCCACCTGGCCTGGGCCGGCCCGGCGACGCTGGGCGGCCTGCCGTCCACGGCCGCGCCGATCGGCTTCACCCAGGGCGGGCTGCCGATCGGCGTGCAGGTGATGGGGCCCTACCTGGAGGACCGCACCACCCTGGCCTTCGCCGCGGCGCTGGAGCGCGCGTTCGGCGGCTTCACGCCGCCACCCGGCTACTGAGGCGCCTCGAGCCGCTTGAGCTGCTCGATCGCATGGGTGTTGCCGGGATCGAGGGCGACCGAACGGCGGTAGTTCTCGATCGCCCGCGGCTTGTCCCCGACCACGCCGTAGGCGTCGGCCAGGCTGTCGAAGGTGTTTCCGCTGTCTGGGTAGAGGACGGTGTTGAGCTTGAAGAGCTCGATGGCCTGGAACGGCTTGCGGCCGCCGCCGCGCAGCAGGCGGTAGCCCCAGTCGTTGAGCTCGCCCTCGCCCAGCCGGAAGGCGGGATCCTCGCGCTTTAGCGCCTCCGCAGCCTGGCCAGCCGTCGCGTAGTCCTTGCCACGCAGCCGTGCCCGCAGGGCCGCGATGCCGTTCAGCCGCATGCCGGGAATGTAGAGCGCCGCGATCTCGTCGGTCACATCCTCCGGATAGCCGCCGCCGAGGTTGGTGAGCAGCACCACGCCGACATCGTCTTCCGGGAAGAGGGCGAAGGCGCAGGCGCTGCCGCCCGTCATGCCGACCGACCGGTGGACAGGTCGCGTGTTGGCGACCCAGCTGACCGCCCAGTCGCCCGGCTTGCCGTTGTTGAACACATACGGCGTCCACATCGTCTTGCGGCTTTCGGCGTTCAGCAAACGGCCGGCCTGCAGCGCGATCAGCCAGCGGCCGATGTCGCTCGCGGTGGTCAGCATGCCCGTCGCGGTGCGGCGTTCCTCGGGAAACTCGGCCAGTACATGCCGCAGCTCGCCTTCGCCCAGCGGATCGGTGAAGCGCCGATTGTAGGCGGTGACCTTGCCGGGCGTGACGTCGGCGTTGTCGCCGAAGCCGGTCCGCGTCATCCCGGCCGGGACGAACTGGCCGTCAGCCATGAAGCGGGTCGCCGGCTTTCCGGAGAGCTTTTCGAAGATCCGGCCCAGCAGCGCGGGGTTGGTCTGGCAATAGGCGAAGCGATCGCCCGGCGGGGCGCGCAGCGGAGTGGCGTAGACCTTTTCCCAGGTCGAGGCCTCGTCGCCGCCGATCAGGGCGCCGGTCTGGTTGTTGATGATGTTGGGCAGGCCGGACGCGTGCGCGGCCAGCTGGCGGATGGTGATCGGCCGCCAGGCCTCGGGCAGGCCGTCCAGATAGCGCGCGACCGGCGCATCAAGGTCGAGCTTGCCCGCCTCGACCAGCTGCATCGTCGCCACGCCCGTGAAGGCCTTGGTGCAGGAGTAGATGGGGAACAGGGAGGTGGTCGTCGCGGGCGCGCGGTAGCGGATGTCGGCCTCGCCCAGCGCGCCTTCCAGGACGATGCGGCCGCCTTTGACCACCGCGTACTGCAGGCCGGGAATGCGCCGCTCCGCCATCTCCGCCTTCAGCAGGGCCTGTACCTTCACGGCCGGGTCGACCGTTCGTGCCGCCGCGCCGGACGCAGCCATCATCACCGGAGCCGCCGCCAGCAGCACCGAACGCCTGTCGATCATCACGATTGTAGTCCCCGAAGACGTCCCTCGCGCCGGAATGGACCACCGCCCGCCCGGCGGCCCTAGTGAAGCTTTGGTCATGTCGGTAATCAGGGGTGATGACGCTGACCTCCCGCCTGTGGCGCGCCGCGCCGGTCCTGCTTTGCCTGGCCGTGCTGTTCTGGGCCGGCAACTCGATCGCCGGACGGCTGATGGCGGGCGTCGTGCCGCCGATGGCGCTGAGCTTCTGGCGCTGGGTGCTGGCGACGGCGCTGATCACGCCGTTCGCGCTGCCGCACCTGAAGGCCGACTGGCCGGAGCTCAAGCGTCGCTGGCCCATGGTGCTGGCGCTGTCGGCCAGCGGCGTCGCCTCGTTCGGAGCGCTGCTCTATCTCGGGCTGGAGACCACCACGGCGCTGAACAGCCTGCTGATGCAGGCGGCGATCCCGCCGCTGATCCTGCTGTTCGGGGTGCTGTTCCTGCGCGAGCGGACGGCCTGGGCCCAGGTGCTGGGCGTGGCGCTGTCGCTGCTGGGCGTGCTGGTGGTGATCGCCCAGGGGCGGCCGTGGGATCTGCTGCATCTGGACCTGCACCCCGGCGACGGCCTGGTGCTGGTCGGGGTGCTGCTCTACGCCGGCTATTCGCTGCTGCTGCGCGACAAGCCGAAGGTGCATCCGTTCAGCCTGCTGTGGGCGACCTTCGTGCTGTCGATCCTGCTGCTGGCGCCGCTGTACGGCTGGGAGCTGTCGCGGGGGCGGACGTTCAGCCCGACCCCGGCCGCGCTGGCGGGCCTGGCCTACGTCGCTGTCTTCCCGTCGTTCCTGGCCTATCTGTTCTTCAACCGGGGCGTCGAACTGCTGGGCCCGGCGCGGGGCGCGCACTTCATGCACCTGATGCCGGTGTTCGGCAGCGTGCTGGCGGTGTTCCTGCTGGGCGAGGCGTTCAAGGGCTTCCACGCGGTCGGCGTGGCCCTGATCGCGGCGGGGATCCTGCTGGCGTCGGTGAAGAAGCCTAGTTCGCGGGCCGGCTGACCAGCGCGGCCCGCTCCTCCGCCGTGATCGGCCGCCAGCGGCCTTCCGGCAGGCCGTCCAGGTTCAGCGGGCCGACACGGATGCGGAACAGGTCCATGACCCGCAGGTCGACCAGCTCGCACATCCGGCGGATCTGGCGGTTGCGGCCTTCCTTCAGCACGAAGCGCAGGATGTTCTCGCCGAGGTCGGTCACCTGCGCCGGGCGCAGCTCGCGTTCGTCCAGCTCCAGCCCGTGGCGGAGCAGGCCGATCTTGCGGTCGTCGACATTGCCGAACACCCGCACGACATACTCCTTCTCCAGTTCGGAGGAGGGGCCGATCACGGCCTTGGCCACCACGCCGTCCTCGCTCATCAGCAGCAGGCCGCGCGAATCCATGTCCAGCCGGCCGACCGGCGCCAGCTTGCTGTCGCGATCGGGAATGACGGCGCTCTTGCCCCACAGCGTCTGGCGGGTGAGCAGGCGGACGGCCGGGACCTGTCCCGGATCGGGCTGCGAGGACACGATGCCGACCGGCTTGTGGAAGATCAGGGTCAGGGCCGCGCCCAGGTCGCCGGTCGCCTCGTCGGCCAGGGTCAGGGTCTGGCCGGGCAGGATCTTGCGGCCGACATCCTCTACTGTCTCGCCGTCGATGCTGACCAGCCCCCGGCCGATCAGCGCCTCGGCCTCGCGCCGCGAGCAGACGCCGCTCTGGGCCAGCCACCGATTCACGCGCTGCGGTTCGGCTTCGTCGTAGGTGCGGGTCCAGGCCACCTCAGCGCTTCCGGAACGTCTTGGCGTCGGCGGCCAGCCTGGAGCCCCAGCTGTCCATGCTGGTTTCGTCTTCCGGTACGAACGGCAGCGAGCCCGCGACGCCGCGGATCGCCAGCCAGAGCTGCTGGTTGAAGTGCCCCAGCATGCGCAGCGGCCTACGGCGTTCGGTGACGTCCCAGCCGGCGGCCTCGAAGGCCTCGACCTGATCGGGCAGGGGCAGGGCGTCGACGCCGTCCCAGTCGTCGGGACGCGGCGTGTCCTCGGCCTGGTCGGCGGTGATGCCGAAGATGGCAAGCGAACAGGCGTCGATCTCCGGAAACTCGGCGCGGGCCTCGGGCTCGGCCCAGCGGGGCTTCATCAGCGCCTTCGTCTCCAGGTCGGCGATGCCGGGGAGCTCGATCAGGCGGCGGAGGGCGGGCTGGCTGGTCATGGGCACGGCTTACCGGGATAATGGCCGCCGGACAAATCGTGGAGACCTCGCATGGCGGGCCTGAAGGACAAGCGCGGCTTCATCGACAAGGAGCGGCTCGATCTCTCCGAGCGGCAGGCGGTCGAGTACTGGATGAAGCGCTGGGGCGTCACCCGCGACCAGATCACCGCCGCCCACCGCAAGGTCGGCAAGATGACCAAGGATATCGCCGCAGAGCTGGGCAAGAAGCGCTAGACGCGCCCGCCGCGCGTTCAGAACAACTCTGCCGCGCAAACTGACTTGATCAGAGGTCGTCGTTGTCTAAGGTCACCATCGGGGCTGCGACCTGAGCAATGCGTGTCG
Organism: Caulobacter sp.; assembly: GCA_044238855.1. Lineage (GTDB taxonomy): Bacteria > Pseudomonadota > Alphaproteobacteria > Caulobacterales > Caulobacteraceae > Caulobacter. The sequence continues at coordinate 5,650 of JBIICO010000137.1, forward strand.
TCGGGGCTGCGTGCATGAATTTGGGATCATCGGCCCGTTGAGCGGGGCGGCGCGTGCGCCGCTGCCGAGGCGGGAGCATGCATGTCTGAACTTGAGGCGATCAAGGCGGAAGTCCGGGAGTTCCTCAGCAAGAGGCAGCCCGGATATGAGGGGTTTCTCGACGACGTCCAGAGGGACTTGCTCAGGTTTCGGGACGTGGGGTCAAACTACGAGAAAATATATCGAATATACTCGCGTGCTGACAAGCAGCGCGGGCAGGGGAAGCTCAAATCCGTTGACGGCATCGCGAACACGTTGAGGCGTTGGCGGGAAAAGAATCCTGCTGCGCAGGTCCGGGAAGTGCACGATATCATCGGCCTGACGATCGTCACCTACTTCAAGTCAGATATCGAATACATCCTGAAGAGGATTTCGTCGGGCGACAGATTTCCGCATTTCAAGCACAAGGAAAACTGGCCCAAGCAGGAGGGCGGATACGACGGGCACCATGTCGTCGTGAGTAGCAAGGGGAACGTTTTTACATTCCTCTGTGAAATTCAGATCAAAAGCATGCTCAACGACGGCTGGTCGGCGAAAATTCACGACCTTACATACAAGCCTCAGGTGCTTATCGATCAGGTCATTGGGCAGCAGGTCGTCCAGCTCGGGAAGTCCGTCCAGAATCTCGAGGCTATGAGCGACGATGTTCACAAGCTCATCTACCGGCGCGCGCGGATCGAAGCCGAGAAACGCGAAGCAGCAGTCCTTACGCTCTTGAGCCATCTGAGCGAGCAGCAGGACAGCGACTATGACCCCGCCGTCGCAGAACTCGCGAAGACGCTGATAAAATTCCGCGAGCACTTCGCTGCCTGTGCAGAACAGGATCGAAAGCTCGGCAGATTGGTGGCTCGCTGGAGGAAGATTTCCGCCAAGAGCGGGCCATCAAGGGCGACTTGCAGATTTATCAGCCTCTTGGCGGCGATCCGCGAGGACAGCGATTTCGACGCTACTGCCTACGAGGAGATCAACACTTGGCTTTCGAAATCGGGCGGGGGGCAGGAACATACGCGCAGGCTCGCCCTCAAGATGATGGCGCAATGGGCGCTCGGTGACCTCGACGACGCCGTGGCGACCGGCGATGAGCTACTGGCATACGCCGAGAAAAACGGCCTCGCCGTGCACGGGGCGCGTATCAACATCGCCTACTATCGCGCGGAACGCGCGTTTGCGACCCTGGCCGGTTGTGCGGCGGAGGAACTGGAAGTTGTCGAACGCCTAGCCGCAGGTTGGGATTCGACCTCGGACGATCGAGTCAGGATGTCCCGCCAGGACTCGGTCGGCGCGATCAAAATAATGATCGGAAAAACCGACGCGGAAATTCGGGCGGGTGAAGACCTGTGTCAGCAGGCTCTGGAGTGGGCGGAGGGGCGCAAGGAAGATACCGAAGTCTTTAGGGCCTTCCATGAGCTGCACTCGCAGCGGGCCGCGAGGCGGCGGTCGGAGCGCGATGCGCAGCGCTAGCTACCAATCTTCCGGAAATCGCAACGCGCGGCCCCCCATCGCTTCCGAATCCATGGATAACATACAAGCAGGTCCTTAACGGAAGTACAATCGGGGGTTGGCCCCAACTGGCCGGGGACAGAGCGCGCGGACCGGTCAGGCTGCATCTATTAGCCCGCGCGCGCGTCGGCAAGGCAAACGATCATCGGAAGTGCTCATTCTGCGCACTGCGGCGAGATCACGCTCCCGTGTGTGGGGCGCTTCGCCGCGCGACTCCGGGCAAACTTGAATGCTCGGCCAAAGCGGCCACATATCCGTAACAAGACCGGTCCCTCGGGGCCGGTGCGCGGCGCCATCTCGGGCCGCGCCTAGGAGATTGGTATGACCGACATCCGTACGCTTCCGGTGTTGCCGCTTCGGGACATCGTGGTGTTTCCCCATATGGTCGTTCCCCTGTTCGTGGGACGCGACAAATCGGTGCGCGCGCTGGAAGAGGTGATGCGCACGGACAAGCACATCCTGCTCGCCACCCAGAAGAACTCCGCCGACGACGATCCCGCCAGCGACGACATCTATGACGTCGGCGTGGTCGCCACCGTGCTGCAGCTGCTGAAGCTGCCCGACGGTACGGTGAAGGTTCTGGTCGAGGGCAAGCACCGCGCCGCCGTGGTGAAGTTCACCGGCCGCGAGGACTACTACGAAGCCGAGACCGCGGTGATCGACGAGGACACGGGCGAGGAGCACGAGGCGGAAGCCCTGTCGCGCGCCGTGGCCGAGCAGTTCGAGAACTACGTCAAGCTCAACAAGAAGATCCCGCCCGAAGCCCTGGCCTCGATCCCGCAGATCGCCGAGCCGGGCAAGCTGGCCGACTCCATCGCCGCCCACCTGTCGGTGAAGATCGGCGACAAGCAGCAGCTGCTCGAAATCTTCGACGTCGTGAAGCGCCTGGAGAAGGTCTTCGCCCTGATGGAAGGCGAGATCAGCGTCCTGCAGGTCGAGAAGAAGATCCGCTCGCGCGTGAAGCGCCAGATGGAGAAGACCCAGCGCGAGTATTACCTGAACGAGCAGATGAAGGCGATCCAGCGCGAGCTGGGCGACCAGGACGACGGTCGCGACGAACTCATCGAGCTCGAAAAGCGCATCAAGAAGACCAAGCTCTCCAAGGAAGCGCGGGCGAAGGCGGAAGGCGAGCTCAAGAAGCTCCGCAACATGTCGCCGATGTCGGCCGAGAGCACCGTGGTGCGCAACTACCTCGACTGGCTGCTGTCCATTCCGTGGGGCAAGGCCAAGCCGAAGAAGATCGACATCGCCAAGGCCGAAGCCATCCTCGAAGAGGATCACTATGGCCTGGAGAAGGTGAAGGAACGGATTCTCGAGTACCTGGCCGTCCAGGCCCGGACCAACTCGCTGAAGGGCCCGATCCTGTGCCTCGTCGGCCCTCCGGGCGTCGGCAAGACCTCGCTCGGCAAGTCCATCGCCAAGGCGACCGGCCGCGAGTTCGTGCGCCTGTCGCTCGGCGGCGTGCGTGACGAGGCCGAGATCCGCGGTCACCGCCGGACCTACATCGGCTCGATGCCCGGCAAGATCATCCAGTCGATGAAGAAGGCCAAGCAGGTCGACCCGTTCTTCCTGTTCGACGAAATCGACAAGATGGGCAGCGACTATCGCGGCGATCCGTCGTCGGCGCTGCTCGAGGTCCTGGACCCGGCGCAGAACTCCACCTTCGCCGACCACTACCTCGAGGTCGACTACGACCTGTCGCAGACGATGTTCGTCACCACGGCCAACAGCCTGAACATGCCCCAGCCGTTGCTGGACCGCATGGAGATCATCCGCATCCCCGGCTACACCGAGGACGAGAAGGTCGAGATCGCCAAGCGCCACGTCCTGCC
>JBIICO010000020.1:0-30643 GCA_044238855.1 Caulobacter sp.
GGTCGCGCTCGGAACAGTCGGCCAGCTTGCCGGGCAGGCTGGTGATGTCGAGGGCGCTCTTGCGGCGGGTCAGTTCGCGGGCCTTGCGGGCCGCTTCGCGGGCCGAGGCGGCCTCGACGATCTTGCCGACGATCTGCTTGGCTTCGTTGGGGTGTTCCTCGAACCAGGTCGAGAGGCCCTCGCTGACCAGATTTTCCACCGCCGGCCGCACTTCGGACGAGACCAGCTTGTCCTTGGTCTGCGAGCTGAACTTGGGATCCGGCACCTTGACCGACAGCACGCAGGTCAGGCCTTCGCGGGCGTCCTCGCCGGAGACGGAGACCTTCTCCTTCTTGCCGAGGCCCGAACTTTCCATGTAGCCGCCGATGATGCGGGTCAGAGCGGCGCGGAACGCGGCCAGGTGGGTGCCCCCATCCCGCTGCGGGATGTTGTTGGTGAAGCACAGCATCTGCTCGTGGTAGCTGTCGTTCCACCACAGGGCGAGGTCGATCTCGACCTTGTCCTTCACGCCGCGCACGCTGATCGGCTCCTTCAGGAGCGGCTGCTTGGCCTTGTCGAGGTGGCGGACGAAGGCTTCGATGCCGCCCTCGTAGTGCAGGATTTCTTCCCAGGGCTCCGCGTCGCGCAGGTCGCGGAAGTGGATGGTCACGCCGCTGTTCAGGAACGCGAGCTCGCGCAGGCGGTGCTCCAGCGTCTTCCGGTCGAACTCGATGAAGGCGAAGGTCGTGGTCGAGGGGAAGAAGGTGACCTGGGTGCCGGTGAGCGGCTGGCCCTCGCGGCTGTCGCCCTCGCCCCGGATCGGCGCGTCGCCGGTGATTTCCAGCGAGATCACCGCGTCGCCTCGTTCGAAGCGCATCTCGTGCTGCTTGCCGTTCCGGAAGATCTTCAGCTGCAGCCAGTCGCTCAGCGCGTTGACCACCGAGACGCCGACGCCGTGCAGGCCGCCGGAGACCTTGTAGCTGTTCTGGTCGAACTTACCGCCGGCGTGCAGCTGGGTCATGATGACCTCGGCCGCGCTGACGCCTTCGCCCTCGTGGATGTCCACCGGAATGCCGCGGCCGTCGTCGGTGACGGTGCAGCTGCCGTCCGCGTTGAGGATCACCTCGACCTTGGTGGCGTGGCCGGCCAAGGCCTCGTCGATGGCGTTGTCGACGACTTCGTAGACCATGTGGTGCAGGCCCGAGCCGTCATCGGTGTCGCCGATGTACATGCCGGGGCGCTTGCGCACCGCGTCCAGGCCCTTGAGCACCTTGATCGAGTCGGCGTCGTATTCGCCGTTGTGCGCGGGCTCGCCGATGGGCTCGGGGGTTTCGTCGATCTGGTCGGTCATTCAGGCGTCCACGACGGTCAGGCCGAACGGCTCCACACGGACGCCGAGGGCCCGACCCTTGAAGGGGTCGAACAGCGACTCGTCCGTTCCAGTCAGGAAAGCCTGGAGCCCGAGCGCCGCGATTTCATCGGCCAGCGCGGCCCGTCTGATCGGGTCGAGATGCGCGGCGACTTCGTCGAGTAATAATATAGGGCTTGGCGCTGATTCTGCACGGGAAAGTCGGGCCGCCTGGGCCAAAACCAGGTTCAAAATGAGGGCTTTCTGCTCCCCGGTGGAGCATTCGGCCGCCGGGCGGTCCTTTTCGGCGTGGACCACGGCCAGATCGCCCCGGTGCGGGCCGGTCAGGGCCCTTCCGGCGGCGCCGTCGCGCACCCGCGCGGCGGCCAGCGCCGAGGCGAGGCGAGCCTCGATATCGGCGAAATCGACGCCGCTCGCGGCCAGCTGCTCCCACTCGCCCGTCAGGCTCAGGATCGCCTGCGGGAAGGGCCGGTCGCCCCGGTCGTCGATCTCGGCCTGCAGCACCGCCAGCGTCCGCGCCCGCGCCTCGGCCAGAAGGGCGCCGGCCTCGGCGAGCCGCGCCTCCAGCGCCGACAGCCAGACCGGGTCCGGCTCGGCGCCGTCCTCGGCCGTCAGCAGCCGCATCCGCTCGCGCATGGCCTTGTCGTAGGCGCTGGCGTGGGCCGCGTGCCTGGGCTCGGCGGCGAACACCAGCCGGTCGAAGAAGCGGCGGCGATCGCCGGCGGCTTCCAGGAACAGACGGTCCTGCTGCGGCGTCAGCCAGATCGGCCGGATGTGGTCGGCCAGGCGGCCGGGCGGGACCGTCTCGCCCTCGATCCGCACGATCCGCCGCGCCGCGCCCGGCTGGTCCGTGCCCGTGCCGATCCGGACCTCGTCGTCGTCGCCCTGTACGAGCGCCGACACGGCCCAGGCGCGGCCCTGGCGCTCGCCCGGCAGACGCCGCCCGACCTCGGCCAGGCTGGAGCCGCGCAGGCCCTTGCCGGGCGACAGCAGGCTGATCGCCTCCAGCAGGTTGGTCTTGCCCGCCCCGTTCGGGCCCCACAGGCAGACGATCCGCCCCCCGGCGCGCAGCTCCGCCCGCTCGTAAGAGCGGAAGTCGGTCAGGGTCAGGGACTGGAGGGCGGAGCGCATAAGGGAGGTCCGTACCACGGTCGACTCGGCTCGGGGACTGCTTCCCGAAGCGTAGCTGTCCCTCAACAGCGTCGAAGGGCGTTGAGGGACAGCTACCGGCTGCGCCGGAAGCAGTCCCTACCGGGCGCCCAGGCGCGCCAGCACCTCCTTCGGGATGCCGTAGTGGGCGATCAGCGGCTTGTGGTCGGTCTGGCCGACCAGCTCGCGCTGGATGAACAGGCCCCAGACAGCGTCGGCGGCGGCCTTGAGGGCGGCGGGCCGGGCCTCGTCGTCGGCCTTGGCCAGGGCGACCAGCGCGGCTTCGACCCGCGAGCCGGCGATGCCCATCGAGGCGGCCTTCTCGCCCTCGATCTCGGCCTGGATCGCGGTCAGCGCGCCTTCACGGGCGGAGGCGCTGGAGAAGGATTGGGGCAGGCGGAAGGACATGGGCGACAATGTAGGGCGGCGTCGGGGACAGGTTAAGACGCCCCTTCTGACGCCGCGATCCCGGTTGTCGTCATCCTCGGACTTGCTGCGAGGATCCATCGACACGGCGAACAGCAAGAAGGGCGCGGATCGCTCCGCGCCCTTCTCGTTGGCTCACCATGCATGGGTCGTCGCGACGAGCGCGAGGATGACGGGCAGGTCTACACCCGCAGCGGCATCAGCACGTACTTCACGCCGGCGTCGGTCGGGTCCAGCACCAGCGTGGGGCTGGCCGGATCGGCGAAGCGGAACTCGGCGATCTCGCCGCCGATCTGGCCGGTGACATCCAGCAGGTAGCGGGCGTTGAAGCCGATCTCGAAGCTGTCGCCGTCGTAGTCGATCTCAAGCTCCTCGACGCCCTGGCCGGCTTCCATGTTGCGGACGGTCAGGGTCATGCGGCCCGGCTCGACGGCCATCTTCACCGAGCGGCTCTTCTCGGCCGAGATGGTGGCGACGCGGTCGACGGCCTGGGCGAACAGGCTGTTGTCGACCAGCATGACCTTGGCGTTGTCGCGCGGGATGACGCGCATGTAGTCCGGGAAAGAGCCGTCGATGACCTTGGAGGTCAGGGCCGAGGCCTGGCCGAACTCGAAGCGGACCTTCTGGGCGCTGACCTGGAAGTCGACCGTCTCGCCGGCGTCGTCCAGCAGGCGGCGGACCTCGTTGATCGTCTTGCGGGGCACGATGACGCCCGGCTGACCGGCGGCGCCCTCGGGGGCCGGCATCTCGGCCAGGGCCAGGCGGTGGCCGTCGGTGGCGACGGCGCGCAGCATCGGCTGGCCGTTGTCGACCACCGTGTGAACGTACAGGCCGTTCAGGTAGTAGCGGGTCTCTTCGGTAGAGATGGCGAACCGGGTCTTGTCGATCAGCCGCGCCAGGTCGTTGGCGTCCACCGGGATGCGGGCCGAGAGGCCATCGCTGCTCATCACCGGGAAGTCGCCGGCCGGCAGCACCGGCAGGTTGAACTTCGAACGGCCGGCCTGGACCTGGAGCCGGGGGTCGTCGCCGGTGAAGGACAGCGACACGTCGGCGCCGTCGGGCAGCTTGCGGACGATCTCGTAAAGGGTGTGGGCCGGGGCGGTGATCTGGCCTGGGACATCCACCTGGGCGACGCCCTGGTCGATGATCTCCATGTCCAGGTCGGTGGCCGAGAAGCCCACCTGCTCGCGCTCCGCCGTCAGCAGGACGTTGGAGAGGATCGGAATGGTGTTGCGGCGTTCGACGACGCTCTGCACGTGGCCCAGGGCCTTCAGCAGGGCGGTCCGCTCGATGGTAAGCTTCATGTCTCGTCCGACGTCCGGGTAGTGGTGCGGAGGCGAATCACGCGGCCCCCGCCCGATCGCCCCCGGAAGGGACCTCCGACATTAGCGGAATCAGCGGCTTGCGGAAGGGGGGAGGGGGCCTTGCGCGCCCGTAGCGCACACCTATCTTAGTTGAGAACGATTATCATTCTAAGGTTTCGGCCATGCGCCTCGCCCTCAAGACCCTCACCTATGCCGCCATGCACCTGACGGTGGCCGTCGCCGTGGCCTACGCTCTGACCCGCAACTGGCATATCGCGCTGGCCGTCGGGATCATCGAGCCGATGGTTCAGACGGTGTTCTTCAACCTCCACGAACGCGTGTGGAGCCGGGCCGATCGCAGGCGAGAAGCTGCCGTGGCGGCCTGAGTTATCCCGTCACCCTCGCGCTCGTCGCGAGGACCCAGGCGTGGTGCATCAACGAAAAGGGCGCGGAGTGATCCGCGCCCTTCTTGCTGTTTCCCGTGTTCATGGGCCCTCGCGACAAGCGTGAGGGTGACGAACCCGGAATGGGAAGTGGATCAGGCCTTCGTGTCGACCGAGCCGCCTGGCGCGTCGCCTTCGCCGCCGTAGGGGTTGCTTGCGGGGGCGTCCGACGGCGCGGCGCCGGCGCCCTTGGCGGCCACCACCACCATGGCCGGGCGCACGATGCGGCCCTGCAGCTCGTAGCCGGCCTGAAGCGTCTTGATCACCGCGCCCGGGGGCACGCCGTCGCCCGGCTGTTCCATCATCGCCTGATGGACGTGCGGGTCGAACTTGTCGCCCTTGCCCGGGTTCAGCTTCTTCAGGCCGTTGCGTTCGAAGGCACCGGCCAGCTCCTTCTCGGTCATCTCGACGCCGACCACGAAGTTCTTCACCGCCTGGTCGTCGAAGTCGCGCGGCGCGTGGGTCGTCGCCGCCGACAGGTGGTCGGCCACGGCGAACAGGTCGCGGGCGAACTTCTGGATCGCGTAGGCGCGGGCGTCGTTGCTCTCGCGCTCGGCCCGGCGGCGGATGTTGTCCGCCTCGGCCGCGTAGCGCAGCACCTGTTCCTTCAGCGCCGCGTTCTCGGCCTGAAGGACAGACAGGTCCGCCTCGGCCGCCTCTTCCGCGGTCTCGATCTCGATTTCCGGGTCATGCCCGTTGGCCGGGTTCTCCTGGTCGCTCATCGCTCTCTCTTATCCGTCCAGCATCCGCCCGAGGACGCGCGCGGTGTAGTCCACCAGCGGGATCACCCGGGCATAGTTCAGACGCGCCGGCCCGATCACCCCGATCGCGCCGAGCACCCTCTGTCGGCCCGTCATATAGGGCGCCGCGATCAGGGCGGAACCCGAAAGAGAGAAAAGCCTCGTTTCCGCGCCGATGAAGATGCGCACGCCCTGGGCGTCGCGAACGTCGTCGAGCAGGCCGATCAGCTGTTCTTTCTGTTCCAGGTCGTCGAACAGGCGGCGGACCTGCTCCAGGTCGGCGAGGGCGTTGGCGTCGCCCAGCAGGTTGGCGCGGCCGCGCACGATCAGCGACCGGTCCGAGCCCTCGCCCCCGCTCCAGGCGGCCAGCCCATCCTCCACAAGGCGCGCGGCGGTCTGGTCCAGCTCGCTGCGGGCGCGGTCCAGCTCGACCCGCATCTCCGCCCGGGTTTCGCCCAGCGTGCGGCCGCGCAGGCGGGCGCCGAGGAAGTTCGAGGCCTCCACCAGCGCCGAAGGCGTGAGGCCGGGCGTCATCCGCATCAGGCGATTTTCGACCTGGCCGTCCTCGAACACCATGATCGCCAGCGCCTGCTCGGGGCTGAGCGAGACGAACTCGACGTGCTTCACCCCGGCCTCGCGGACCGGGCTGACGACGATGCCCGCGCCGCCGGCCAGGCCGGACAGGATGCCGCTGGCGGCGTTCAGGGCTTCCTCGAAGCTGCGTCCGCTGCCGGCCAGCCGGGCGTCGATCTCGCGCTTCTCGGCCTCGCCGACGTCGCCCACCTCCAGCAGGCCGTCGACGAACAGCCGCAGGCCCGCGTGGGTCGGCATCCGCCCCGCGCTGGTGTGCGGCGAGTCCAGCAGGCCCAGCTGAGCCAGGTCCTGCAAGGTGTTGCGGATCGAGGCGGGCGACAGCTGGATGCCGCCGCGCGACAGGGTCCGCGACCCGACCGGCTCGCCCGTTTCCAGATACGTCTCGACCACGCGGCGGAAGATGTCCCGCGCGCGGTCGTCCAGATCGGTCAGGGTCGGGGCGGGGGTCAGTCCGCCGGTCAGGATCGAGTTCATGGTCTCAACGGCGCCGGGTCGGTGGACGACCCTTCCACGGATAGGATAAGCGGCGCCTGTCCGGGCGCAAGTCGCGCTCCCAAACACGGAAAACCTTCATGCGCCCGTCCGAACGCGCCCCCGACCAGCTCCGCGTCGTCACGCTCGAGACCGGCGTCAACCGCTACGCCGAGGGCTCCTGCCTCGTCACCTTCGGCCACACCAAGGTTCTGGTCACCGCCAGCGTCGACGAAGGCGTCCCTGGCTGGATGCGCGGCAAGGGCGCCGGCTGGGTCACGGCCGAGTACGGCATGCTCCCCCGCGCCACCCACACCCGCGGCCGCCGCGAGGCCGCCCAGGGCAAGCAATCGGGCCGCACCCAGGAAATCCAGCGCCTGATCGGCCGCTCCCTGCGCGCCGTGGTGGACATGAAGGCGCTCGGCGAGCGCCAGATCCAGATCGACTGCGACGTCGTCCAGGCCGACGGCGGCACCCGCACCGCCTCGATCACCGGCGCCTGGGTCGCCCTGCGGCTGGCGACGAAGTACCTGCTCGACGAAGGCGTCATCAAGACCGACCCGATCCTGGACCAGGTGGCCGCCGTGTCGTGCGGTGTGTTCAACGACCTGCCGGTCCTCGACCTCGACTATGAGGAGGACTCGACCGCCGAGGCGGATTCGAACTTCGTCCTGACCGGCGCCGGCGACATCGTAGAGATCCAGGCCACCGGCGAGAAGCGCGGCTTCACCCGGGCCGAGTTCGAAGCCCTCTACGGCTTGGCCGAAAAGGGCATCGGCGAGCTGTTCCTGCTCCAGCGCGCGGCGGTCGGGGCTTAGGCCCCGCCGTGGCCGGCTTCCATCTCGTCTTCCTCGTCGTCGGTCAGGCCTGAGCCTGCGCCGGGTTCGAAGATGACGATGTCGCCGGGCTGGCACTGCAACTCGCGGCACAGGGCGTCCAGCGTCGAGAAGCGGATCGCCCGCGCCTTGCCGGTCTTCAGGATCGACAGGTTGGCGATGGTGACGCCGACGCGATCGGCCAGCTCGGTCAGCGACATGCGCCGTTCGAGCAGGATCTTGTCGAGGGTGACTTTGATGGCCATGACGCGCCCCGACTAGATGGTGAGTTCGGCTTCGCGGCGCAGGCGGGCGCCTTCGCGGAAGACCTCGGCCAGCACGAACACCACCAGCACGGCCAGCCAGGCCGTGATGTTGAAGCCGTCGATCTTCCAGGTGACTTCCGGCGCGATGGCGACCAGCACCGCCTTCAGCAGATAGCGGCCGACCTCCATGCCGGCGAGGATGAAGCCGATCGGCTGCAGCCGGCGGATGTTCTCGGGCTGGAACGGGTCGCCCGCCGTCAGGGTGGTGAAGATCAGTCGCAGTCGGCTGAGGATGGCGATCAGGGCGGCGATGTAGAACAGGGCGTAGAGCAGCGAGACGCCGAGCACGGCGAACAGCTCGCCGCCGGACATGCTCTCCTTCACGCCCAGTTGCGCGGCGGCGTCCTGGAGCCAGGTGAAGGAATTCTCCGGCCAGAAGCTGTAACTCAGCACGCCGCCGACCGCGCTCAGCAGCATCAGGCCGAGGATGCCGATCAGCGCGAAATAGATGACGTCGAGAACGGTCTTCAGGAAGCTCGACAGCGAGCCTGGTCCCATGGCGCGCATGGCGCTCTACTCCCCCTGCGCCGACGTCCCGCCGCCGGCTCTCCTTGTCCGCTCCGGAGCGCGAACGCCAGATGCGGACGGCGGCGAAATGCCTGCCGCCCGCTGCTGGTAGTTTCCGGGCGCCCATCCGGGAGCCGGCTTCACCGGAAGCAATCGCTGGCGACTGCGTCGGGAGAAGCCGGCCCTCAGGCGGGCGGCGAGAATGCCCTGACCGGGGCCCTCATGAAAGAGAGCCCGATCAGATCGAGTTGGTGACGAACAGGTAGGCCGAGACCGGCAGAGCGGCCAGCAGGGCGATGTTCACGAAGGTCAGGGCGATCTGGTCGACGATGTTGGTGATCTTTTGCGCGGACATGGTGTCCCTCCGATTTTGCAGTGCAACATGAGGTGGGCCATTCCCGCCTCCGACGGACTTGGTTTGCCCTCCGTCCGTGATGTCTATGTACCCAATCATCGTTTCTCGATCAAAGTATTTATCGAAAAACGATATTAAACTTACGTAACAACATTACTTGGGCTTAATGCGCTGCAGCATGAATCCCGGCCCTTGCGCGGGCGGTCCAACGGCGCGAGGAAGGCTTTCGAAAAGGAGCCCGCCCCATGCCCCTGCTGCTGACCTCCGGAACCACCCTGGTCGCCGCCACCCACAACCCCGGCAAGGCCAAGGAACTTGTCGCCCTGCTCGACGGCCGGTTCGAGATTCTGTCGGCGGGCGAACTCGGCATCCCCGAGCCGGACGAGACCGAGAGCACCTTCGTCGGCAACGCCCTGCTGAAGGCGCGGCACGCGGCCAACCTGTCGGGCAAGATCGCCATCGCCGACGACTCCGGCCTGTCGGTGACCGCGCTGGACGGCGCGCCGGGCATCTTCTCCGCCCGCTGGGCCGGCCCGTCCAAGGACTTCGCCGAGGCGATGACCAAGGTCGAGGAGCGGCTGATCGAGACCGGCTCGGACGACCGCGGCGCCTGGTTCACCAGCGCCCTGGCCGTCGCCTGGCCCGAAGGCGGTCCCGCAGTGGTGGTCGAGGGCGAGGTCCACGGCCAGCTGACCTTCCCGGCCCGCGGGACGCGCGGCTTTGGCTACGATCCGATCTTCATCCCGAACGGCCACGACCAGACCTTCGGCGAGATGGACCCGGCCGCGAAGGACGCCATCAGCCACCGTGCCGTCGCCTTCGCCAAGCTCAAGGCCGCGCTGTTTGACTGATCTCCCGCCACTCGGGATCTACGTCCACTGGCCCTACTGCGCGAAGATCTGCCCCTACTGCGACTTCAACGTCATTCGCGATCGGGGCCAGGCCGAGCAGGCGGCGCTGGCCGAGGCGATCGTCGCCGACCTGACCGCCCAGCGCGCGCTGACAGGCCCTCGCCGGTTGGTCTCGGTGTTCCTGGGCGGCGGCACGCCCTCGCTGATGGACCCGGCCTGGGCCGCGAGGATCGTCGAGACGGCGAATGCGCTCTGGACGCCGGACGGCGGGGTTGAAGTCAGTCTGGAGGCCAACCCCACGGACGCCGAGTCCGGCCGCTTCGCCGGTTTCCGCGATGCGGGCGTGAACCGGCTGTCGCTGGGCCTGCAGAGCTTCGACGACGCGGCGCTGAAGTTCCTGGGCCGCAACCACGACGCCGCCCAGGCGCGCCGCGCGGCTGAGACGGCGGCGGCGACTTTCCCCCGGTTGTCGGTCGACCTGATCTACGCCCTGCCGGACCAGGCGCCGGTCGCCTGGCGCGACCAGCTGCGGGCCGTCATCGACCTCGGCGCCGAGCACGTCTCGCCCTACCAGCTGACCATCGAGGAGGGCACGGCCTTCGATCGCGCTGTGCGGCGCGGCCTGTTCCGTCCGGCCGACGACCTGATGGGCGAGGTGCTCTACGACACCACCCAATCGGTGCTCGAGGACGCCGGGTTCACGGCCTACGAGGTCTCCAACCACGCCAAGGGCGACACCGCCCGCTCGCGGCACAACCTCGTCTACTGGCGGGGCCAGGACTACGTCGGCGTCGGCCCCGGCGCGCATGGCCGCCTGACGCTGGACGGGGCGCGGACCGCGACCACGGCCGCGCGGGGCGTGGCCGACTACATCCGCCGGGTCGGCGAGACCGGAATCGGCTTCGAGGCCGAGACCCTGACGCCGGTCGAGGCGGCCGAGGAACGCATCCTGATGGGCCTGCGCACCTACGAGGGCGTACCTTGGCCGGAACTGGCGGCTCTGGGCCTGACGGCCGACAGCGGCATGGTCCGGGATCTGGTCCGGAAGGGACTGCTGGCCGACGACGCCGGCCGCCTGCGCGCCACGCCGGCCGGCCGGTTCGTGCTCGACGGCGTGACGCGCGAACTCATTCTGTCGGCCTGACGCAGATCAAGGCGGCCGGATCCGGCCGGGCGTACGCCTCCCCTCGCGTGATCGTTCGCGCCGACAACCAGGGGATAGAACCATGAAACCGCTTGCCCTCGCCGCCGCCGCCTTGGCGATGGCCGCCGCCGCGCCCGCCATGGCGCAGGACTTCACGCCCAAGGAGAAGGGCACGATCATCGTCACCGGCCGCGTGACCGGGGTGCTTCCCGAAGAGTCGGGCAAGGTCGTCACCTCGGCCGGGGTCGACACCGGCCTGGACGTCGAGGTCAGCGACGACTGGAAGCCGACGCTGGGCTTCAGCTACTTCTTCACCGACAACATCGCGGTCGAGGCCATCCTCGGCACGACGCGGCACGAGATCGACGCCGTCGGCGGCGGCGCCTCGACCCCCGTGCATGAGACCTGGGTCCTGCCGCCCGTCGTGACGCTGCAATACCACTTCAACCCGAAGGGCCGCGTCAGCCCCTACGTCGGGGCCGGCGTCAACGCGATGATCTTCTACGGCGGCGACGACAAGAGCGGCTTCAAGGTCGACATCGACAACGGCTTCGGGACCGCGCTCCAGGCCGGTGTCGACGTGGCGCTGAAGGGGCCCTGGAGCCTCAACCTCGACGCCAAGAAGGTGTGGTTCGAGACCGACGCCAGCATCAACAACGGCGCGCTGAAAAGCGAGGTGACGCTGGATCCGTGGGTGGTGTCGGCGGGGATCAGCCGGCGATTCTGATCGCGACGGGGGACACGCGCTTCAGCGCGCGTCCCCCGCCAGTTCTATTTCATCGTGGGGATCACGAAGCTCGAATCGGCGACTTCGCCTTCCGGCCAGCGGGCGGTGACGGTCTTCACCTTGGTCCAGAACTTCAGGCCCTCCATGCCGTGCTGGTTGGTGTCGCCGAACGCCGAGCGCTTCCAGCCGCCGAAGGTGTGGTAGGCGACCGGCACCGGGATCGGCACGTTGATGCCGACCATGCCGACCTGGACCCTGGACGCGAACTCGCGGGCGGCGCGGCCGTTGCGGGTGAAGATGGCGACGCCGTTGCCGTACTGGTGCCTGCTCGGCAGCTCGATGGCCTCTTCCAGCGTCTCGGCGCGGACCATCTGCAGCACCGGGCCGAAGATCTCCTCGTGGTAGGTCTTCATCCCCGGCTTCACGCCGTCGAAGAAGCTCGGGCCGATGAAGAAGCCCTGCTCGTAGCCCTGCAGGCTGAAGCCGCGGCCGTCGACGACCAGTTCGGCGCCCTCGTCCTGGCCGATCTGGATGTAGTCGGCGATCTTGGCGCGGTGGGCGGCCGAGACGACCGGGCCGTACTGGGCGGCCGGATCGTTGCTGACGCCCACCTTCAGGGTCTCGATCTCGGCGATCATCCGCTCACGCAGCTCGTCGGCGACCTTCTTCCCGACCGGCACCACGACGGGCAGCGCCATGCAGCGCTCGCCGGCCGAGCCGAAGGCCGCGCCCGACAGGTCCTTGACCACCTGGTCGAGGTCGGCGTCGGGCAGGACGATGCCGTGGTTCTTGGCCCCGCCCATGGCCTGGACGCGCTTGTTGTGCAGCGTGCCCTGCGAATAGACGTAGTGGGCGATGTCGGAGCTGCCGACGAAGCTGACCGCCTTGATCTCGGGATGTTGCAGGATGGCGTCGACGGCGGTCTTGTCGCCATGCACGACGTTCAGCACGCCCTTCAGGTCCATGCCGATGTTGGCGCCCGCCTCCATGAACAGCTCGCCAAGGCGAACCGGCACGGTCGGATCCTTCTCCGACGGCTTCAGGATGAAGGTGTTGCCGACGGCGATGGCGACGCCGAACATCCACATCGGGATCATGGCGGGGAAGTTGAACGGCGTGATGCCGGCGACCACGCCCAGCGGCTGGCGCATCGAATAGACGTCGATGCCGGGGCCGGCGCCCTCGGTGTATTCCCCCTTCAGCGCGTGCGGGATGCCGCAGGCGAACTCGATGACTTCGAGGCCGCGCTGGATGTCGCCCTTGGAGTCGGCGATGACCTTGCCGTGCTCGCTGGACAGGATCTCGGCCAGCTCGTTCATGTTCGCCTCGACCAGGCGCTTGAACTCGAACATCACCCGTGCGCGGCGCTGGGGATTGGTCGCGGCCCAGGCGGGCAGGGCGGCGGCGGCGGCCTGGACGGCCTGGTCCAGCTCGCCCTCGGTAGCCAGCTGCACGCGGGCCTGAACCTCGCCGGTGTTGGGGTTGAAGACGTCGCCGAAGCGGCCTGAAGCGCCCTCGAAGGCCGAACCGTTCACGAAATGGCGGATGTCCCGCATGGCAGTCTCCCGGAGGCGATTTCAGGCGCGCGTTCTATGCCTTACGAAGGGGCGAGACTAGGGCGCTTTGCGTGGCGGCGCGGCGACACTAGAATCGGCGCCATGGCCGACGCCGCTCTTGTCACCTCCAATCATGACCGCCCTGACGCCACGTCGCATATCGTCGACAGGCTGATCGAGGAGCGGGCGCCGAAGCTCGCCGGCTCGGCGGCGTGGCCGGTGCTCCGGCCGCTGCTCTACGCCCTGCTCGACTACCGCAAGGCGCGAACCATGGCCGACGCCATCTCCATGATGGGCGGGCGCGAGGCGCTGGACTTCGTCTCCGGCCTGCTGGCGCTGAAGGTCGAAGTCCGCGGCCTGGAGCATCTGCCGCGCGAGGGCCGCTGCATCATCGTCGCCAACCACCCGACCGGCATCGCGGACGGCATGGCGGTCTACGACGGACTCAGGGCGGCGCGGCCGGACATCGTCTTCTACGCCAACGCCGACGCCCACCGGGTCGCGGCGCGCTTCGACGAGGTGTTGATCCCGGTGGAGTGGGTGGCCGGCAAGCGCACGCGCGAGCGCACCCGCCTGACCCTGGCCATGACCCGAGAGGCGATGGAGGCCGAGCGGGCCCTGATGGTGTTCCCGGCCGGCATGCTGGCCCGCCGCGGGCCAGACGGCACGCTCAGCGACCCGCCGTGGATGCCGACCGCCATCTCCGTGGCCCAGAAGTATGATGCGCCGGTCGTGCCGATGCATGTCGAGGGGCCGTGGGCGACGCTGTTCCACTTCTTCGACCGCTTCTCGCCCGAGCTGCGCGACATCACCCTGTTCCACGAGCTGCTGAACAAGAAGGGCCGCAGCTTCCGCATAATCATCGGCGCGCCGGTCGCGGCCGAGGCGCTGGACCCCGACGCGGTCGTCGCCAGCGTGGCGTTGAAGGCCTATGTCGAGACCGTGCTGCCCCGCGGGCCCGCGACGCCCTTCATGCGGGGCACCTGAGCGGCCTGCCGGGTCAGAGTCTCGCTTTTCACACCAGGCGCCGGATCGGACGGTTTGGAGGATGTGCGCGGCGACGATCATCCATCCAGTCTATCCCCGTAGCCGGCCAGGTGGATCCGCCGCGAAAAGCCGAGGGATAACGGGTGTTTCGTGAAAACTATCCCGGGCCGCGCCTGGGTCTCTGGGAAAGGTCCTGGCGGTCTCGGCGCCTTTCACGGCGTCGCTCGGCCGGTGGCGGCGGGGTCGAACAGTGGGGCGGATTGTCTCGCAATGTCGTGCTTTGTCTCGAGACTATATGTCTTCAGAGTCTCGCTTTTCGGCTATGTCCGAAAGCGGTCCCCTCCATCGCCGAATAACGTCCCGCATGATCCCACCCGCCTCGTTCGAGCTCGCCGATGACGCCGCCACCGCGCGGCTGGGCGCGGCCGTGGCCGTGGCCCTCCGCGCGCGTGAGGCGGTCTGCCTGACCGGGCCGCTGGGCGCGGGGAAGTCGACCCTGGCCCGGGCGCTGGTGCGGGCGCTGACCACTCCGGACGAGGATGTGCCCAGCCCGACCTTCACCCTGGTGCAGTTCTACGACGCGGCCTTCCCGCTGGCCCATTTCGACCTCTACCGCCTCACCGATCCGGACGAGGCCTACGAGATCGGCCTGGACGAGGCGCTGGACGACGGGGCGGCGATCATCGAGTGGCCGCAGCGGCTGGAGGGTCGCCTGCCGCCCGACCGACTCGATATAGACATCGCTATCGACGGAGACGGTCGCGTCGCGCGCCTCACCGCCCACGGAGCCTGGGAAGGACGCGAGCTTGAGTTCTGAGCGTGAAGCGCTGAAGGCGAAATTCCTCGCGGACAACGGCTGGGGAGACGCGCGCCGCGCGGCCCTGAGCGGCGACGCCTCGACGCGCGCCTACGAGCGGATCTATCCGCCGCACGGCGGCAGCCTGATCTTCATGGACCAGCCGCCGAAGGCCGAGACCGCGCCCTGTCCGCCGGACGCCACCCCGGCCGAGCGCGAGGCCCTCGGCTTCAACGCAGCCTACCGTCTGGCCGCGGGCCGCGTCGACGCCTTCGCCGCCACGGCCTGGTATCTGCGCGAGCAGGGCCTGTCCGCGCCCCAGATCCTGGCCTTCGACGCCGAGGCCGGCCTGGCGGTGATGGAGGACCTGGGCGATGCGCTGTACGCCGCTGAAATCGCGGCCGGCCGGGCCGACGAGGCCGAGCTCTACGACGCCGCCATCGATGCGCTGATCGTGCTGCATGCCGCCGTCCCGCCGGACGTTCTGGAGACGCCCGGCGCGACCTGGCCGCTGCTGACCTACGACGACCTGGCGCTGCGCTACGCCCAGGGGCTGTTCGTGGAATGGCTGCCGAAGCTGCGCCCCGCCTTCGCGCCGGATGCGGCGGCGCTGGCCGAGTGGGAAGCCCTGTGGGCGCCGATCCGCGCCCGGGCCGAGGCGGGAGCCGAGGTCTTCTGCCACCGCGACTATCACGCCGAGAACCTGCTCTGGCTGCCGGAGCGCGCCGGACCCGCCCGTGTCGGGCTGGTCGACTTCCAGGACGCCGTGAAGGCGCACCGGGTCTGGGACCTGTCGATGTTGCTGCACGACGCCCGCCGCGACGTGTCGTCGGCGCTGGAGGCGAGGGCGCTGGACCGCTACTTCGCCGCCCATCCCGGGCTCGATCGCGAGCAGGCCACCGGCGACTACCACGCGTTGGGCGCCCTGAACGTCGCCCGTATCATCGGCATCTTCGCCCGTCTCGTCGTGCGCGACGGCAAGCCGAAGTACGAGGGCTTCCTGCCCCGCCTGTGGCGCTATCTCGACAGCTGCCTGGCCGATCCTCGGCTGACGGGCCTGAAGGCCTGGTTCGACGCCAACGTTCCGGCGGAGGCGCGGGCATGAGCGGTCCCAAGGTCGCCATGGTGCTGGCCGCCGGCCTCGGCACCCGCATGCGCCCCCTGACCGACGACCGGCCCAAGGCCATGGTCGAGGTCGGCGGCAGGATGCTGATCGACCACATGCTGGACCGGCTGGCCCAGGTCGGGGTCGAGACGGCGGTGGTCAACGTCCACTACTTCGCCGACCGACTGGAAGCGCACCTCAAGGCTCGGGACGCGACCGGCGCCCTGCCACGCATCATCATCTCGGACGAACGGGCCGAGCCGCTGGAGACCGGCGGCGGCATCAAGCATGCGCTGCATCTGCTGCCCGACGCGCCGTTCTGGGTGGCCAACATCGACTCGGTCTGGATCGACGACGACGACAAGGCGCTGGAGGCGGTGGCGGCGGCCTGGGATTCCGAAACGATGGACGTCTGCCTGCTGACCGCCTCGACGGCCGAGTCGATGGGCTTCCACGAGACCGGCGACCTGTTCGTCAACGATGCGGGCGAGGTCCGCTTCAAGGACGCGGGCGAGCGGGCGCCGCTGGTCTATGTCGGGGTGCACATCTGCAAGCCGTCGGTGGTCAGGGACGGGCCGGAGGGGCCGTTCGGCCTGCTGCCGATCTGGAAGGAACTGGTCCCGACCGGCCGCGTCCACGGGGTCGCGCCGAAGGGGCGTTGGATGCATGTCGGCGATCCCGGCGCCCGCGACGCCGCCGAAGCCAGGCTGTCCGGATGACGAGCCCGTTCGAGTATCCGGCCCCGCGCTGGTTCTCGATCCCGGCGCATCGATCGTTTCTCGACGACCTGGCGGCCGGCCTGGTCGCCGCCCTGCCCGAGCCGGAACGGCTGGCCGAGGCGGTGGTGCTGGTGCCCACGCGGCGCGGCGCGCGCTTCCTGGCCGAGGCCTTCGTCGGCGCGGCGGGCGGCAAGGCGACGCTGCTGCCGCAGATCCGCGCCATCGGCGATCTGGACGAGGGCGAGCCGCCGTTCGAGCCCGGCGACCTGTCGCTCGACATTCCGCCCGCCGTCGACCCGCGCACCCGCCGCTTCGAGCTGGCGCGGATGGTCGGAGCCGGCGACGCGGTCGGCCGTGACCTCGACGCCGCCGGTGCGCTGGAGATGGCCGACGCGCTGGCCCAGTTCCTGGACGCGGTGCAGATCGAGGAGGTCCGCGATCCGCTCGGCCGGCTGGAAGGACTGGTCGACCTGGACATGGCCGAGCACTGGCGGCGCTCCACCAGGGTGCTGAAGATCGCGCTGGAGGACTGGCCGAGATGGCTGGCCGAGCGCGACCTGATCGACGTCGCCGAGCGGCGTGTGCGGCTGCTCGACGCCCTGACGGAGCAGTGGACGGATCACGCCCCGCATCATCCGCTGATCGCCGCCGGCTCGACCGGCGCCGCGCCGGCCACCGCCCGGCTGCTCACCGCCATCGCCAGGGCGGACAACGGCCTGGTCGTCCTGCCGGGTCTCGACGAGGGTCTCGCCGACACGGCCTGGGCCAAGGTCGAGGACCAGCATCCGCAAGGCGCGATGAAGCGGCTGCTGCGGGATTTCGCGAAGATCGACCGGTCGCGGGTCCGTCCCTGGCTGCCGGAAGCCGACAGTCGCGGCCGCTGGCGTCGCCGGCTTATCAACGAGGCCCTGCGGCCGGCCGAGGCCACCGCCGACTGGCGCTCGGTCCTGACCGGCCTGGCCCGCGACGGCGAGGCGGCCGGGGTCGATCCGCTGGCCGAGGGTTTCGCGGGCCTCTCCGTCGTCGCCGCGCGGCACGAGGAAGAGGCGGCCGACGTCTGCGCCCTGCTGCTGCGGGAAACGCTGGAGACGCCGGACCTGACCTGCGCCCTGGTCACGCCCGACCTCGCCCTGGCCCGCCGGGTCAGCGCTCGACTGGCGCGGTTCGGGGTGGTCGCCGACTCCTCGGCGGGCGCGCCGCTGTCGGGCTTCCCCGCGGCGGTGCTGGCGCGGCTGGTCGTCGACCAGTGCGCCGACCCGTTGTCGCCGGTGCTGCTGCTGGCGATCCTGAAACATCCCATGACGCGCCTCGACCGCGAGCCGGAGGCGCTGGCGGCCCTAGTGGCGAAGCTCGAGAACCCCGGCCTGCGCGGCGCCCGTCCCGCCAACCGCGACGCCCTGCTGGCAAGGGTGAAGGACGGCGACGCGCGGGCGCTGGCCGACGACCTGTTCTCCGCCCTCGATGTCCTGGCCCATGGCTTCCTCGACGGCCCCACGAACGTCGACGACGCGGCCCGCGGCCTGACCCTGGCGCTGGAGGCGCTGGCCGGACAGGACATCTGGAGCGGCCCGGCGGGCGAGGCGCTGGCGACCCTGCTGGCGGGCCTGATCCAGGACGGCGAAGCCCTGCCGCCGGTCAGCCCGCGCCAGTTCGTCGATCTGCTGGCGATGCTGCTCGACGGCGAAAGCCTGCGCACCGGCGCGGTGCATCCGCGCCTGCGCATTCTCGGCGCCCTGGAGGCGCGGCTGCTGCGCGCCGACCGGCTTGTGCTGGCGGGGCTGGAGGACGGCGTCTGGCCGCGTGGCGCGCCGATCGATCCGTTCCTCTCGCGGCCCATGCGCGAGCGGATGGATCTGCCCTCGCCCGAGCGCCGCCTCGGCCTGACCGCCCACGACTTCGCCCAGGCCGCCTGCGCGCCGGAGGTGGTCATGGTTCACAGCCATCGCCGCGAGGGCGCGCCAGCCGTCGAGTCCCGCTGGCTCTGGCGGTTGCGCACCCTGGCGCGCGGGGCGGGCGTGACCTTGCCCGGCCGGCCTGAGTTGCTGGACTGGGCCCGCGCCCTGGACGCGCCCGGCGCCTACAGCCCCGTGGGTCGCCCGGCGCCCAGGCCGCCGGTCGCGGACCGCCCGAGCCAGTTCGCGGTCACCCGCATCGAGGCCCTGACCCGCGATCCCTACAGCGTCTGGGCCCGTGACATCCTGAAGCTGTTCCCCATGGACCGGCCGGACGAGCCGGTCGAAGCCAAGGCGCGCGGCACGGCCATCCACGCCGCCTTCGAGGCCTTCGCCGAGCGCTGGCAGGGCGGCGAGCCCGAGGACGCCGCCGGGGTGTTCGAGCAGCTTTATGTCGAGGCCCTGGTCGCGCAGGGCCTGCCCCGGGCCGACCTGGCCCGGGAGCGCGCCCTGGCCCGCGAGGCGGCGCAATGGGCGGCCGATCTGGAGCGCAGGCGTCGCGCCGATGGGCGGGCGATTCACGTCGAACAGTCGGGCAGGCTGCCGCTGAAAGTCGACGGTCGCGAGTTCCTCCTGACCGCCAAGGCCGACCGTATCGAGATCACCCCGGACGGCCTGGGCCACGTCCTGGACTTCAAGACCGGCGGCGCGCCGTCGCTGAAGCAGATCGACACCGGCTTCTCGCCCCAGCTGACCCTGACCCTGACCATCCTGCTGTCCGGCGGGTTCGAGGGGCTGAAGGCCTATGCGGGCGATCTGGCCTATCTGCGTGTCACCGGCCGGCGGCCGGCCGGCGAGGAGATCGTCCGAAAGTCGGCCGGACCCGAGAGCGAGGCGGCGGCGGCGAACGCGTACGAGGGCGTGATGAAGCTGCTCTCTCTCTATCAGGACCCGGCGCGCGGCTACCTGAGCCGGACCGCGCCGCAGTTCGTGAAGACCTACGCCGGCGACTACGACCATCTGGCGCGGGTGTTCGAATGGTCCACCGGCGGCGACGGCGATGGGGGCGGCGAATGAGCCTTCACGACGCCAACCAGCGCCGCGCGGCCGATCCCGCGCTGAACGCCTTCGTCACGGCCAACGCCGGCTCGGGCAAGACCAAGACCCTCATCGACCGGGTCGCGCGACTGCTGCTGGGCGACGTGAAGCCGGCCGCCATCCTGTGCGTGACCTACACCATGGCCGCCGCCGCCGAGATGCAGCGCCGGCTGTTCGAGGTGCTGGGCGGCTGGTCGGTCATGGAGGACGCCGACCTGGCGGCCGAATTGGTCAAGCTCGAGGGGGAGGGCGCGCCACGCGACGAGATCGCTCTCTCGCGCGCCCGGACCCTGTTCGCCAAGGCGCTGGAGACACCGGGCGGGCTGAAGATCCAGACCATCCACGCCTTCTGCGAGAAGCTGCTGCGCCGCTTCCCGCTCGAAGCGCGCGTCTCGCCCGGCTTCACGGTCATGGACGACGCGGCGGCGGCGCTGATCGTGACCGAGGCCCGGGCGGCCGTGGCCCACTACGCGCTGGATATCGAAGGGCCGCTGTCGGACGCCTACGCCCGGCTGGCGGTGTCACTCGACCTCGACAGTTTCCAGCAGATGTTCGCGGCCTTCGAGCAGCGCCGCGACGCCATCGCCGCCTACGTCGACCGCTGCGGCGGCTTCGGCGGGATACAGACGGACGTCTGGCGGACCTGCGGCTTCGCGGAGGCGACCAGCGCCGAGGCGGTGGCGGACGCCGCCATGGCCGCGTTGGACGGCCGCCTCTACCGCGAGGCCGCCGACGTGCTGGCGACCGGCGGCAAGACCGATGTGAAATGCGCCGACGGCCTGCGCGCGGTCGAGACCATCGGCGACGCGCTGGCGGTGTTCTTCACGGCCAGGGGCGAGGGCACGCCCGCGACCTGGGTCGCCAAGACCTCCGGCCTGAAGAGCCGCGAGGACCTGCGCATGGCCCTGCTGACCGAGCAGGAGCGGCTGGAAAAGGTCCGTGAGGCGTTGCGCGCCGCCAGGGTCGCGGAGGGCACGGTGCAGGTTCTGGCCCTGGCCAGCGCCTATGCCGAGGCCTACCGCCGGACCAAGGCTGACCGGGGCGCCCTCGACTTCGCCGACCTGATCGGTCGCACCCGCGCCCTGGTCGCCGAGCGGCCGGACGCGGCCTGGGTGCTCTACAAGCTGGACGACGGCATCGACCATGTCCTCGTCGACGAGGCCCAGGACACCGCGCCCGAGCAGTGGGAGATCGTCCGCCGCCTGACCGGCGAGTTCTGGTCCGGCGCCGGGCTGCGCGGGGCCGACGCCGAGCGGACCCTGTTCGTGGTCGGGGACGAGAAGCAGTCGATCTACAGCTTCCAGGGCGCCGACCCGCAGCGGCTGCTCAGCGAGACGCGGCTCTACATCGACCAGATCGGCGCGGCGGGAAAACAGGCGGCGGGCGTGCCGCTGCTGGTCTCCTATCGCTCGACGCCGCAGGTGCTGGCCTTCGTCGACGCCCTGTTCGTCAGCGCCGAGACCCGCCGGGGCGTGCCGCCGCCGGTCGGTGAGGACATCGTCAGCCACCGCGCCTTCCGCGCCGATCATCCCGGCTGCGTCGATCTGTGGCCGTTGGAGCGCGAGGAAAAGGGCGAGGACCGCGACGCCTGGGACGCCCCGCTCGACGAGGAGGCCGAGACCTCCGCCAACCGCCGGCTGGCGCGGCGCATCGCCGGCGAGATCGAGGCGCTGGTCGCGCGCGGCGACGCGGTGTTCGACAAGGAGACGCGCGCGTGGCGGCCGGCCGACTACGGCGACGTCATCGTGCTGGTCCGCCGCCGGCGGGTGCTGTTCGAGGAGATCATCCGCGAGCTGAAGCGGCGGAAGGTCCCGGTGGCCGGCGCCGACCGCCTGACCCTGTCGGCCCACATCGCCTTCGACGACCTGATGGCGCTGGCCCGGTTCATCCAGTTTCCGGACGACGACCTGACGTTGGCGGCGTTGTTGAAGACGCCCTTCTGCGGCCTGGGCGACGATGACGTCTATGCGCTGGCCAGGGACCGCAAGCCGGAGACGCTGTGGGCGGTGCTCCAGCGTCGCGCGGCCGAACGGGCCGGCTGGGCCCATGCGCTGGAGTTCCTGCTCTGCTGCCGCGCGCTGGCCCGGACGCGCTCGCCGTTCGACTTCTACACCCGGGTGCTGGGCCTGACCGGCCCGGACGGTCGCTCCATGCGGGCGCGGATGCTCACCCGGCTGGGAGCCGAGGCGGGCGACGTGGTCGACGAGTTCCTGGCCCGGGCCCTGGCCGCCGAAGCGCGGGGCGTCCGCGACCTGGAGACCCTGGCCCACGCCTTCACCGGGCTCGACATCTCCGTGAAGCGCGAGATGGAGGGCGCCGGCGGCGAGGTGCGGGTGATGACCGCCCATGGCGCCAAGGGGCTGGAGGCGCCGATCGTCTTCCTGCCCGAGACGACGGTGACGCGCACGGCGCGGGGATCGCCGCTTCTGGAGACGGCGGAAGGCGGCTTCCTGTGGTCGGTGAAGAAGGACGACGACTGCGCCGCCAGCGCCGCCGCGCGACAGCTGCGCCTCGACCGCGAGGAGGACGAGGCCTGGCGGCTGCTCTACGTCGGCCTGACCCGCGCGCGGGATCGGCTCGTGCTCTGCGGCCGGATCGACGCCCGCACGACCGACGACAAGGTCGGCGGCTGGTACGCGGCCATGCGCCAGGCGTTCGCCCATCCGGCCATCGAGGCAGAGGTCCGTGATGTCGTGACCGCCGACGGCTTCGGCTTCCTGCGCTACGGCCCAGACCCGCTGGCCCTGCCGCCGGCCGGTCGCGTGAGCCGGGCTCCCGCGCCGCTGCCGGACTGGGCCCACGACGGCCGCCCGCCGATCGAGCCGCCGGCCCGTCGCTACGCCTCGCCCTCGCAACTGGCCGAGCAGGCGTTCGGCCCCGCCCCCTCGCCGCTGGCGCGGGTCGAGGGGCTGGGCCGCTACCGCCGGGGCGAGCTGATCCACCGCCTGCTGCAGCTGCTGCCGGACGTGCCCGTCGCGGAGCGGCGCGAGGCCGCCCACCGCCTGCTGGCCCGCGAGCGCGACCTGACCGACCGCCAGCGCCAGGAGATGACCGCCGCCGCGTTCGGGGTGCTCGACGACCCGGTGTTCGCCGACGTCTTCGGGCCCGGCTCGCGGGCCGAGGCGGCGATCGCCGGGACCTCGCCGCGCCTGCCGGGCGGGCTGGCGGTGTCCGGCCGGGTCGACCGGCTGCTGGTCACGCCCGACCGGGTGCTGGTGGTGGACTACAAGACCAACCGCCCGGCGCCGGATCAGGTGGCGGCCGCCGATCGGGCCTATCTGATCCAGATGTCGGTCTACGCGGCCGTGCTGGAGGAAATCTTCCCGGGGCGGAAGATCGAGGCGGCCCTGGTCTGGACCGATGGACCCGGGCTGATGCCGGTTCCAGAAAACATCGTGGCCGCGACGCTGGCGAGCCTGGACGGCGCCCATTGATGCGGAACACCCCCGGGCCTACATCGTTGGGCGAAGGCGAGGGACGGATGAGTCCCTGCGCCAAGGAGACAATGTCATGAGCACCGTTTCGGTGAGCGACGAAACCTTCGAACGCGACGTCCTCCAGGCGGAAAAGCCCGTGCTGGTCGACTTCTGGGCCGAATGGTGCGGCCCCTGCAAACAGATCGCCCCGGCCCTGGAGCAGATTTCGGAAGAGCTGGCCGACCATGTCACCATCGCCAAGGTGAACATCGAGGACAGCCCGACCACGCCCTCGCGCTACGGCGTGCGCGGCATCCCGACGATGATGCTGTTCCGCGGCGGCCAGATGACCTCGATGAAGGTCGGCGCCATGCCCAAGCAGAAGATCCTCGAGTGGCTTTCCGAGGCCGGCGTGCAGGCGGCGTAAGACCGCCTCGGCCAACAATTCTGGTCTCTCAGACGAACGCGGCCGCCGGTGATCCGGCGGCCGTTGTCGTTATCAGCGATCTGATCGTCATCCGCGCGCTTGTGCGGGGGCCCATGAACATCGTCATGAACGATCGCGCGCACGCGCCTCATCGTCGCGCTCACCACGCATGGGCGGTCGGAACAGGCCCTACCATGACGGCGGAGGGAGGCTCGATCAGCGGATCGCGCTGAACAGCATCTCCACGCCCCACACCACCACGGGCGCGGCGACGAACATCAGCGCGATACTTCCGAAGAAGGTCGTCAGGCAGACGGGATCGGTCTTGCACGGCTTCTCTTGAAGCCTCTGGTCGGCGAGCGACATATCGTTTCCTCCTCGAACCGAGGCCCTCTGACGGGGCTCTTCAGTTCCAAGACGGACAGGGTGCCGCTCAGTTCCCTATTTTTGCAAGGGGTATTCTTCACATTCCCTTGCGTCACAAGGGCCTGGAAAGCTTGCGGCTCAGATCGGCCAGGTTGTCTCGTCCATCGCCAGCACTTCTCCCGCGAGGTAGAGCGAGCCGCAGATCACCACATGCGGCGACGGTCCATCGGCGGCGAGGGCGGCCGAAAGGCCCGTCGTGACGTCCGCGTGGGCCCGGGCGTCGAGGTCGAAGGTCCTCGCGACCTCGACCAGCCGCTCGGCCGGCGCGGCGGCGTCGGCCTCGAATCCCACGGCATGGATCGCGGGCTTCAGTCCCGCGAAGGCCGAGAAGAAGCCCTCGGCGTCCTTGTTGGCCAGCAAGCCGCAGACCAGCGCGGCCGGGCGGCCGTCGCGGGCGGCGAGGTCGCCGATGGTCCGGGCCAGCGCCCGGGCGGCGTGCGGATTGTGGCCGCCGTCGAGCCACAGGTCGGCGCCGCGCGCCTTCGCCATGGCGCCGAGCGGCCCCGTTGTCAGGCGCTGGAAGCGCGCGGGCCAGACGGCGCTCTCGATGCCCCGGGCGATCGCCGTCTCGTCGATCCGCGCCTCGCGCAGCTGCAGGGCGGCGACGGCGGCCAAGGCGGCATTGTCGATCTGGTGCGCGCCGGGCAGGGCGGGCGCCGGCAGGTCCAGCAGGCGGTCCTCCAGCTGCACGCAGAGCCGGCCGCGTTCCAGCCAGCCGTCGAAGTCGGTTCCCAGCACGCTCAGCGGCGCGCCCAGCGCCTGGGCGCGGGCCTCGATCACATCGAGCGCCTCCGGCGGCTGGCGACCGACGACGGCCGGTGCGCCGCGCTTGATGATCCCGGCCTTCTCGCCGGCGATCCCGGCCAGGCTGTCGCCCAGGAATTCGCGGTGGTCGTGGTCGACCGGGGCGATGACGCTGACCGCCGGCCGCTCCAGCACGTTGGTGGCGTCCAGCGAGCCGCCCAGGCCCACTTCCAACAGGCATAGATCGGCCTCGACCTCGCTGAAGGCCTGGAAGGCGGCGGCGGTGGTGATCTCGAAGAAGGTGATCGGCTCACCGGCGTTGGCGGCTTCCACATGCTCCAGAACCGCGGCCAGGTGCTCGTCGGTGATCAGCGTCCCGGCCAGCCGGATACGTTCGGCGAAACGGACCAGGTGCGGCGAGGTGAAGACGTGGACGCGCAGGCCGGCCGCCTCGGCGATGGCGCGCAGGAAGGCGACCGTGGAGCCCTTGCCGTTGGTGCCGGCGACATGGACCACGGGCGGAAGTTTGCGCTGCGGGTTGCCGAGCGCCGCGCACAGCCGGTGCATCCGGCCGAGCGACAGGTCGATCAGCTTGGGATGCAGCAGACGGAGACGCTCAAGCGCGGCGTCGTGGGCGCGGAGGTGGTCGGTCATGCCTCAGCCCGGGGACTGGATTGAGCGGCCCGACGGGACGCGATTTCCTGTCCCTCAACAGCGTCGAAGGGTGTTGAGGGACAGCTACGCTTCGCGAAGCAGTCCCCCGAAATCAGGCCGCCTTCAGCCGGCCGCGTCCCATCATCAGGGTCTTGAGCAGCGAGCCCAGCACCATCGGCAGCTCGTGGCGCGGCGTCACGCGGTCGACCATGCCCTTTTCAACCAGGAACTCGGCGCGCTGGAAGCCCGGCGGCAGGGTCTCGCGGATGGTCTGCTCGATCACGCGCTGGCCAGCGAAGCCGATCAGGGCGCCCGGCTCGGCCAGGTGGATGTCGCCCAGCATCGCGTAGCTTGCGGTCACACCACCCGTGGTCGGGTCGGTCAGCACGACGATGTAGGGCAGGCGGGCCGCCTTCAGCTCCTGGATCGCCAGGGTGCTGCGGGCCATCTGCATCAGGGACAGGGTGCCTTCCTGCATCCGCGCGCCACCGGCGGCGGTGTAGGCGACGAGCGGGCACTGGCGTTCGACGGCCGCACGGGCGGCGGCGATGAAGGCTTCGCCCGCGGCCATGCCCAGCGAGCCGCCCATGAAGGCGAAGTCCTGGACCAGCACGACGGCCTTCGTACCGGCGATGTCGCCGACGCCGATCGCCATGGCGTCCTGCTCGCCGGTCGCCTTGCGAGCCGCCGCGAGGCGCTCGGTGTAGGGCTTGCCGTCGGTGAACTTCAGGGGATCTTCGACCACCTTCGGGCTGGGCAGGGTCTCGTACCGGCCCTCGTCGAAGGTGAACTTGAAGCGGAGCTCCGGCCCGATCCGCATGTGGCGGCCGGCGGGCGTGACCCACCAGGCGGCCTCGAGATCGGGGCGATAGATCATTTCCCCGGTGTCGGGGCACTTCACCCAGAGGTTCTCGGGCGTCTCGCGCTTGACGAAGGCCCCGCGCACGCCCGGGGCGATACGCGACAGCCAGCCCTGACGCTCGCGAGCGCCGCCTCGGGTCGGTTTTTCGTTCTTCGGGTCAGCCATCGCCATTGCTTAAGCGTCCCTGACTCGGGCGGAAGCGACAGCCTCTGCCAGCTCACGGGCCTTGGAAAGAACTCTTTCGGTCACGTTTTCGTTCGATCCCGTTTCCAGGGCGCCCGCGATTTCATCGACGAGCGCCGAGCCGACCACCACCCCGTCGGCCACCCGGGCCACGGCGGCGGCGCGTTCGGCCGTCTTGATGCCAAATCCGACGGCGACCGGCAGACCGGAGGCCTCGCGCAGTCGCTGAACCGGCTGGGCCACCGCGTCGGCGTCGGCCTCCTTGACGCCGGTCACGCCGGCGACGGACACGTAGTAGACGAAGCCCGAGGTGCGCTTCACGACCGCCGGCAGACGCTTTTCGTCGGTGGTCGGCGCGGCCAGGCGGATCAGGTTCATCTTCGCCGCCTCGAGGGCGTCGGTCAGTTCGTCCGCCTCTTCCGGCGGGCAGTCGACGATGATCATGCCGTCCGCGCCGGCGTCCGACGCGTCGGTGGCGAACCGCTCGAAGCCGTAGCTCAGCACCGGGTTCAGGTAGCCCATCAGCACGATCGGCGTGACCGTGTCGCCGCCCCGGAAGCGCCGGACCATCGCCAGCACGTCCTTCATCCTGGTGCCGGCCTGCAGCGACCGCTGGGCGGCCAGCTGGATCGTCGGGCCCTCGGCCATCGGATCGGAGAAGGGCATGCCCAGCTCGATCACGTCGGCGACCTGCGCCAGGCCTTCCAGGATGGCGTAGGAGGTCTCCAGGTCCGGATCGCCGGCCATGACATAGGCGACGAAGGCCGCCCGCTGGTCGCGGTTGCGGGCGAACGCCTGCTCGATCCGCGCCCCGTCGCGATAGCTCTCACTGGTCAAATCGTACGCCCCAGGGCTTCGGCCACCGTGAAGATGTCCTTGTCGCCGCGGCCCGACAGGGTCAGCACGACGATGCCGTCCTTGCCGACGTCCTTCACGACTTCCGGCAGCTTGGCGATCGCGTGGGCGCTTTCCAGGGCCGGGATGATGCCCTCCAGCTCGGCGCAGAGCTTGAAGGCGTCCAGCGCCTCGGTGTCGGTGCAGGTCAGGTACTTCGCCCGGCCGATGTCGTGCAGCCAGCTGTGCTCCGGGCCGATGCCCGGGTAGTCGAGGCCGGCGCTGATCGAGTGGGCGTCGAGAATCTGGCCGTCGTCGTCCTGCAGCAGGTAGGTCTTGTTGCCGTGAAGAACGCCCGGACGGCCACCGGTCAGCGACGCGGCGTGCTTGTCGGTGTCCAGCCCGTGGCCCGAGGCCTCGACGCCGAACAGCTTGACGCTTTCATCGGCCAGGAAGGGGTGGAACATGCCGATCGCGTTCGAACCGCCGCCGACGCAGGCCACGACCGCGTCCGGCAGCCGGCCTTCGGCTTCCAGCACCTGGGCCCGGGTTTCCTTGCCGATCACCGCCTGGAAGTCGCGGACCATGGCCGGGTAGGGGTGCATGCCCGCCGCCGTACCGATCAGGTAGTAGGTGTCGCCGACGTTCGAGACCCAGTCGCGCATGGCCTCGTTCATGGCGTCCTTCAGGGTCGCCGCGCCGGAGGTCACCGGCCGCACTTCGGCGCCCAGCAGGTTCATGCGGAACACGTTCGGCTTCTGCCGCTCCACGTCCACCGCGCCCATGTAGACGACACAGGGCAGGTTGAAGCGGGCGCAGACGGTGGCCGTGGCCACGCCGTGCTGGCCGGCGCCGGTCTCGGCGATGATCCGGGTCTTGCCCATCCGCATGGCCAGCAGGATCTGGCCCATGCAGTTGTTGATCTTGTGCGCGCCGGTGTGATTCAGCTCCTCGCGCTTGAAGTAGATCTTCGCGCCGCCGTAGTGGGCGGTGAGCCGCTCGGCGAAATAGAGCGGGTTCGGGCGACCCACGTAGTGCTTGAGGAATCCGGCCAGCTCGCCCTGGAAGGCGGGGTCGACCTTGGCCTCGGCGTAGGCCTTGTCCAGGTCCAGCACCAGCGGCATCAGGGTCTCGGCCACATAGCGTCCGCCATAGTCGCCGAAGCGTCCATTGGCGTCGGGCAGGGCGTTCCAGTCGTTCGGGATTGTCTTGGCGTTCACAGCGTCAGCGGGTCAGGCGCGGCGAACCGCTTCCAGGAAGGCCGAAATGAGAGACGGGTCCTTTATCCCCGGCCCGCGCTCCACGCCAGAGGAAACGTCGACCAGCGTCGCGCCACTTAGGCGCACAGCGTCCACGACGTTCCAGGGATCGAGCCCGCCGGCCAGGAACCAGGGCTTGCGGAAGCGCCGGCCCATCAGCAGCGTCCAGTCGAAGCTGGCCCCCACGCCGCCGGGCAGTTCGGAGTCCTCGGGCGGTTTGGCGTCGAACATCAGATGGGCGATGACGTCCTCGTAAGCCTTGGCCGCATCCAGGTCGTGGGCGGTCGAGATGCTCAGCGCCTTGATGATCCCCGCTCCTGTACGCTCGCCGATCTCGCGGGCGCGGGCGGGGGTCTCCTTGCCGTGCAGCTGGATGAACTCGGGCTTCAGCGTCGCCGCCAGCTGGTCCAGCAGCGCGTTGTCCGGATCGACGGTCACGGCCACCGTCGGCACGCGTTTCGCCCTGGCCGGCGGGGCCAGTCGCGCGGCGGCGTCTGGCGCGAGGTTGCGCGGGCTCTTGGCGAAGAAGACGAAGCCCAGGTGCGAAGCGCCGCCGTCCAGCGCCGCCCGCACCGTCTCCGGCGTCGACAGGCCGCAGATCTTCGCTGTCGTCACTAGGTCGCCCTTGGCTTGGGCGACGTTTTCACCTGCGTGGCCTTCGGCGCGGGCGGCGCCTTGGGCGCGGCCTGGGCCTTCAGCAGGTCGCGGATCTCGGTCAGCAGGGCTTCAGATGCGGTCGGAGCCGGCGGAGTCTCCGGGGCCGGGTCGGCGGCCTGTTCGCGGCGGATGGTGTTGATGATCTTCACCAGCGCGAACACCGCCACGGCGATGATCAGGAACGAGATGATGCTGTTGATGAACACGCCGTAGCCGATGGCCACCTTCTCGATGTCGGTCGTGGCCGGGTCCTCCGGACGCAGGACCCATTCCAGCTTCGAGAAGTCGACCTTGCCCAGCGCCCAGCCGATCGGCGGCATGACGATGTTGTCGACCAGGCTCTTCACGATCGCGCCGAACGCGCCGCCGATGACCACGCCGACGGCCAGGTCGATGACGTTGCCGCGCGCGATGAACTCGCGGAATTCCTTGATGACGCTCATGGCTCGGCTCCCGGGCTGACAGGGGCGGCAGACTCCCGGTCGCGGCCCGTCAGGTCAAGAGTCAGTCGGCGTTGAGCCGTTCGCGCAGTTCCTTGCCGCTCTTGAAGAACGGCACATGCTTGCCCTTCACCGACACGGCGTCGCCGGTGCGCGGGTTGCGGCCGGCGCGGGCCGGGCGCGAACGCACGGAGAAGGCGCCGAAGCCGCGCAGTTCGACGCGGCCGCCCTGCTCGAGGGCTTCGACCATCTTGTCGAGGATCACGCCGACCACGCGCTCGATGTCGCGTTGGGTCAGATGAGGGTTCTCGTGAGCGAGCTTGGCGATCAGCTCGGACTTGATCATGGGTCCCCCCCAAGGGCGTCAGCGAGCCGACCTTTGCCCAATCTCCCCTGAGTCTTCAAGAGGTTGTCGGACTTATCAGCATTAACCCGGATCAACCGTCTCCGCGCCCAACCCGGACCGGAAACGAAAGCGGCGGCCGGGGAAAGCCCCGGCCGCCGCCGTCGTCTTCAGCGAAGATGAGCGAAGATTAGTCGTTCTTCGCCTTTTCGCGCAGGGCCGCGCCCAGGATGTCGCCCAGCGACGCACCTGAGTCGGACGAGCCGTACTGTTCGATGGCTTCCTTTTCCTCGGCCATTTCCAGCGACTTGATCGAGACGGAGACGCGACGCGCCGCCTTGTCGATGTTGGTCACCTGGGCGTCGAGGCGGTCGCCGACGGCGAAGCGCTCGGGGCGCTGCTCGTTGCGGTCGCGCGACAGGTCCGACTTGCGGATGAAGGCGCTCATCGGGGCATCGTCTTCACCGAACTTCACTTCGATGCCGCCCGAGGTCACTTCCGTGACCGTGACGGTGACGATCTGGCCCTTGCGGAAGGTGTCGCCCTGCATCGGGTCGCCGGCGAGTTGCTTGACGCCGAGGCTGATGCGTTCCTTCTCGACGTCGACGTCGAGAACCTTCGCCTTGATCAGGTCGCCCTTCTTGTAGCGAGCCATGGCTTCTTCGCCCGGCGCGTTCCAGTCCAGGTCGGACAGGTGGACCATGCCGTCGATGTCGCCGTCCAGGCCGACAAACAGGCCGAACTCGGTGGCGTTCTTGACTTCGCCCTCGACGGTCGAGCCGATCGGGTGCGACGACAGGAAGGCGTCCCACGGGTTCGCCATGGCCTGCTTGAGGCCCAGCGACACGCGGCGCTTGGAGCTGTCGACGTCCAGGACGATGACGTCCACTTCCTGCGAGGTGGAGACGATTTTGCCCGGGTGGACGTTCTTCTTGGTCCAGGACATTTCCGAGACGTGCACCAGGCCTTCAACGCCCGGCTCCAGCTCCACGAAGGCGCCGTAGTCGGTGATGTTGGTGATGCGGCCGGTGTACTTGGCGCCGAC
>JBIICO010000138.1:0-8949 GCA_044238855.1 Caulobacter sp.
TGACCCCCGCCGCGCCCAGCAGGGTCAGCAGGTTGTCCATGTCGTCCTGATCGGCCTCGGCGTGGTTGGTGTAGCAGACGTCGCAGCCCATCGGCACGCCGAGCAGCTTGCCGCAGAAGTGGTCCTCCAGCCCGGCCCGGATAATCTGCTTGCCGTCGTACAGATACTCCGGGCCGATGAACCCGACGACGGTGTTGACCAGCAGCGGCTCGAACGCGCGGGCGACGCCGTAGGCCCGGGCCTCCAGCGTCTGCTGGTCCACGCCGTGATGGGCGCCGGCCGACAGGGCCGAGCCCTGGCCGGTCTCGAAGTACATGAGGTTGTCGCCGACCGTGCCGCGCTTCAGCGACCGCCCGGCGTCGAGCCCTTCGCCCAGCAGGGCCAGGTCGATGCCGAAGCTCGCGTTCGCGGCCTGGGTTCCCGCGATGGACTGGAACACCAGGTCCACCGGCGCGCCGCGGCCGATCAGTTCGATGGTCGTGGTGACGTGGGTCAGGACGCAGGACTGCGTCGGGATCTCGAACCGCTGGATCAGGCCGTCCAGCAGTCGCAGCAACTCGTCGACGCCGGTCAGGCTGTCGCCCGCCGGGTTGATGCCGATGGTGGCGTCGCCGGCGCCGTACAGCAGGCCGTCGAGGGTCGAGGCGAGGATGCCGGCCGGGTCGTCCGTCGGGTGGTTGGGCTGCAGCCGCACCGCCAGCGTGCCGGGCAGGCCGATGGTGCCGCGGAAGCGGGTGACGACCGAGGACTTCCGCGCCGCCAGGATCAGGTCCTGGTTGCGCATCAGCTTGCTGACCGCGGCGGCCATCTCCGGAGTCAGCCCCGGAGCCAGCGCCGCCAGCGTTCGCGTGGTCGTGGTGTCGGCGAGCAGCCAGTCGCGGAACTCGCCGACGGTCAGCGAGGCGACCGGCGCGAAGGCGGCGGCGTCGTGGGTGTCGACGATCAGGCGGGTGACCTCGTCGGCCTCGTAGGGCACGACCTGCTCGGTCAGGAAGGTCTTCAGCGGCGTGTCGGCCAGCGCCATCCGCGCGGCGACGACCTGTTCGGCCGATTGCGCGGCGATACCCGCCAGCGCGTCGCCAGAACGCGGCGGCGTCGCCTTGGCCATGAGGTCGGCCAGGGTGTCGAACGTCCAGGTCGTGTCGCCGAGGCGCTGCCGCCAGATCATCGATGCCCCTCCGGGGTGAGAGGGTGGCCGAGGTTTCCCTCGGTGTCATCCCGGATCGCCGCGGCGCGGCTTCCGGGATGACACGCGCTTTAGCCGAGGATGAGCTGCGCCAGCCCGCTCACGCCGTTCTCGTCCCCGCGCGCGGCCTCGAACAGCGGCGTTTCGCCGAGGAAACGGCGCATGTCGCCGACGGTCTCGGCGAAGTCCGGCGCCGGGGCTTCGCTCTCGCTGGCGACACAGGCCAGCACCGGCAGCACGTGCGCCTTAAGGACCTCGTGCGCCGTCAGCAGATGGCTGATGCCGCCGAGGTAGGTTCCGCCGACCAGCACGGCCGGGACGCTCAAGGCCGTCATCAGGTCCAGGCCGGTCGCGTCGTCTGTCAGCGGCGACATCAGCCCGCCGATCCCCTCGATCAGCAGGACGTCGGCCGGCG
Organism: Caulobacter sp.; assembly: GCA_044238855.1. GTDB lineage: Bacteria > Pseudomonadota > Alphaproteobacteria > Caulobacterales > Caulobacteraceae > Caulobacter. The sequence continues at coordinate 1,602 of JBIICO010000138.1, forward strand.
CGGCGGCGATCCTGGCGCGGCAGCTGTCGATGAGTGCGCCCAGCGACAGGACCACGCCTTCGCGTCTGGCGGCGGCCGGCGGGGACAGGGGCTCGGCGAAACGCAGGGGGCAGACCTCGTCGATCGCCTCGGGCGTCGGGGCGCGGCCCAGGGCGGCGAGCAGGCGGCCGGCGTCGCTCTCTTCCGGATGGGCGGGGTCGTAGCCGCTGGCCACCGGCTTGAAGACGGCGACCGACGCGCCCCGGCCGATCAGGGCGCGGGTGAGCGCGGCGGTGACCCAGGTCTTGCCGACGTCGGTGCCGGCGCCGGCGATGAAGATCGTCTTCATGCCGCCTTCCGCGCGCGCAGGTCGGCCACGGCGTCGGCGAGGCGCAGCACGTCGGCGTCCTCGTGCAGGGCGCTGAAGGTGAAGCGCAGGCGGGCCGTGCCTTCCGGCACCGTCGGCTGGCGGATGGCGACGGCCAGGAAGCCGAGTGTCTCCAGCGCCTGCTGCGCGGCCAGCGCCGCCTCCGCCGGGCCGAAGATCACCGGCACGATCGGGCTCTGGGCGGCGGGCAGTCCCAGGCGGTCGGTGAACAGCCGCGCCTTGCGGATCGGTTCGGCCACCAGCGCGATGTCGCTCTCGATGAGATCCAGGGCGGCGATGGCGGCGGCGGCGCTCGCGGGGGGCAGGCCGGTCGAATAGACCACCGTCCGGGCGCGGGTCTTGATGAAGTCGACGACGGCCTTCGACGCGCAGAGATAGCCGCCGTAGCCGCCGATCGCCTTGGACAGGGTGCCCATCTGCAGCGCCGGCCTGGCGCCGTCGCCGACAAAGGAGGAGCCGCGCCCGCCGCCGACCACGCCGATGCCGTGGGCGTCGTCGGTCATCAGCCAGGCATCGTGCGCGGCGCACAATGCCGCCATCTCCGCCACCGGCGCCAGGTCGCCGTCCATCGAGAACACGCCGTCGGTCAGCACCAGGGCGTGGCGATGATGGGCGCGACTTTCCTCAAGCAGTTCCGTGAGATGCGCCAGATCGTTATGACGGAACGTGAGTGTCTTCGCCGGCGAAAGCTGTGACCCGGCCCACAGGCAGGCATGGGCCAGCTCATCGACCAGGATCAGGTCGCCCGCTCCGGTCAGGGTCGGGACGATGCCGGTGTTGGCGAGATAGCCGGACCCGAACACGCAGGCGGCCTCCGTGCCCTTCAGGCGGGCGAGGCGCGCTTCCAGTTCCTCGATCAGCGGGTTGTCGCCCGTGATCAACCGCGAGGCGCCGGAGCCGACACCCCATTTTTCAATGGCGGCGGCGGCCGCATCCTTCACTTTGGGATGGTGCGACAAGCCCAGGTAATCGTTGCAGGAAAAGCTGATCAGCGTGCGGCCGCCGCGCTCCACGCGCACGCCGTCGACACGGCCGGTTGGTTTCAGCGTCCGTTTGAGGTTCAGCGCGTCCAGCGTCGCGAGCTTGCCGCCCGCGAAGGCGTCGAGGCTGTCCATGCCGCTTGTCTCCCTTGCGCGCGGTCGGCATAGGCAACCCCGCCCCGGGGGGCAACGCAGAAAGGCTGAGGCATGTCGCAGGAACCGGACTGGCTGGTCGAAGGCCGCCCGCACCTCTGGCGGCCCTACTGCCAGATGAAGAGCGCCAATCCCGCCTTGCCCGTGGTCGCCACCCGGGGCGCGCGGCTGGTGCTGGCGGACGGGCGGCAGCTGGTCGACGGCATCGCCAGCTGGTGGACCGCCTGCTGGGGCTACAACCATCCACACATCGCCCAGGCGGTGAAGGCCCAGCTGGAGGTCATGCCGCACGTGATGTTCGGCGGGCTGAGCCACGAGCCGGCCAACCGACTGGCGACCCGGCTGGCCAAGCTGATGCCCGGCGACCTGGATCACGTCTTCCTGGCCGAGTCCGGCTCGGTGTCGGTCGAGATCGCCATGAAGATGGCGCTGCAGTTCCACATCAATCGCGGCGTGAAGGGCAGGACCCGGTTTCTCGCCTTCCGGGGCGGCTATCACGGCGACACCCTGGCGACGATGACCGTCTGCGACCCGGACGAGGGCATGCACAGCCTGTTCGACGGCGTCATGCCGCGCCAGGTGATCGGCGACCTGCCCCGCGACGAGGCGTCGGAGGCCGCGCTGGTCGCGCTGGTCGAGGCGCATGCTCACGAACTGGCGGCCATCATCGTCGAGCCGCTGGTCCAGGGGGCGGGCGGGATGGTGTTCCACGGGCCGGACACGCTGCGCGCGCTGCGCCGGGTCGCCGACGATCATGGCCTGCTGTTGATCCTGGACGAGATCTTCACCGGCTTTGGCCGCACCGGCACGATGTTCGCCATGGAGCAGGCCGGGATCGTCCCCGACGTGGTGACCCTGTCCAAGGCCCTGACCGGCGGGACCATGCCGCTGTCGGCCGCCGTCGCCCGGCGGGAGGTGTTCGACGCCTTCTGGAGCGACGACGCCGGCGCGGCCCTGATGCACGGTCCGACCTACATGGCCCACGCCCTGGCCTGCGCGGCGGCCAACGCGTCGCTGGACCTCTTCGAGGGCGGGGGGTGGCGGGACGATGTGCAGCGGGTCTCCGCCGGGCTCGAGGCCGGGCTCGGGCCCTGCCGCGGCATGCCGGGCGTGAAGGACGTCCGCGTGCTGGGCGCCATCGGCGTCGTCGAGCTGGAACGCGTGGATGACCTTGAGGCCCTGCGGCGGGCGTTCCTGGCCCATGACGTCTGGGTGAGGCCGCTGGGCCGGGTGGTCTACCTGACGCCGGCCTTCACGATTCCGGACGCGGACCTGGCGAAGCTGACGGCGGCGGTGAGGACGGTGGTCGGCGCGCTCTGACCCCCTTCGCCGTCGTGGTCGGCCTTGTTCCGGGCGTTCGCGCTGACGACAGGCCGCGCGCGGATCGGACCGGCCACCACGCATGGGTCCTCGCGACGAGCGCGAGGATGACGACGCCTAATCCGCCTTCGCGAAGTGGGCCAGCTGGTCGGCGTGCGCCTTCGCGAAGGCCGGACGGGCGGTGAGGCGGTGCAGATAGGCGCGGCAGGCGCGATAGTCCTTCAGTCCGTCGAAGCGGTCGATCAGCCGCAGCACGTCCGCCATGAGAATGTCGGCCACCGTGAAGCGTCCCGCGGCCAGCCATTCGCGCGCCGCCAACACCGTTTCCATGTGCTTGAGGCGGTGCTGATAGAGGAAGTCGTCGAAAAACTTGCGCATCGGCGTGTCGTCGGCCTCGCCCGAGAACATGAAGAAGGACCAGGGCTGGCTCGCGGCCTCGACGGACGCGAGCGCGGCGAACAGCCATTCGATGGTCTCGGCGCGGCCTTTCGGATTCCTCGGCATCAACAGGTCGCTGAGTTCGCCCAGGTGAAGCAGGATCGCCCCGCTCTCGAAGATCGACAGGTCGCCGTCGGTCAGCCATGGCGTCTGCCCGAAGGGCTGATGCGCGAAGTGCCCGGGCGGCCGGTCGCGGAAGGGCGTGCTTGCGACGCGGTAGGGCAGAGCGGCCTCTTCCAGCGCCCAGCGTACGCGGATGTCGCGCACATGGCCGCGCGGCGGCTCGGGCACCCAGTCGTAGGTGGTCAGGACGAGGTCACCCATGCCGTGTCTCCCTGCTTTTCCGCCAGCATGCGCGCTTCCGGGCGTGGCGGGAACAGGTCAGGCAAGCCGTCTTGGCCTAACCGCGCTTCCAGAAAAGGCGCCTTGTTACGGCCGCGGGGCGCGGGGCTACTGACCGGCGACACCCCGCCTGGAGCCTCCGACATGACCGCCAAGCCGCTGCACCCCGAAACCCTGGCCCTGCACGCCGGCTGGCGCGCCGATCCGACGACCGGGTCCGTGGCCGTGCCGATCCACCAGACGACGTCCTACCAGTTCCGCGACACCGAGCACGCCTCCGCCCTGTTCGCGCTGCAGGAGCTGGGCAACATCTATACGCGGATCATGAACCCCACGACCGACGTGCTGGAGCAGCGCGTCGCGGCGCTGGAGGGCGGCGTCGCGGCCCTGGCCGTGGCCTCGGGCCAGGCGGCCTCGGCGCTGTCGATCCAGAACATCGCCCGGGCCGGCGACAATATCGTCAGCTCGACGGCGCTGTACGGCGGCACCTGGAACCTGTTCGCCAACACCCTGCGCGACCAGGGCATCGAGGTCCGCTTCGTCGACCCGGCCGATCCGGAGGCCTTCCGCCAAGCCACCGACGGCCGGACCCGCGCCTATTACGCCGAGACCCTGCCGAACCCGAAGCTGGAGGTGTTCCCGATCGCCGAGGTCGCGGCCATCGGGCGGTCGCTGGGCGTGCCGCTGATCATGGACAACACCGCCGCGCCGCTGCTGAGCCGGCCGCTGGAGCATGGGGCGGCGATCGTCGTCTATTCGGCGACCAAGTACCTCGGCGGTCACGGCACCTCGATCGGCGGGGTGATCGTCGACGGCGGCAACTTCGATTGGGAGGGCGCGGGCGTGCGCCAGCCGGCGCTGAACAGCCCTGATCCGTCCTATCACGGCGCGGTCTGGACCGAGGCGGTCAAGCCGCTGGGCCCCATCGCCTATATCCTGAGGGCCCGCACGGTGCTGCTGCGCGACCTCGGGCCGGCGATCTCGCCGTTCAACGCCTTCCAGATCCTGCAGGGCATCGAGACCCTGCCGCTGCGCATCGCCCGCCATGTGGAGACGGCCGACAAGGTCGCCGCCTGGCTGGCCGGCCGCGGCGGCGTGACCCGCGTCATCCACCCCAGCCAGCAAACCGGCGAGGCCCGCGCCCGCGCCGACCGCTACCTGCCGGGCGGCAACGGCGGTCTGGTCGGGTTCGAGCTGGCCGGCGGCGTCGAGGCCGGGCGCAAGTTTATCGACGGGCTGAAACTGCTCTACCACGTGGCCAACATCGGCGACGCCCGCAGTCTGGCCATCCACCCGGCATCCACCACCCACTCTCAGCTCGACGCCGAGGCCCAGCTCGCCACCGGCGTCTCGCCCGGCTACGTGCGCCTGTCGATCGGGCTAGAGCATGTCGACGACATCCTGGCCGACCTGGACCAGGCGCTGACGGCGGCCGGGGCGTAGTAGGCGGGGCCGAACGTTGCGCCTGCTCTCCGTAGTCGCCATGTTGCGGCGGCCACGGAGACCGCGATGACCATCGAGAACGAAGACCAACTGGCGAAGCTGCGCACCGTCGGCAACCTGGTGGCGCGCACGCTGGAGGCGATGGGCAAGGCGCTGGAGCCCGGGATCACGACCCGGGAGCTGGACGATCTCGGCCGCGCGCTGCTGGAGAAGGAAGGCGCGCGCTCGGCGCCGGAGCTGACCTACAGCTTCCCGGGCGCGACCTGCATCTCGGTCGGCCCCGACTGCGCTCACGGCATCCCGGACGGCACGGTGGTCAAGGCCGGCGATCTGATCAACATCGACGTCTCGGCCGAGCTGGATGGCTATTTCGGCGACACCGGGGCCAGCTTCGCGGTGCCGCCCACCAGCAAGCGTATCGAACGCCTCTGCCGCGACGGCCGCCGGGCGATGTGGTCCGGCATCCGGTCGGTGAAGCCGGGCGGCCGGCTGAACGAGATCGGCCGGTCCATCGAGAGCTTCGCCGACAAGAACGGCTACAGCCTGGTCCGCAACCTGGCGAGCCACGGCGTCGGCCATTCGCTGCACGACGAGCCGGGCGAGATCCCGACCTGGTACGAGCCGCGAGACAAGCGCACGATCCCCGAGGGCCTGGTCTTCACGATCGAGCCGTTCCTGTCGCTCGGCGCCGACTGGGTCGAGGAACTGGACGACGGCTGGACGCTGCGCCCCGAGGGCCGTCAGCCGACGGTGCAGTACGAGCACACCCTGGTCGCGACGCGAAATGGGCCGCTGGTGCTGACGCTGGTTTAGCGGTCGGGCCGCCGCGCTAGAGAAACCCGTTGAGCACCGCCCAGGCTTCCGCCTTCTTCGCGAAGGGCATCGTGAACGCCGGGCTCGAGGAGGGCAGGGGGACCAGAGTCAGCCGGTCAGTGTGACCGGCGAGCAGCTTGAGCCCGGCCTTCGATGCCTTGCCGCCGTTGAAGGCGACCGCGCGCAGGTCGGGGAGGGTCTCGACCAGCGCGGCGAGATCGTTGTGAGCGGCATCACGGATGGCGGTGTCGAGGCTGCCCGGGCGCTCCGCTTCCTCGATCACGTCCCAGACGCCGATGTGGCGGCGGATCAGTGTTTCCAACCGCGCTTCGTAGTCCATGCCGTGCAGGTCTTCACCGACCACCGTCCCCATGAGCCGCCAGAAGGCGTTCCGTGGGTGGGCGTAGTAGCGGCCGGCGGCCAGGGAGGCTTCTCCGGGAAGGCTCCCCAGCACCAGCAGCCGGACGTCCGGATCGACGACCGGCGGGAAGCTGCGCTTGCGCGTCAGACCGACTGCTCGCCGAACACGCGGCGGAAGATCGTGTCCACGTGCTTGAAGTGGTAGCCGTTGTCGAACAGGTCATCGAGCTCGGCGTCGGTCATGTTGGCCGAGACGAACGGGTCGGCTTTCAGGAAGTCGATGAACTTCCCTTCGCCGCGCCAGACCTTCATCGCGTTGCTCTGGACGGCCGCGTAGGCCTCCTCGCGGCTGACGTCCTTGTGGGTCAGGGCGAGCATGACGCGCTGGCTGTGGACTAGGCCGCCGAGGCGGTCGAGGTTCTTCAGCATGTTCTCCGGATAGATCACCAGCCGCTCCACGACGCCGGCCAGGCGGCGCAGGGCGAAGTCGAGATGGATGCTGGCGTCCGGCGCGATGCCGCGCTCGACCGACGAGTGGCTGATGTCGCGCTCGTGCCAGAGGGCGACGTTCTCCAGCGCCGGCACGACCGCCGAGCGGACCAGGCGGGCGAGGCCGGTCAGGTTCTCGGTCAGGATCGGGTTGCGCTTGTGCGGCATCGCCGAGCTGCCCTTCTGGCCCGGATCGAACGGCTCCTCGGCCTCCAGGACCTCGGTGCGCTGCAGGTGGCGGATCTCGACGGCCAGGCGCTCGATCGACGAGGCGACCACGGCCAGGGCCGCGAACCAGGCGGCATGGCGGTCGCGCGGGATGACCTGGGTCGAGACCGGCTCGACGGCCAGACCCATCTTCGCCGCGACGTGCTCCTCGACGCGCGGGTCGACGTTGGCGAAGGTGCCGACGGCGCCGGAGATGGCGCAGGTGGCGATCTCGAAGCGGGCCATGGCCAGCCGCTCCTTGGCGCGCTGGAACTCGGCGTAGTGGCCGGCGAGCTTGAGGCCGAAGGTGGTCGGCTCGGCATGGATGCCGTGGCTGCGGCCGGTGGTCGGGGTGAGCTTGTGCTCGAAGGCGCGCTTCTTGAGCGCCGCCAGCACCAGGTCGACGTCCTCCATCAGCAGGTCGGTGACGCGGCTC
>JBIICO010000139.1:0-8924 GCA_044238855.1 Caulobacter sp.
TGCCGCCTGAAAGATGGCGGCGGCGGACGACTACGGGATCGTCAGCCCGGCCATCCCGCCGCGCAGCACCTTGCTGCAGTCAAGCGGCTGATACGTCCTGCCGTCGGCCGAGATCACCCCGGTATCGGCGAACTGCCAGAGGTCCGTGACGTAGCCGGGCAACGCGCGGGGCGCCTGGCTCTCGCTGCTCAGCTGCCGGTAGTCGGCGATCCAGATCGCGGTGTCCTGGAACTCGGCCGCTGCCGGCACGTGCGCCTCCCACCAGGAACGGTTGGTGTAGATGATCGGCCGGATTTTCACCGGGCGCAGGCCCTCCACCAGCGCCGCGAGGCAATCACGGATCACGCCCGGGATCGCGTCGGGATCATCGTCCCAGTAGTCCTTCCACCTCGGTTGCCCGTCCGCCTCGCCGACCCTCGTCGTCCGGAAATCCGGGCCGAGAATATCCCATTCCAGGTCTATGACAGGCTGCAGGTCCCCGGATTTCAGACCGCCGACCGCCCTCACCTGATCGAGGAACCACCGCGCCTGCACATCGCCGGGTATGCCGGCCGACATGAAGTGGTAGGCGCCCCGCGGCACGCCCGCCGCGCCGGCCGCCGCCCAGAACTCGGCGAACTTGGGATCGCGCGCCACGCTGCCCTGGGTGGCCTTCATGTAGACAAAGCCGACCTTCGACGCCTTCAGGGCGTCCCACGGGACGGCTTCGGTATGATGCGAGACGTCGATTCCGTAGAGGTCGCCGTCGCCCACGTCCGCCGGGAAGTTGAACGGCCCCCGCAGCATCCGTTCCGCTGGCGGTCCGAAGTGGGTGACCTCGTATCGCGCCAGCGCGGATCGCGACGGCTCGTCGACAAGATCGACGGGGGTGCGATCTTCCGCCCGCCCGACAAGCGGATGCGCCAGAGCCGCGATGCCGAGCCCCAAGGCCGACCGGCGGCTGAAGGTGGTAACCAAGCGCCCCTCCCCGAACACACGTCAAGATCGCGTTATGGTTATACACAACGCTCAGGACTTCAACACACCCACACCCCATTTCATGTCGGATGGATTTTTCCCATCTAGATCAGATGGTTGCCCCGGCACGACCCGCGACTCCATGTGGAGGATGTGACGGCTCTCGGTTGAGAGCGCACGGACGACGGGAAGCATACCGTCAGCCGTAGCCGAGCAGGAGGCGAGCGGCCGCTCAGGCTGAGCCAGCGTTGACAATTCCCAGGTCAGAACCGCTAGCCATCCGAGGATTGCATCATCCTGAATGGGCGAAAAGTAGCGCCTCGCCGCGTGTTCGCGGCGGCTCCCAAGCCCCAGCAAAAGTCCGACGCCTTGGATATGCCCGGCGACATCCCATCTCCAAGGCTCGAACCCCACACAAGGAAGACACCATTGGCGACCGGTTGGGCACATGAAGGCGCTGTCCTGGATCAGATCGAAGACACCATCACCGATGGCGTCCTGACAGCGCGCGCTCGCCTCCCCGTTGGTGAGAGCGCCGAGCACTGTGTTGAATGTGGCGACGCCATTCCCGAGGCGCGCCGCAAGGCGCTACCCGGCGCGCGGACTTGCGTGTCCTGCCAGTCCGGCCGCGACGGCCGCATCGTCCTCGCCGGGATAAACCGGCGGGGCAGCAAGGACAGCCAGCTCCGCTGACGCCCGGGGCCGCCGTTCCCAAATACGGAGACGACCGCCTTAGTGCGGCCGCACCGCATCCTCCCCACGCATCCTGGCGCGGACGCCGCCATTGAGCGTCATGCCGTCATCCATGGGTTCGTGGATGGCGCCCTGGGTGTCGAGCGCAAACGACGCCTTCTCGGCCCCGTGACTCTTGGTGTGGACCGACCGCAGCGCATCGCCAAAGCCTTCGTAGGCCTTCCCGGAAATAACGAACGGGTTTCGGAAATCGCCTCCGCCGTCTCGGCCTCGTCGGGTTCCGGCGTCTCGCGGGCGGGATCGAAGCGTTGGGCGGAAGCCGGCAAGCGCGCCATGGAGAAGCCTTCTCATAGACGGGAGGGGTCCTGCCCTTAGCGAGCGCGCGGCGCCGCTGTTCCTGAGCCGAGACAGCCTCACGAGAGCACTGCTCATACGTCGCCGATGCGCAGGGCGCGGCTGTCAGTGGCTTGGCGATGCGCCAGGCGCCCCAACGGATGGCTTGCTCGGCGGGAGCCGGAAGTTAGAATGCGTTATAAATATTCGGCCGGCGCTTCGTTGCGTGCGGCGGGGGCGAGCCTTTCGCGGGTGCGAGGGCCACGCACAGAGGATGGGATGTCGAAATGAAGGTTGCAGCGGTACGGTCCTTTGAGGGCGCCTCGAAGATCGTCATTGAAGAACGCGATGTCCCGTGCCCTGAGGCCGGTGAGGTCGTTGTTCGCGTTCACGCCAGCTCGCTGAACTTTCACGACTTCGCCGTGGTCAGTGGAATGATCAGAACCCCGGACGGTCGCATTCCGATGTCCGACGGCGCCGGCGAGGTGGTGGAACTCGGGGCTGGCGTGACGCAATGGCGCGTTGGCGACAAGGTTCTGTCGACCTTCTTCCCGGGATGGTCGGCGGGCTCGCCGTCGCTTCCTCGCCTCGGAGGCGTCCCCGGCGATCATGCCGACGGCTTCGCCGCCGAACGGGTGGCCGTGACAGCCTCGGCGCTGACGCGGATGCCGCGCGACTGGTCGTATGAAGAGGCGGCCACCCTGCCCTGCGCGGCTCTGACCGCTTGGCGGGCGGTGTTCGTCGAGGCGCAGGTCAAGCCGGGCGATGTGGTGCTGACGCAAGGCTCCGGCGGTGTCTCGATCTTCGCGCTCCAGTTCGCGAAGGCGGCTGGAGCAACGGTGATCGCCACGTCCTCGTCGGATGAGAAGCTGGCCCGGCTCAAGGCCCTCGGAGCGGATCATCTGATCAACTACAAGACGACGCCCGACTGGGGCCGCGCGGCCGTGGAACTGACCGGCGGGAAGGGCGTCGATCTGGTGGTCGAGATCGGTGGATCCGGCACACTGACCCAGTCGCTGCACGCCGCCCGGATCGGCGGCCATGTTTCGATGATCGGGGTGCTGACAGGCGTGTCCGGCGAGGTGCCGACCGCCCTTCTCATGTCAAAGAACATCCGCCTGCAGGGCATCACCGTCGGCTCCCGCCAGGATCAGCTCGACATGATCGCCGCCATTGATGCGAACGGCCTGCGGCCGGTCATCGACAGCACCTTCCCGCTGGACCGCATCGCTGAGGCCTTCGCCCATCAAATCTCGCAGGCGCACTTCGGGAAGATCTGCCTGTCGATCTGAAACCGATCCAGACCACCAGCCCGGTGGGTCCGGATTTCCGAGCCACCAATCTGCGGTTTGCACACGAGGTCCGCGCCAGCGTCGCCGTCACGGACGCTTCTCAACGAATGAGGCGGAAATTGAGAATGTCGCCTCGGAGCCACCAGCGAACTTTCGTGTCGCGCCGGTGCAGACCTCGGCAGGCGCCAGCCGTAACGTTCGACGTCCGCATTGCGCCACAAGGGACATTGTTTCCACGGCCAAGGCGTTCGCGACCGCAATCCAGTAGGGACCGATCCCCAGCCATGGTGAGCATCACCAGCCCGAACCCGGATCGACGCGAGACCGTCGCCGAAACGTTCAGCCCGCGGAATCTTCACGGCCGGCAGTCGCGCTGCCTCGGTAGGGCGTTCACGAACTTGAGCTTCCGCGCCGCCCTCCATCGATGCCAAGCTGCGCTCGCCACGGCCGATCTTCTGGTCGGCGGATAGGTGTTGGTCGTCGGTCATCCGGTTCCTTTTGAGCTTGGCCGTGATCATGGGCGGGACGGCCGATCCTATCGTCGTGTTATGATCGCCCCCACGGCGGCGATACGTTCGACGCCGTCGTAAGCGGATCGACGCAACTCGGAGCCGAAGATGTCCGGGTCCAGTTCCTCGTAGTCGATGGCGAAACGCACGGGATCGAGCTGCTCGTGCAGCAGGTGGCGCAGGCGGTCGGCGCCGCCGTCCAGGATGGGGCTGCCGGTATAGAGAACGAAGCGGCCGCCGGGCCGCAGCAGCTCGGAGCCTTGGCACGCCCAATCGAGGGACAGCCGGGCCCCGTGCAGATCGCCGCCGTCCTTGTAGAGACGCCCGGACTGGCCAGCGACGTATGGAGGGTTCGCGAGGATCAGGTCGAAGTCGCCGGCGACCGCCTCCAGGCCACTGGCGAGAATACATGTAGCGTCGATGCCGGCGTGGCGGGCGTTGACGGCCGCGAGCCGAAGGGCCTCCGGGTTGATGTCCAGCAGGCTGACGGCGGAGTCGGGAGCGGATGTCGCCGCAACCAGTCCGCCAACTCCTGCGCCGGCGCCGATGTCCAGTATCGATCGTACCGGGGATTGGGATCGCAGGGTCCGTGCGATGAGATCAGCGAAGCGATAGGAGTCCGGCCCCATGAAGACGGCGCGCGGCGTGTTGGTCGGAAACGCCGAATGCAGGAACAGAAGCCCACGAACCGTCGACACACGCACCCGGCTCCTGAGGCGGCCGCCCTCGTCGGCGAGGCAACCGGCGACCTCCAGCAGCTCGACGATGTCGGGCTCGACCTCGCCGCGCTCGAACCCCCGGCTCCAGCCGAAGATGTCCCGAAGCGTCGACGGCTCCGTGGGGGCACGGTCAGCCATCCGCCGGCAGGTCGTCGGCGTTGGGGCGACGAACGCATAGCCCGCCGCGGACAACCGGATCAGCAGCTGCAGAAGCGCCGCATCGCTATCGACGCTTGGGGCGACGTCGTCGAAGTCGGCAAGCGGCCTCAACTCGCCGCGATCCCGAGCGCCAGCAGCGCTGGCGTGGCGGGTACGCGGATGAGCGGCACATCCACCGCCTCACGCATCAGATAGTCGCTCTCGCCCGCCATCAGACAATCCGTGACCAGGAGGCCGCGCGCGCCTGGATGCTCCGCCTTCAACCGCTTGAGCAGCCGGGCTCCGCAGCCCGTACGCACCCGTAGCGGGCAGATAATCAAGTCGAATGCATCATCGGCGCCTTCTGCCCGCGCCGCATCGACCATCGAAACGCTCCAGCCAGTCTCCCGGAGTTGCATCGCGACTGTGGCGTCCTGGACGACGAGCGCACGACGGCCCATCAGCCGACCGCCGCCATGGGAGCCCACAGCTTCTGGCGATAGGCCTCGAAGCAGCGTGCGCCGCAGGCCAGACGCATCAGCGCGCCTTCGGCGATGAAGCGGGCGCAGTCGGGATCGGCTTCCACAAGCGGCCGCAGGACCTCGGCGTTCCAAGCTTCCGAATGCTTGATGTCGAGCGTTGAATGAAGCGCGAAATACCGCCGCTCCTTGCCGACGCCGAGCCGCTTGAGGCCATCGGCGACCAAGCCTGCGCGCCAGGGCGCCGTAAGCTCGACCGCCCCCAGCGCGCCAATGGCGTGATAGGCGTATCGCCGCGTGGTCGCGAAGGCGACCAGGGTGTTGCCGAGCGCCAGCGACGGCGCGACGGTGCCCTCGATTGTCGGATTCAGGTCCAGCGCGCGCGCCAACTGGTCGAGCATCGGCCCATGCATGCCCGACTCGCCGCCGTGGCCCATCTCGTCCCAGTAGTTCCGCGCCAATTCCAGCTTGGCTCGCGTCGGCATCTTCACCTGGGTCATCGCGACCAAGTCGTCGAAGCCCGCCTCGCCGGCCACTTCCTGCAGCAGGAACCAGCGCATGTCCGCAAAGCTGGCCCGTTCGGCGAGCCACGGGAACAGCGGATCGTTCTGGCCCGGCCCGCTGAGTTTCAGGTCCTCGAACCAGCGGACAAAGCCGTCGGCGTCAGTCGGCGCCTCCGCGGCCTGATCAACGACCTGGGCGCGGCCCGCTTCAATGAACCGGCCTTCGAGACGGCGCATCGCCTGCTCATCGGTCAGCTCCGCCTCCCAGTATGCGCTCGGCTTGCCGACAGCGAGCCGTTCGTGGTTCCAGCGCGAGAGCTTTTGTTGGAATGCGTCTGAGTGAAATTCGTGGCTATCGACGACGCCGTTCGAAGACACTTCTCGGAGGTACATCGCAGTCCCCTGCATTGGTGGACTTCGTATACGCCCAGAGTTCAGCGAGGTTCCTCTGTTCAGTAACCGACATTGGATCAGCCCGGCGCCAAAGAATAAAAGTTAGCCGAACCACGCCCTTACTCATTGTGAGACTGAATTCGAGCCTCCAGATTCGGAACTGGCGTGGTTTACGGCTCGTTGTCGGCTGGCGTGGCGCACATTCGCGCCCATGCACCTCCCGTCCCCGGCGCGCCGACCATGGCGTTGCGCCTCCGCCTGCCCACAAGGATTTTCATGACCCAATGCCCCGGGCCGCTCGTCATCATCGGCGGCCATGAACAGAAGGAGGGCGAACGTGTCATCCTCAAGGAGATCGCCCGACACGTTCAGGGCCGCAAGCTGGTGATCGCGACCGTCGCCTCCCACGAGCCCGAAGGCTACTTCGACTCCTATCGCTCAGGGTTCGAAGGGCTGGGCGTGGGCGAATTGGTGGAATTGTACGTCGACACCCGGGCTGAGGCGCAGGACGCCGCGACTCTCGCTCTCCTGGACAACGCCGGTGGCGTGTTCTTCAGCGGCGGCGACCAACTGCGCATCAGCAGCCAGATCGGCGATACGCCCGTCGAGCGCCGCATCCGCGAAATCTGGAACCAGGGTGGCGTCCTCGCCGGCACCTCCGCCGGCGCGTCGGCGGTCAGCGACACCATGCTGGTCAAGGGACCAAGCGCGGAGTCCCACCGCGTCGGGGACCTGCACATGGCGCCGGGCCTGGGCCTCGTGCGCGACGTGATCATCGATCAGCACTTTGCGGAGCGCGGCCGAATTGGCCGGTTGCTGGGCGCGGTCGCGGAAAGTCCGAGAGTTCTGGGCATCGGCGTTGACGAAGACACCGCCGCGGTCGTCAACGGGGAGGCGTTCACGGTCATCGGCAGCGGCGCTGTCTATGTCGTCGACGCGGAAGGGGCCACCCATTCAAACGTCGCCGAGGCGCGTTCCCGTTCGACGCTATCGATCTTCGACGTCCGCATGCACGTGCTTAGCCATGGCGACCGCTTCGACCTGGCGGGGCGACGCCCCGTGGCGCCGGCCGATCGCGGTCCGGAAAGTTGATCGCCGCCTCGCCGGACAGGAACAGCGGCCGTCGCGAACAGTTGCCCTTGCGAAGGAGCCTTCCATGCAGGACCACCTAGACAAGGCGCTCGCCAGCGACGCGCCTCTGACCGCCGCCGTGCATCAGCGCGACGTCGCCAAGGCGGCGGCCGAAGCGCGAGGATGGGACGAAGCGGCCCTCGTCGGCCGAACAGTGACCATCAACCGCCCGCGCGAGGAACTCTACGCCTTCTGGCGTGACTTCAGGAACCTGGCGCTGTTCATGGAGAACATCGAAACGGTCACCGTGTCCGACGATCTTCACTCCCACTGGGTCGTCAAGGCGCCCGGCGGGAAGACCGTCGAATGGGACTCGATCATCACCCAGGACGAGCCCGGTCGCGTACTGGCTTGGGCGTCCACGGAGGACGCCGACATCAAGAACACCGGCCTGATCGAGTTTCGCGATGCGCCGCCCGGGCGTGGGTCCGAAGTGACCGCGACCATCGTGTATGACCCGCCCGGTGGCGATCTCGGCAAGCTGATCGCCAAGCTGTTTCAGCGGGAGCCGAAGATCCAGGCGCGCCACGATCTGCGCCGCTTCAAACAGCTGATGGAGACCGGCGAAATCTCCACTTCAGAGGCGCCCAACGCCTCACCCCGCGCCTGATCGCGCCAGTAGAAAGATACCGTTCATGCGCGCCCTCACCTGGCACGGAAAGCACGACGTCCGGATGGACACGGTTCCCGATCCCAAGATCGTCAATCCCCGCGACGCCATCATCAAGATCACCTCGACCGCCATCTGCGGCTCGGACCTGCACCTGTATGACAGCTACATCCCCTCGATGCAGAAGGGCGACATCCTCGGCCACGAGTTCATGGGCGAGGTGGTCGAGACCGGTCCCGGCAGCACGCTGCGGAAGGGCGAACGGGTCGTCGTCCCGTTCGTCATCGCCTGCGGCCAATGCTTCCACTGCGGCAAGCAGCAGTTCTCCGCCTGCGACAACTCCAACCCGGCCGAGAAGCAGGACATGTCGGAGGTCGCCTACGGCCACGCGGCCAGCGGCCTGTTCGGCTATTCGCACATGACAGGCGGCTACGCAGGCGGGCAGGCGGAGTACGTCCGCGTGCCCTACTCGGACGTCGGCCCGATCGTCATCCCGGATGGTCTGGAGGACGACAAGGTGCTGTTCCTGTCGGATATCCTGCCGACCGGCTGGATGGCGGCGGAGAACTGCGACATCGAGCCCGGCGATACCGTGGCCGTCTGGGGCTGCGGCCCGGTCGGCCTGTTCGCGATCCAGAGCGCGTTGTTGATGGGCGCCCATCGGGTCATCGCCATTGACCACTATCCGCACCGGCTCGAGCTGGCCAAGTCCATGGGCGCGGAGGTCATCAACTACCACGACGTGAAGGTGCGTGAGGCGCTGATGGAGATGACCGGCGGCATAGGACCGGACGCCTGCATCGACGCGGTCGGCATGGAAAGCCACGGGTTCGCCATCGACAACGTCATCGACGCTGTGAAGGCGACCACCAAGCTTGGCACTGACCGGCCCCACGTCCTGCGTGAGGTGATCATGGCCTGTCGCAAAGGCGGGCGGCTCTCGATCCCCGGCGTCTACGGCGGCATGGGCGACAAGATCCCTATCGGCGCCCTGATGCAGAAGGGGCTGCAGGTGAAGACCGGCCAGACGCACGTCCAGAAGTACCTGCGTCCGCTGCTGGATATGATCGGCGAAGGCAAGATCGACACCACCTTCCTGATCAGCCACCGCCTGCCGCTCGAGGATGCGCCGGAGGGCTATCGGATGTTCAAGGAACAGCAGAACGA
>JBIICO010000021.1:0-30367 GCA_044238855.1 Caulobacter sp.
CCGACAAGCACATCGCCTTCGGCTACGGCCCGCACACCTGTATCGGCAAGCGCGTCGCCCAGATCCAGCTGGAGGAGGCCTACCGCCAGATCCTGGGCCGCTTCCCGGACATCCGCTGGACCGGCGAGATCGACATCGCCCCGAACAACTTCGTTCACGCGATCAGGAAGCTGGGCGTGAGCTTCACGGCCGAGCGGCGGGCGGCCTGACACGGCGATGTCGGGGAAGGGCTTGCCTTCCCCGGCGTCCGCCCCTCTTCATACGCGCGTTTTATCCAAGCGCCGAGGAGCCTCCGCATGACCGCGCCGACCTTCGAGACCATCATCCTGGACCGGAAGGATGGGATCGCGACGATCACGCTGAACCGTCCCGACCGCATGAACGCCTTCACCGGGCAGATGATGGGAGAGATGATCCAGGCTTTCGACGTCACCGACGCCGACGATGACGTGAAGGTCGTGGTCGTCACCGGCGCCGGCCGGGCCTTCTGCGCCGGGGCGGACCTGGGCGGCGGCGACAAGACGTTCGACTACGCCAAGCAGGACGGCGACCCGCGCGACAAGTTCCTGGTCAACGGCGTCTACCGCGACGGCGGCGGCCTGCTGACCCTGCGCATCAACGAGAGCCTCAAGCCCGTCATCGCCGCCGTGAACGGCGCGGCCGTCGGCATCGGCGTCACCATGCAACTGGCCATGGACATCCGCCTGGCCTCGACCGAAGCCAAGTTCGGCTTCGTTTTCGCCCGTCGCGGCATCACGCCGGAAGCCGCCTCGTCCTGGTTCCTGTCGAAAATCGTCGGCGTCCAGCAGGCGCTCGAGTGGTGCTTCACCGGCCGCGTGTTCCCGGCGCAGGAAGCGCTCGACGGCCGTCTCGTCCGCTCGCTTCACGCTCCGGAAGACCTGCTGCCGGCCGCCTACGCCCTGGCCCGCGAGATCGCCGACAACACGGCCCCGGTGTCCATCGCCCTGACCCGCCAGATGATCTACCGCAACGCCGGCGCGCCGCACCCCATGGATGCCCACATGTCCGACAGCCGCGCCATCATGGCCCGCGGCGCCCAGGGCGATGCGAAGGAGGGCGTGATGTCCTTCCTCGAGAAGCGCCCGCCCCACTACCCGAACAAGGTTTCGACCGATCTGCCGGACATCTGGCCTTACTGGGAAAAGCCCGAGTTCAAGTAATCGCACCCTTCGCCTGAACTGGCCGCGCGCTGAGAACTGGTCGCGTTCTCAGCGCGCGAAAGCGTGAATTTCACTGCTCGCTGAACGGCGCCATCCTGTCTTTCACAAGGACCATGAGAGTCCCCGTGGAGGATTCGACATGATGGAGCGAGTACTAAGCTGGACGTTCGGGCTCATGCTGGCCGTCCTGCTGTTTGCCGTCGGTATCCAGAAGTTCATCGGCCTCGATCCGAACCCCGTGTTCGGATTGATCGAGGCGAGGTCCGGCCTGGGCTTCTTCGAGCCCGGCATGCGGTACGCCACCGGCGTGCTGGAGATAATCGCCGTGTTGCTGGCCCTGTGGCCGGCGACGCGTATGCGCGGGGCGCAGCTGGGCCTGGCGGTCGCGCTCGGCGCCATCGCCTTCCACCTGTCGCCGTGGCTGGGCATCCAGTTGCCGAGACTGCCGGAACTGTCGGCCGCTCTGGCCCAGAGCGCGACCGCAGCCCAGATCGACGCCATGAGCCTGCCCACCGACAAGGGGGCCATGTTCCTGCTGGCGATCGCCATCGCACTGGTTTCGGTGGTCAGCATCTTCGTCGAGCGGGCGAAGGCGCGGGCCGAGGCGCCCAAGCCCAAGCGTCCGATCGGAGCCTTCGCCTGATCGTGATCCGAAACCGCAGGTGACCGCGGGCTTTCTCCCCCCGCGGTCATCGCCGGTTAACAAGCCTCTGCTGTGATCGCTGATCGGCGCCGCGTATCGCGCGCGCGATTTCCTGTGTCCGACCGCGAACCGTCATGAGCGAACCAGCGCAGAAGCCCGCATACGAGGACGCCGTCGCGACGGCGGCCGCGGCGGCGCCTGCGCCTCCCGCCCTGCGTTCCCGGGGCGCGCTGCTGAAGCGGCTGGCGGATGTCGTCTGCCTGCCGGGCAGCCGGGTGAACACCTTCGAGCGGTCGATGACCGCCGACCTGCTGATCGAGCTGTTGCGCGAGGCCGACCTCGAGGAGCGTGTGCGCCTGGCGCGCCGTCTCGCCAGTGTCACCGAGATCCCCACCGGCCTGGCCCGCATGCTGCTGCGCGATCAGCTGCCGGTGGCGAGCGCCCTGCTCGAGAACAGCGCCGGTCTGGGCGACGCCGACCTGATCGACTGCGCCCGCAACGCCGACCAGGAGCACCGCCGCCTCGTCGCCGCCCGTCGCGGCCTGAGCGAGGTGGTCGCCGACACGCTGGTCGAGTTCGACGAGCCGGCGGTGATCGAAACCCTGCTGCGCAACGACCTCGCCCGGCTCAGCCACAGCGGCATCGAGTCCGTGGTCGCCGCCACGCGCGACCATCCCCGGCTGATTCCGCTGTTGCTGCGCCGCTCCGAGCTGCGGCCCAGCCATGCCTACGTCATGTTCTGGTGGTCGGACGCCGAATGCCGGCGCGTGATCCTTCAGCGCTTCGCGGTGTCCCGCGAAATCCTCCAGGACGCCGTCAGCGACGTGTTCGCCATGGCGGCCGAGGAGAAGTGGCAGGATCCTCTGACGCGCAAGGCGCTACAGTTCATCGAGCGTCGCCAGCGCAATCGCGCGGCGCTCGACCGCAGCCCGTTCGAGAGTCTCGATGAGGCGGTGGTGGTCGCGTCCGAGAGCATGACGCGCGAGGTGGCCGAGGAGATCGCCTACCTCTCCGGCCTCAAGCCGATGACCGGGGCCAAGATCTTCACTGACCCCGGCGGGGAGCCGCTCGCCATCCTCTGCAAGGCGACCGGCCTGCCGCGATTGGCCGTCCGCCAGTTGTGGCGTGCGCTGCGCCGGCCGGAGACGGACGCCGCCGGCAACCTGGCGCCGGCGCTCGAGCGGGTGATGACCCTGTTCGACACCATCGCTGTCGATCGGGCCCAGACCGTGCTGCGGTACTGGAACTGGTCATTGTCCTCGGCCCTGACGCCGGCCCTCATCAAGGCCATCCGCGCGGGGGATGAGGAAGCGCTGGACGAGTTCTCGCAGCCGCAGCGCGCGGCGATGCTGGCCCTGGGCGGCGACTTCGGTCGCCGCTGACTGGCGCGCGAGCGTTCTGTTCTCTGAACAAGTCCGACGTGACCCATGCGACGATAGAAAAGCGTCGTTGCATGGCTTGCCACATTACCGATCCTTCATTGCGCCGGGGCCGGAGACATTTGTGGTAACCTGATGATTGCAGCTGCAACCAAAGCAACGAAGCGCTTGTGTTGTGGTTTGGCGACCTATATGCACGCGGACACTAGAGCGGGACGGTGTGATTCCGGTCTCGACCAATTTTCGCAGTGGTGGAACAAGGTCTGATGGAAGACAAATCCGCGATCATCGAAATGACCACGGACATCGTGTCCGCTTATGTCGGTAACAACAGCGTTGCCGCCAACGATCTGGCCAGTCTGATTCAGAACGTGCACAAGGCTCTGACCGACGTGGCGGCCGGCGCTGTGACCGTCGAAGTGGCCCCGAAGGAACCGGCGGTTCCGGTGCGCCGCTCGATCACGCCCGACTACCTGATCTGCCTGGAAGACGGGCGCAAGTTCAAGTCGCTGAAGCGTCACCTGCGCACCAAGTACAACATGAGCCCCGAGGAATACCGCGCCAAGTGGGGGCTTCCGAAGGACTACCCGATGGTCGCCCCGAACTACGCCAAGGCGCGTTCGGATCTGGCCAAGCAAATGGGCCTTGGACAGGGCGGTCGCCAGACGGCCAAGAAGAAGCGCTAGTCTTCTTCGTCTTCGGAACGGGTTGAAAGGCGGCGGCTTCGGCGGCCGCCTTTTCCTTTGCGCGGAACCTCGCGTTCGCCTGTTGCTTGACTCCCGGTGGAAAACTTGTCGCAGCGCGCGATTTTCGCTTCCCCCGATTCGCCGGTTAAGCGATAGTGAATCACAGGTGATTCCAAGGGGTTGTTAAGGATTCTGTAGATGGCCGCGCAACTGGGCGCATCCGCGACAGCCGCCCGCGCCCATGAGGAATTGTTCGCCTACTGGGCGTCCCTGCGCCGGTCCGGGCTGCTGCCCGCCCGCGCCGACATCGATCCCGAGGACTTCAAGCGCCTTCTGCCGACCGTCAGCCTGATCGACGTTGCCTCGGCCGACAACGGTCGCGCCTATCGTCTGCGCCTCGCCGGCACCGGCCTCTACAGCGTCTATGGCCGGGAGATCACCGGCTGCGCTCTGGAAGACGTCTACGGCGCCCGCGCCGCGGACTACTGGCGTACCGAGCTTGATCGTATCGTCGAGGAGCGCCGCCCTGGCGTCGGCTGTCACAGCCTGGCCTGGCGTGGAGCGGCGCACATGCAGTTGCTGTGGCTGCGCCTGCCGCTCGCCAGCGACGGACGGAACGTCGACATGATCCTGGGCTACGACGCCGTCGTCGGCCTCGCATCGGACCAGACCAGCGGCATCCGCGCCGCCTGATCCGTCCCGCCCTTTCCGAACCTTCCCCCTTCATCGGTCGTGCTCTCCTGTCACAAGCGTTTGTATGCGCCTGACAATTTTCCTATTGATCGGCAATGAATAGGAATTTTATCCTCTCTCCGAAAGCCGGCAGCAAGCTTGGCGCATGACGGAGCGCGCTCCGCCGCTCTCCGAGCGAGGATGAGATGAGCATTCAGATTGAAAACGACGACCCTTGGGGACCTCAGCGCGACCGGCGCGACCGTATGACGACGATCTTCGTGACCAGCCTCGTAGCCCTGGTCATGGACATTCCGGTGCGCGAGATCGCAGCCCGGCACCGCACCAACAGCGCCGCGTCCCGCGCCCGCCAGGTCGCGATCTATCTCGTGCACATCGTGCTGGGCTGGCAGTTGTGGCGCACCGCGCAGGCGTTCGGCCGCGACCGCTCGACCGCCAGCCACGCCGTTCACACCATCGAGGATCTGCGGGACGATCCCGCGTTCGACGCGACCATTTCGGCCATGGAGGCCTGCGTGCTGCAGGCGGTGCGTCCGGCGGAGCAGGGCTGATGGAACTGGAGCAGCTGACGGCCCGGGCCGCCAGGTTGCTGGCCCGGCCCGGGGCCCGGCTGACGGAGGCCGCCCCCGGCTTCTACGCGATCCGGGTCGGCGCGGACCGCCGCCGCCGCATGCTGATGGCTCTGAACGAGACCCTGTTCGCGGCCCTGGCGGCCGATCCGGGCCTCAGCCCGTTGCCGGAGGGCGGATGGCGCCTGACGCGGCCGTGCGCCGAGCATGTCGCTCCGCCGGCTGGCCGCCCCAGCATCATCGAGGGCCGCCGGGAGATCGTCGGGCCGGATGGCCGACGCGCTATGCGAACGGTGAACCTGGGCGAGTCGCCCATAGCCTGGCTGGCCCGTCGGCGCGACGCGGATGGCGCGGCCTGGCTGACGCTGCCGGAGATCGCCGCGGCCGAGAAGCTGCGCGAGGATTTCGCCCTGGCCGGAACCGTCGGCCGCCTGACCATGGCTTGGGACGCGGGGCCCAAGGCCACCGGCGGGCGCGGCGCGGGCGTCGATCCGGCCGAGCGCGCGCGGTCGGCCAAGGACCGCATCGCCCGCGCTCTGACAGCGGTCGGGCCCGGCCTGCGGGAGATTCTGGAGCAGGTCTGTTTCGCCGGTTCGGCGCTGGAGGCGGCCGAACGCTCGCTCGGCCTGCCGCGCCGGTCAGGCAAGACGGTGCTGAAGCTGGCGCTGCAGCGACTCGCCGTCCACTACGGCATCGCGCCGAAGGCCTAGGTGGCGGCCAGCGCTCCGGCGTCGCGGTGGATGCGGGCGGCCATGGCGGCCAGTCCGTTCGAGCGCTGGGTCGACAGGGCGCCGGCCAGGCCAAGCTGATCGAAGGCCGCCCTTGTGTCGAAGGCGGCGATATCGGCCGCCGGCTTGCCGGAGAACAGCCGCAGCACGACGGCGATCAGGCCCCGCACGATGTGGGCGTCGGAGTCGCCGCGGAACGTCACCGTGCCGTCGGCCTGGGGTTCGGTGACCAGCCAGACCTGGCTGGCGCAACCGCGTACCTTGTTGGCTTCGGAGCGTTCCGCATCGCTCAACGGCGCCAGCTCGCGACCGAGTTCGATCACGTATCGATAGCGTTCCTCCCAGTCGCCGAGCAGTTCGAACTCGGCGGAGAGGTCTTCGAGGGCGGTGTCGATGGTATCGGCCATGGAGCCGGGACTTAGGGGGCCGTCAGGCCGCGGGCAAGGTCACGCGAACGCAGAGGCCTTCGCCGGGCGTCGTGGTCAGCGTCAGCCGCCCGCCCATGGACTCGGCGTGCAGGCGCGCGATCGGCAAGCCTAGCCCCGCGCCCTGGGCCGGTCGGGTCAGGGCGTTGTCGCCCTGCTCGAACGGATTCATCAGCCGCGGGATGTCGTCTGTCGCGATGCCCGGTCCGTGGTCGCGGACCTCGATATCGACCCAGCCCGCCCGTTTTCGTGCGCTCACCGCGACCACGCCGGCGGCCGGGCCGTAGACGATCGCGTTCTGAATGACGTTGAACAGCAGGCTGCGCAGGCCCCGGCCGTCGGCCACCACCGACGGCAGCGCGCCGTCGTCCTCGACCCGGATTGTCGCCTTCTGCGCCTCGATATCCTCGCGAAGCTGATCGCGTGTATCGTCCAGCGCGTGGTCGAGAGGCTCGGCGCGCAGCTCCAGGTCGGTGGCGTGGCCGTCCAAGCGAGCGATCTCCAGGATCTGGTTGACCAGCTTGAGCAGCCGGTGGCCGCTGACCCGCACATGCTCGACGTACTGGCGATACTGCGGGGCGCCCAGCGGGCCGTACAGCTCGGCCGTCAGGATCTCCGAGAAGCCGATGATCGAGTTCAGCGGGGTGCGGAGCTCGTGGCTGGCCATCCGCAGGAAGGACCGCTTGGCATCCTCAAGGGCGCGCACCTGCCGCGCGAGCTCACCCTGGCGATGCTGCTCGGTATCCTCCGGCGCGCCGTCGGGCGGCGGTTTCGGGACCGTAAAGGCCATTGCGGCGTGACCTCGCGCGAGGGGAGGGGCGTCCACCATGAAAGCTCGCGCTTACGAATCCGTTTCCGTCCACAGTCGTTGACGGGAACTCCACGGCGCAGCGTCGCCCCGGGGGCGAGCGCTATGGAGCCGACTCTCCAGGGGGTCTAAGGTCCTCCATAGAAGGCTCCGGCCGCGGAGCGAGGGGACGAAGGACCAGTGGGCGACAGCGTGACCGACGAAGCCGCCGCCGGCGACGTCGCTCCGGCGGCGCGATCCGCGATGTCACACGCGCTGGTGCTGTGGAATTGCGCTTGGCTGGCTGTCGGCGTTCTCACCGCCGCGACGCTGGCGTTTGTCTTTCCGAAATCCGTTTGGCCCGTCTTTCCGGCCCTGATCGCCGGCGTCCTGCCCGCCGCGGTCGGCCTGTTGCCGCGCCGCGCCTGGGGCGAGCGGGAGCCCAGCCTGATGCTGGCCCTTTGGGGCCTGGGCGGCGGCGTCGCCTGCACCCTGGCCGGCGGCGTCGCCGGTCCGCTGGCGGCATGGTGCCTGGCGCCCGTCGCCGCCGCGGCCGCGATGGGTGGTGGACGCCGTATGGCCGAGGGCGCGGTGCTGTCGTTCCTGGCCGCCGCCGTTTCCGCCTTGGCCGGCATCTCGGGCCTCGCGCCGGTCATTGCCGAACAGGGGCCAGCCGCCTGGCTCGGCCTGCTGGCGCTGACCACCACGGGCCTGGGTCTCGGCGCCGGGCTGATCCTTTCCGAACGGCGGATGGCCTTGCGCGAGGTGCGTCGCGACGACGAGGTCGAGCGGCTGCGCGCCGTGCTGGACGAGCAGCCGTGGCTGGTGCTTTCGCTCTATCCGCACGGCCATCTGCGCGCCGTCTACGGCCGGCCGCCGGAAGGCGTGCCGATGGACGGCCTGCTGCGCCATGGCCTCACCGCCGCGGCGCCCAACGGCCCCGAGCGCGCCGCCATTGCCGACGCCCTGCGCAAGGCGGCCAGCGAGGGCGAGGCCGAGGTCGGCTTCACGCCCTATGGGGCCATGGACCGCTGGGCCTCGGTGCGCATCCGCAGGGTCGAGGAGAACCTGCTGCTGGCGGTGCTTCGCGACGCCACCCGCGACCGTGCGCGAGAAACCGCCCTGGATCAGGCCCGCCAGGACGCCGAGAGCCTCGCCGCCGGCAAGTCGCGCTTTCTGGCCAACATGAGCCATGAGCTGCGCACCCCGCTGAACGCGATCATGGGCTTCTCTGACATCATGCGGGCCAAGATGTTCGGCCCGCTGCCGGAAAAGTACGCCGAGTACGGCGAGATGATCCACGAGTCCGGCCAGCACCTGCTGGACCTCATCAACGACGTGCTCGACATGTCCAAGATCGAGGCCGAGCGGTTCGAGTTGTCTCGCGAGAACTTCGACGCCCGGGACGCGGTGTCGGCCTCGCTTCGGCTGATGCGGCTGCAGGCCGACGGCGCCGGTGTGGTGCTGCGCGGCGTGCTGCCGGCCGAGACCCTGGACGTCGAGGCCGATCGTCGGGCGATCAAGCAGATCGTGCTGAACCTGGTTTCAAACGCCCTGAAATTCACGCCCAAGGGCGGCGCCGTGACGGTCACCGCGCAAGGCTACGACGGCGTGCTGGAACTGGTCGTCGCCGACACCGGCGTCGGCATCTCGCGCGAGGATCTCGACCGCCTGGGCCGGCCCTATGAGCAGGCGGGCGACAACATGCGACGGCAGATGGGCACGGGCCTGGGCCTGTCGCTGGTGCGCAGCTTCGCCGAGCTGCACGGCGGCGAGATGATCATAGAAAGCGTGCTGGGCGAGGGGACCTCGGTCACCGTCCGCCTGCCGGTGCTGGCGCTGTCGGGCCGCGGTCATCCTCCGCCGGTCGGCGGCAACGTCATCGCGTTCAACCCGCAGCGCTAGCGGAGCGGCACCGCGAGGAAGGCTCGCCCGGCCGCGAAGTCGCCGACTTCCACATAGGCCCGCCGCACTTCGTCGCCGCGCGGACCCTGAAACACGAACTCCACCGCCACGGCCTCGCGCGGGTCGAGCCCGGCCAAGGCATCGGCGGCGCGCGCCGGGAAACGATAGAGCAGGGCCGACCTGGTCCCGGCGGGCCGCAGCCGTTCGGCGGCCTCGCTACGGCTTTCGGCGGCGAAGGCGCGGGTCGCGGAGGCCGGCGGCGTGCGAGCGGTCAGCGGCATGCGGCCGCTGCCGTCCTTGCGGCGCCGGTCGAGATAGGGCCCGTTGGTCCGTGTCACGTCCCGCACCACCAGCCGGGCCGTATAGGGCGTGCGACCGTCGGCGAAACTGACCGACGCGGACAGCGTACCCGGCGCCTGTTCGCCGGCCAGACCGAAGATCATGCGGTCGGCGCCGAAAGCCGAGGGCTGCGACAGCCGCCACATTGGGCCGCGCATCGTGATCGTGCGGTCGCCCTGCCAGGCCGAGACGTCGCCGCGCCACGTAATGCGGCTCAGCCGTGCGTAGCCTTCGAAGGCGCTGCGCACGCGGCCGGCGGCGACTTTCAGGTCCGGTGAGTTGCAGGCCGTCGCGGCCGCGCGGCCGCGCGCCCTTTGCTCGACGGTCAGCAGGTGGTCGTTGCTGGCGCCCGCGCGAAGCGCCGCGCCCCGGGCCTGGATGCGGGCGGCGTCCAGCGCCGCGCCGAGCGCCGGCTCGAACAGGCGGCAGCGCGCCCCGGCGGCCGACATCAGTGTGCGCTCGTAGAACAAGTCGGAGGCGCTGCCGGCCAACGCGGGCGCCGCCACAGCCAGGGCCGCCACGCTCAGCAGCCCTGCCGCCCGCCGTCCCGCCCGGGCTTTCGCCGCTTCGCGCGGGCTGGTCATGAAGTGGGCGCTTCCCGCCGTGAACAACGCCGCCACTCTGCCCATGGCGGGTTGCGGTTCGGTTAGCGCCTTGGTGAGCGGTCCCGACGCGCGCTACAAGCCGTAGCATGCTGCTTTCCAGCGACATCTGGGTCGGGGCCCTCATCCGCCGCGCGGAGCAGGGCGGGGCCTTTGCCGCCGTGGCGCGCAAGGGCGACCCGCGCGCCGGCGCCGTCCTGGTCAAGGCCATCAACCGCCGCGCCGGCACCGCCGAGCTCTATAGCGAAGCCATCAACGGCGCCGGCGAGCGCATCTGGATGCAGCCCGCGCCGGGCCGTAGCGAGCCGGATCTCGACGCCTACATCGAACGCGCCGTCCGCCGCGACCCGGACGTCTGGGTGGTGGAGATCGAGGACGGCCAGGGTCGGCATTTCCTGGTAGAGACCGTCGAGAAGCTGTGACGAAGGTTCGCTGACCGGTTTCGGGGCGCGGCATGGTCGCCGTTAACCCTGTTCCTAAACCGAAGCGAAAGCGGCGGTGCGGCACAACGTCAGAGAACCCTCTCTGGCTGCAGTACGCACGATGCTATTCCTGATGAACGAGGTCGTTCTGAACCTCGACACGCTGGACCTTGCGCCGCCCGTCACGGCGCAGCGTTTCGCCAAGCTCTCTCTGCCGTTCGTGACCCAGTTGGGGGCGGAGCTCTTTTCCGAAGAGCCTCTGCTACAACGAACCGCGCCCGAGCGTGCGATGAAGCTGGCCGCCCTGATCGTCGCCAAGCAGCCCGACATCAACGCCGCGCTGTTCGTCGCCGCCGCGAGGAACTGCCCGGTCGACCACGTGCAGACGCGCTACGCCTCGATCGGCTTCGAGGTCATGGGCCTGCTGTACGATCGCCAGTTGAAGGGCGCCCTGACCACGCTCGAGGCCGACCGCCAGGTCTGGCGCCGCCTCGCGGCCTGACCGCCTACCGTCTTGCCCCAGGGTACGGCTTTACCGTTTTCGCGCACTTGCCTAGGCTGACCGCCGAAGTTGTGTGCGTGTAGGCCGGGGGGCTCAGGAGCGATGTCGGTATTCAAGGGCTGGTTGGCGGCCATCGCCGCCGCGGTGACGCTGCTCGCACCCGCGATGGCCGAGGCGAAATGGCTGAGGGCCGAGACCGACCGCTTCATCGTCTACAGTGACGGCAGCGAGATGGCCCTGCGCGAGTATGCGGTGAAGTTGGAAGACTTCGACACCGTGTTGCGCGCCTTCTTCAATCTGGACCCCGCCGGCGTGCCGGCGCGCAAGCTCGAGATTTACCTCGTCAACGACACCGTCGAGCTGAAGCGTGTCTCGCCCGGCGCCTCGGAAAGCCTGCGCGGCTTCTATTTCGCCTCGCCCGAAACCCTGTTCGCGATCGCCATTCGCACGCGGGGCAAAGGCGACGAGGACGACGTCATCCTGCACGAGTACGCGCACCACTTCATGATGCAGTACTTGGCCGGCAGCTATCCCGGCTGGCTGATCGAAGGGTTCGCCGAATACTACATGACCGCCAAGCTGAAGGCGGGCAGCTTCGAGATCGGCGACTTCAACACCGGTCGCGCCTACACCCTGATGAACGGCGAGTGGACCGCGACCGAGACGGTGCTGACCAAGCGCACCGGCGAGCTGCGCCGCGACGAGGTGTTCGGCTATTACGCCCAGTCCTGGCTGATGACCCATTACATGTTGTCGGATCCCAACCGCCGCAAGCAGCTGTTCACCTATGTGCGGCTGCTCGGCGAGGGCAACGAGTCGGTGGCGGCCTGGAAGGAGGCCACTGGCGAGGAGCTGGCCGCGTTCGACGCCAAGCTGAAGATTTACATGAAGCGTGGCGTGCCTTCGACGAAGTTCACCCGGCCCAACTACAAGCCCGCGACGGTGGCGATCACGACGCTGCCGCCTTCTGCGGACGCCCTGCTGCTGGAAAACCTGCGCGTGACCATGGGGCGTATCAGTCGGCCCGATCCCGAGGCCGACGATCAGAAGCGCGAGAAGGAATACCAGGCCTTCATCGACAAGGTCCGCGGCCGCGCCGCCAGCTTCCCGAACGATGCGCTGGCCCAGCGCACGCTCGCCCTGGTCGAGATCAAGGCCGGCGACAAGGCGGCCGGCATGGCCATCCTCGACCGGCTGATCGCTGCCGATCCGAACGACGCCACGGCCCTGCGCATCAAGGCGGTCACCCTGATGGACGACGCTCGGGAGCTCACCGAAGTGGGCGCCAGGGGCGCGATGATGAAGGACGCCGCGCGCCTGCTGCTGCGGGCCAACAAGGCCGAACCGGACGAATATCGCACGCTGTTCAACTACGCCCTGACCCGGCGGGGCGACCGGGACTATCCGAACGACAACATCATCGACGTGCTCGGCAACGCCGTCGCCCTGGCCCCACAGGTCGATGAGATCCGCATCGAGTCCGCCCGCGCCCTGATGCTCCGGAAGCGCTATGATGAAGCGCGGGTCCTGCTGCTGCCGGTCGCCAACGATCCGCACGGCGGCGCTGCGGCGGAAGTCGCCAAGGGCCTGCTGCGACAGCTTGAGATGGGACGATGAGGGCCTGACTCCGTGACAAACGGCGCCGAGACCGCTACGTCCCGCCGCCATGTCCAGCAACATCGCCCTTGAGGCCGCCCGTCGGCGGACCTTCGCCATCATCAGTCACCCCGACGCGGGCAAGACGACGCTGACCGAGAACCTGCTGCTGGCCGGCGGGGCGATCCGGGCGGCCGGCGCGGTGCGCGCGCGGGGCGAAAACCGCCGCACGCGGTCGGACTGGATGAAGATCGAGCGCGAGCGCGGGATCTCGGTCTCGGCCTCGGTGATGACGTTCGACCACGACGGCCTGATGTTCAACCTGCTGGACACGCCGGGGCACGAGGACTTCTCGGAAGATACCTACCGCACTCTCACGGCCGCCGACGCCGCCGTCATGGTGCTGGACGCCGCCAAGGGCATCGAGCCGCAGACGCTGAAGCTGTTCGAGGTCTGCCGCCTGCGCGACATTCCGATCGTCACCTTCATCAACAAGATGGACCGCGAGGCGCAGGACCCCTTCGCCCTGCTGGATGAGATCGCCAGCAAGCTGGCCCTGGACCCGGCGCCGCTCTACTGGCCGGCCGGCTCTGGCGGGCGGTTCAAGGGGATGCTGGATCTGCGGACGCAGAAGTTCATCCCGTTCGGCAAGAACCGCGACGAAGGCCATCCGGACCCGGTGTCCTTCAACTCCAACGCCATCGTCAACCACCTCGACCCCGACGAGCAGGGCGAGCTGGAGGAGGCCTCGATGCTGGTTCAGGAGGCATCCAGGCCCTTCGACCCGCAGGCTTTCCTCGAAGGCCACATGACGCCGGTGATCTATGGCTCTGCCTTGCGCCACTTCGGCGTCGACCAACTGCTGGCCGCCATCGCCGCCTATGCTCCGGCGCCGAAGGCCCGCGCGGCCGAGAAGAACGGTGCGCCGACGCATGTCGCGCCGGGCGACCCGGAAGTCAGTGGCTTCGTGTTCAAGGTCCAGGCCAACATGGACCCCAACCACCGTGACCGGATCGCCTTCTTCAAGCTGACCAGCGGCAAGTTCACCCGCGGCATGAAGCTGAAGACTTTCTCGACCGGCGTGCGGGGCGACGCGCCCAGCAAGCAGATGAGCGTCAATGCGCCGATCATGTTCTTCGCCTCGGACCGCGAACTGGCGGAAGAGGCCTATGCCGGCGATGTCATCGGTATTCCCAACCATGGCGTGCTGCGGGTCGGCGAGAGCCTGTCGGAGAGCGGCACGCTGCGCTTCGCCGGCCTGCCCAACTTCGCCCCGGAAATCCTGCAGCGCGTGCGGGTCAAGGATCCGCTGAAAGCCAAGCACCTGAAGAAGGCGCTGGAAGGCCTGGCGGAGGAGGGCGTGACGCAGCTGTTCCGCCCCAACCTGGGCTCGGACTTCATCGTCGGCGCCGTGGGCCAGCTGCAGTTCGAGGTCATGGCCGACCGCCTGTCCAACGAGTACCAGCTGGACGTGATCTTCGAGACCTCGCCCTACGCCGAGGCGCGCTGGCTGTCGGGCAAGCCGGCCGATCTGGCCGACTTCGATTCCAAGCACCGCACGGCCATGGCCACCGACATCGACAACAACGTCGTGTTCCTGGCCAAGTCGGCGTGGGAAATCGGCTATCTCGGCGAGCGCTTCCCGAACGTGTCGTTCCTGCGAAGCAAGGAACGCAGTTAGCGGCAAAGAAACGGCGGCCCCGCCATGTGCGCCGGGGCCGCCCAAGGTCGGCCGTCCGTGCGCCGAGGGGTAAGGGGCGCGCGCCGGCCAGCCGGTCAGGATGCCTGCTTCACCAGTTGATGATGCAGCCCTGCGCGGCTTCGGCCACGGTCTTGGGGTCGACGCCCTTCCAGTTGACGATGCATCCGAGCGCCGCCTGCGAGCTCAGCTGGGAGACCTCGTCGGCCTTGTCCCAGTTGATGATGCAGCCGTCGGCGGCGTTCGCCACCTGGGCGGCGACATCGGTCTGGGCGTCCCAGTTGATGAGGCAGCCGCCCAGCGCGGAAAGGCTCTTCACCTCGTCCGCGCCGCCTTCGGCGACCCAGTTGATGATACAGCCGCCGTCGGCGACCGGCAGGCTCTCCAGCTTCGCCGCGTTGGCGGCGTCCCAGTTGATGATGCAACCCATGCTCTGATCCTCTGCTGTTTGTCGTCTGAAGGCGTGTTCGGCGGGAAAGAGGCCCCGCTACTGGTCGCAGACCGCCTCCGTCGCCTGCGCCACGTCCTTGCCCGCGACGAGGTCGGCGTAGGCTTCCGCAACGCTGGAGCGGAACCGCTTGCCGAAGGCGTCGCAGTGGTTGCCGAAGAAGCGGCCGTGCCTGGCCTCCGCCAGGATCGCGCAACCCCCGCCGCAGTGCAGGACGTACCGGCACTTGGCGCAGACGGGGTTGGAGGAGGCGGTTCGCGACCGCCACTGCTTCAGCTGAGGACTGTTGGACTCGATGCCACCGTCCTCGGTGACGCGCCCGATGCGGACCTTCTGGTCGCCGGTCCGCTCCCAGCAGGCGTAGATGTCCGCGAAGGCGTCGAAAATATACATCCGGTCGTGCGCGGAGCAGAAGGCCGTCTTCATCAGCGGCGTCGGATCGGCCTTGTCGACGAAGATGCGATGCACCGTCTGCTTCAGCCGCTCGTCGGGCAGGGTGAAGGCGCTCATCTCCGGATGATCGTCCCGCAGGGCCTCCATCGCCTCCTTCAGCTGCCAGGTGTTGAAGGTGGTCCGCGCGTCGGTGGTCCCGTTCACCGCGTTGATCGGGGCGGTGTACATCGAGAAGCCCGGCTGCCGGGTCCAGCCCTCGGCGATGGCCAGCCGGGCCACCGCGGGCAGGTCGCCGACGTTGTTCCGGTCGACGTTCAAGCGGACCTGCACCTGGGTTCCGCGCGACAGGGCCATGGCGATGTTGGCGCTGATCCGGTCGAAGGAGCCGCTGCCGTCCGGATAGACGCGGCGGCGATCATGCTCGGCCGGCGGACCGTCGAGGGTGATCTGCACCACCCCGATGCCCTCTGGGCCGAGCAGGTCCTCGTAGGCTTCCAGTTCGGTGGCGTTGCTGACCGCCCAGAACCGCGCGTCGCCTGCCTCGCGGCCGCGCTTCATGATGTGCTCGATGATCGGCCGGCTGGCGCGCAGCAGCGGTTCGCCGCCGAAGAAACCAATGCTCAGCGGGCCGGCCCGTTCAGGCGAGACACCATGCAGGCCCTGGATCTTCGGCACGGCCTGGAAGATGCGATCGACGACGTCCGGGCTCATCGTCCGCAGCAGCGGGCGCAGCTTCGGGTCAGTGCGCATCTGGTCCTGGAAGCAATAGGCGCAGCGCAGGTTGCAGTCGTAGGTCGGCATGAAGATGAACTGTGGCGCCTGCAGCGACCGCGCGGCGTGCCAGCGGTCGATGTTCTCGCTCAGGAACCGCGTCTCCTCCTCGACCTCCAGGTCCGTCAGGTAGCCGCGCGCGGTCAGGGTCTGGAGCGCCTCGGGCGAGGGCGGTTCGACGGGAAGGGCGGGGTCGTCGTGCTCTTCCCAGGTTCCGTGCAGCGGCCGGGGCACATGGCCCGCCTCGCCGCCGCGCAGGAAGGCGGCGACCCGCCGGTTCACCCGGTCATAGGCGCCGGTGTAGCCGTGGACGAGAAGAACCTCGTCCCGGGTGTCCGGCAGGTCGACGTAGATCACGTAGCTGCTCGTGCGCATGGCTGCCCTCCGCACGGCGCGCGAGAGGGCGCGCCGCATCACGGTTCGCGCGGCCTCCAGGCCGCGGCGTCGATGGCGATGTCCCGAATGTCGTCGTTTTCGCGCGGTACGCTCGGAAGCCCACAGGCCTTCCGCCAAGCGCCGGTCCTCCACTACCGCTCGCCTGTGGGGCGAATTAGGACTCACCTCCGGTTGTGAATCAACCGCAAATCGGCGTGACCTCGGTCTGCAACCAAAGATTCATTCTCTGGGCGTCGGGTGGCCGACGGTGAGTGCCTTTCCGGCTCCTCCCGCGTCCTCCAACGACAACGGCCCGGGTGTGAACCCGGGCCGCTGCTGCGGAACTAAAGAGGGATGTTCCGCTAGCGCGACGCGATCTGTGCGTAGCTGAGGTCGTCCGTCATCTTCTGGAGCTTGGCGAACTCGGCAGGGGTGATGCAGCGAGGCGTGGCCCAACGCTGGCCGTCGCTGCGGCTGTCGATGACCTCCCGCGCGCTCACGTAGACCGCCTTGCCGTAGAGCCGCTTGAACGCGCGCTTGGACGAGTCGTCCCGTTCGCAGACCACAAGCGGCTTGGCCGCGCCGGCGCTGGCCACGGTATCGCTGGCGTTGACGAGATCGCCGGTGGCGGCGGGCTGGCTCGCGAAGAGCGCCATGGCGGCGGCCATACTCGTAAGCAGGATCGACATCTTTGTTTTTCACCTCCCAGGCCCGCTTTGCCGCAGGCTATGGAGAGAAGCCTAGGCGCCCTTCGTGACGATTGTGAAGCTATTTTGACAGCCTGTGGACAACCCTCCGCCAAATACTTCAGCATGATCTGTATACGGTATATTTTTCGCCCTTGAGCATCCCCCATTTCCGTCAGCTGACGGATCGTTCCCGAGTCTCTATTGGCCTCGTTGGTCATTGTTCGCTCGGTCGTCAGTGCGCGTCGAGGGCCTCGCGAAGGCATGGTTCCGCGACCGCGTCGCACGAAACTCAGGTTTCCGTGTGGTTCGGGCCGATTCCCGGAAGTCGCGGAAAACTCGTGGGTATTAACCATGTTCCGACATTAACCACTTGTTAAGGCTCTCGGGCCGGGTTTTGCTCTCTCCCCAATGATCGCCGCCGGACCGTACCGGTTTGGGACGATCGGTTCGGGAGCGCCGCCGCATGTTCGAGTTTGGTCGAGAGTTGCGTCGGTTACTGGCCGGCGATCCGCCTCAGGGCGGTTCGCAGGACGGCCTGACCGGCGGCGACCCGTCGTTGCTGGAACTGCTCGACGTCCATCTGCTGACCAACGAGGCCCGCGCCGCCGACCTGGCCGCCGGCCGTATCGGCAGCAAGGAGCGTCCCGGCCGGCTATTACATTCCGCCATCTGCTGGCGCGAGCTGGCCCGGCGCACCGGCGACGCTGCCGCGCTGCGCAAGGCGGCCTCCGCCGCCGAAGCCGCCGCCGAAGCCTTCCGCGCCATCTCCGCGCGATCCTCGACCGTGGTCCGCGCTCGCGCCGAACAGGGACTCTGCGGCCTGCTGGGCGCCGAGCTGTTCGGCGACGAAGGCCTGGTCGCCGCCGCCGACCGCGTCCTCGGCGAAGCCGCCGCCGGTTCGGGCGTGGGCGCCGCCATGGCCGCGGCCGCCATGGCCGGCCTCAGAGGGCGCGAAGGCCTGGGCCAGGCTGACGCCGCCGAGATCGCCCGCGCCGCCGCCGCCTTCGAGGCGCCGCTCGCCGCCCTGGCCGCCTCGGGCCGGGCCAGCGCTGCCGCGCGGTTGGCCGTGGTCGCCTTCCGCCTGGAGCGGGCCGACATTCTCTGCCTGGCCGGCGCGCGACTGCACGATCGCGATCTGATCGAGCACGGCGTTCGCGAGGCCAAGGGAGCGATGGACGGCCTCGGCTCGGACTACGAGCCCCTGACCTGGGCTCGGGCCGTGACCGGCTACGGCGTCGCCCTGACCACGCTGGCGGAACAGACCGCGGACGTCGATCCCGCGGCCGATGCGGTGGACGCCATCAGCTCGGCGCTCGATCAGGTGACCCGCGAGCACAGCCCGATGGACTGGGCGACGATCCAGGCCGCGCTCGGCCATGCCCTCGTCGTGCTCGGCGAGGTCACCGACAGCCCGCGCGCCTTCGAGCAGGCCGTGACCTGCTTCGACCGCGCCGCCCTGGTGCTGAAGGATAAGACCGCTCTTGCCCTCCGCGCTCGCGTCGCCGCCGGCCGCGCCCAGGCGCTGGGCCGCCAGGCGGAGCTGACGGGCGATCTCGCGGTGCTGGACGCCGCCGTGGCCGCCCAGAGGACCGAGCTTTGCGCCCTGCGCCCCGCCGTCGATCCGGTGGCCTGGGCCGTCGCGCAACTGAACCTCGCCCGCCTCTACGAAATCCGCGCCGAAATCCTGGGCCGCGACGATGGCGGCCTCGCGAAGGCGGCGGTGGCGTTGGCCACTGCGTTCGACGTCTTCGCCGAGCACGGCCTGCGTTCACTTACCGATCTGGCTAACCAGGCGCTCGAGCGCCTGCGCGGCCGCAAGACCTCAGCCTGATCCGGAGTAACCGCTTGATCCCGATCCTCTTCGCCGCCGCCGCCGTCGCCATGCCGGCCCCCGCCGAAACCATCACGGTCGCCTCGCTGTCCGCCCCGGCGGTGATCGAGGACCCGAACTGGGTCCGCACGCCGTCGATGGACGAGTTCGTCGCCGCCTTCCCCGTCGCCGCGATCGAGAAGGGCGCCTCGGGCGAGGCGCTGATCGAGTGCCGCGTGGCCGCCGAGGGCGCGCTGGACGGCTGCTTCGTCCTGACCGAGCGCGGCGGCGACTACGGCTTCGGCGCGGCCACGGTGGCCCTCGCCGACCACTACCGCATGGCCCCCGTCAGCCTCAGCGGCCAGCAGGTCGCCGGCGGCGTGGTCCGCGTCTCCATGGCCTGGAAGCTGAACTAGATTTCCCGCGGCAACTCATCGCCGGGGAGAGGCGCCATGCTCGGTCTGTTCCTGGTTTTCGCGCTCGTGGCCCGTGACCCCGCGACGGCCAACACGCCCGCGGCGCCGATCATCACCGAAGGCTACGGCTGGAGCCAACGGCCCGGGGGTCAGGACTTCGTTCGCGTCTATCCGCGCGCGGCGCTCCGCAAGGGCCTTTCCGGCCGTGCGATGATCTCCTGCATGGTTGGGGCGGACGGCCGGCTGACGGACTGCGCTGTGATCGCCGAGGATCCGGCGGGCGAAGGTTTCGGGCAGGCGGCGCTCCGGCTGAGCCGGCTCTTCCGTATGAAGACGCCCCGAGACAAGCCGACACCGGCCGGCGCGGTGGTTCGCATTCCACTGGCCTGGAATCCGCCGCCGTCGAACTGAAGCGTCAGGCCGCGGCCACGTCCCCCGTCTGCCGGCGCATGCGCCAGAAGCGGATGGTGCGCAGGGCGGCGTCCTTCGGCAGGGTGTTGTAGAGATCGCCGTACGACTTGGCGCGCAGCATGGCGTCGTCGTCGCGGTTCAGGATCAGGACCGTGAAGGTCAGGAACAGGCTGCGGTCGAAGTCCGCCGCCTTGCAGACGATGGCCAGGGCGTCGAGTTCCTTGCGCTCCAGGATCCGGCGGGCGGTATGGAAGTCGATGTCCGCCAACTCGGCCAGGGCGATCAGGAACTTGGTGGTCTCGCGGTTGCGCAGCATGGCGGCCAGCACGCGCGGGCCGATGTCGTTGCGGGCGATATGCTCGCGCACGGCCTTCTCGGCCTCGGCGTAGTCGGCCGGCAGGGCGCCGTCGCCCAGCGCCACCCGTTTGCGGCCGGCGGCCAGCGCCGCTTCCAGCGCCTGCGGGTCGATGGCGCCGTTCACGGCGGTGATCCGGTCGCGCAGACGCGCCTCGACCACGAAGTACATCTCGTTCAGCAGGTCGATCGGCAGGCTGTCGCGGCTGACGACCGCCTCGTGCAGCTCGGGATTGGCCACGGCCCGGTCGACGGCCTTTTCATGCGCCTTGCGCGAGAGCTCCGCGCCGGTGTTGCGCAGCAGGGCGCCCAGGGTATCGTCGTCGCCGCGCTCGACGATGGCGTCGGACACCGCCGTCGGCACCTGCGAGCGCTGAGAGATGGCGCGCAGGTGGTCTTGGCCCTGGGTGCGGGCCAGCCGGACCAGATCGTCGTCGCTCAGCGCGCCGGAGCGTTCCAGGATCGGGCGGGCGACGTCGATCTCATCGGTGGCCAGCTTGCGCATCAGGGTGCGCGGCGGCTCCGCGGCGCCGGACATCCGCTCGGCCAACTCGGCGCGAACGGCCTGCTCCATCTCGCTGGCCAGCTTTCCGAGCACCGCATCGAACAGGCCCATCTCCGTGGCCCCGTGCGTCTCGCCCGTGAAGAACATGTCGGTGACGCCGCGCAGCAGCTCGCGCCGCCGTTCGCTGGACGGCTCCGACGCCAGGGCGATCAGATCTTGAAGGCGGTTCTGGCCGACGCTCAACGGACGCCTCCGGCGGTGGCCGTCTGGGCGTTCCAGGGCGCGGCCGCGTCGTCGACGGGCTTTGCGTCTGGCTCAGCCGGAGCCTCGCCCGGCATCGGCGCCAGTGCGCCGGGGCGGGTCGCCCAGTAGCTGGTCGGCGGCGGGATATCGATCGGGTCGGGCGTGCCGCCGAACTCGCGCACCACCGAATAGGCCCGCGCGGACGTCCCGCCCGGCTGTGCGGCGGCCAGGGCGCGTGGGGCGGCGGGCGAGGGTGGCAGAGCGGTGGTGGCCGCCTGCTCGCGCGCGAGCGGCTGGGGTTGCGGCTGCACGGGGAGCGGGGCCCGAGCGCGCGGCGCGGGCCGGGGCTGGGGCGCGGCGGGCGCGGGGCGGTCGTACAAGCTGGTCGGCAGCGGCGCGGCGGCGACCGGGCGCGGCGCGGCAACGGGAGCCGGAACGGCGGCGCGGGGAGCGGCGGCTCCGGGCGTCACGTCGCGCCAGCCAGAGGGGGTGTAGGCAGCGGGTTGCGGCTGCACGGGCTGGTAGGCCGGCGCGGCCTGGACCACCGGCGCGGCGGCGGGCGCGAGCGCGGTCTTGCCGCCCCAGCTCAGCATCGGGCCGCCGTAGGGCGCGGCGACGCCGGCGACGGCCGGCGCGGCGTAGGCGGCCGGGACGGCGACCGGCTGGGCGCGCGGCGGGCCGTAGCGATCCTCCGCCGCGTGGGCGACGGTGGCGCTGGCCGACGCCAGAAGCGCTATGACGAGAGCGAGACGCATGCAGGTTTCCGCCCGAAGGTACGGAGACGATGCTTAACCACAGCCGCTTAATCCGCGCCTAACGGCCACGCCACCAGACCAGTGCGCGACGCTCGGCGCCCTGCAGGAGGGCGTAGAGAGCGGCCCCCATCACCGCCAACACCAGCAGGGCGGCGAAGGCCTTGGCCGTCTGCAAACGGTTGCTGGCTTCGAGAATCCGCCAGGCGAGGCCCTGCGAGCCGCCCGATCCGGCGAAGAACTCGCCCACCACAGCGCCGACGACGGCGAGGCCGGCCGCGACCTTGTGTCCCTCCAGCACGAACGGCACGGCGGTCGGCAGGCGCAGGCGGAGCAGCTTCTGCAGGCGACTGGCGCCGTAGAGGGCGAACAGCCGCTCGAGGTCGGCGTCCGCCGCCTTCAGGCCGGTCAGGGCGCCCGAGAAGATCGGGAAGAAGGCGACCACGACCGCCAGGCCGATCACCGCCCGCTCCGGGTGCTCCAGCCCGGCCCAGATCTGCACCAGCGGCGCGATGGCGACGATGGGCGTCACCTGGATCGTCACCACCACCGGCTGGATCGCCTTCTCCACCAGACCGCTCAGGCCGGCGATGAGCGCCAGGCCGTTGGCCAGCAGACTGGCGATCAGCAGCGACCAGAGGGCCGTGGTCAGCGTCGCCCAGCCAGACTTCAGCAGCAGCGGCCACTCGGCCGCCAGCGCCGCGCCGATCGCCGAGGGCGCGGGCAGCCGATAGGGCGGGATCTCGAGCGCCCGGCAGGCGATCTCCCAGCCGCCGAGCAGCAGGGCCAGGAAGACGACCGGCGCGGCGATGTCGGCCAGCCGCCTCACGCGGCCTTCTCCATGCCGGCCGCCAGCAGCGCCGAGACCTTCTCGGCCGAGGCGCGGAAGCTGTCGGTCATGCGGAAGCCGGGCGGGCGGGGCAGGGGGCCGTCGATGGCGACCTCCCCGGCGATGCGGCCGGGGCCGGCCGTCAGCACCACCACGCGCGAGGCCATGTAGACGGCCTCCTCGACGTTGTGGGTCACGAACAGGATGGCGGGCTTGAGCTCCGCCCACAGCGCCAGCACATCGTCCGCCAAGGTCCGGCGGGTGATCTCGTCCAGCGCCGCGAACGGCTCGTCCAGCAGCAGCAGGCGCGGCCGGGTGACCAGCGCCCGGGCCAGGGACACCCGCATGGCCATGCCGCCCGACAGCTGAGCCGGCCGCGCTTTGTCCACGCCGGCCAGGCCCACGCGGACCAGGGCTTCCGAGGCGCGCCGCCGGGCTTCCTTGCCGTCGACGCCGGCCAGCTCCAGCGGCAGGGCGACGTTGGCGGCGGCGCTCATCCAGGGCGCGAGGGTGGCGGCCTGGAACACCAGCGAGGTTTCCCCCCGCGCCGCCGACCGCTCGACCGTCCCGCGCGTGGGCTGCTCCAGCCCCGCCAGCAGCCGCATGGCCGTCGACTTGCCGCAACCCGACGGCCCGACAAGCGCCACGACCTCTCCGTCGCCCAGCGACAGGTCGACCGGCCCCAACGCGCGTCCACGGCCGCGATAGTCGACTTCGACGTTCCGGAGCGCGGCGGTCATCGCAATCCTCCCACGCGCAGCGGGGGAGGGGGACCGCCCCGCGCAGCGGGGTGGTGGAGGGGGCGACGGCCGGTAATGCGGTTCAAGGCGGCCCCGATCACTTTCGCCCCAGGAGTTCGTAAGCCAACAGGACGACGCCGTGCGCCACCTCGTCGGAGTTCCGCATAACCGCGCCCGCCGACACGCGATAGACTGTCAGGCCCTGTTCCCGCAGCCAAGCGTCACGGCGCCGGTCCTGTGCGATCCGTGCATCCTCGGAATGGATGGATCCGTCGATTTCCACGGCCAGCTTCGTCGCCCCCTCCACCGCCTTCGGCGGTGCCCCTCCCCCGTACTGCCTTCGGCCTACGGGTGAGGATTTCTTCTACGCCTTCTTCGGCGTGACGAACTCGAGCGTGTAGGCGGACCGGTAGCCCATGTCCTTCGGGTAGACGCCCTGTTCGGAGGCGACGCGGAAGAACTCCGCCCAGCGGGCGTCCGTCATCACGCCGACGCCGCCGGTCTTCGCGTCGCCCGAGTCGACGATGCCGTAGTCGCGCATCTGCTTGCGGGCGTTGGCCAGCAGCTCCGCCGTCATCTCCGGATTGTCCTTCAGGATCATCGCGTCGGCCTTCGACGGATCGCCGGCCAGATAGTCCTTCCAGCCGGCGGCGCTGGCCTCGACGAAGGCGCGCACGGCGGCCGGGTTGTCCCTGATCAGGGCTTCCGGGGCCAGGACCATGGTCGCGTAGCCGGGGTAGCCCTCGTCCGCCAGCAGGAAGGTCGCCGGCTTGAAGCCCGCCTCCTTCTCGATCGTGTAGGGCTCGCTCGACAGATAGCCCTGAACCACGGCCTTCTTGTCCGCCAGGAAGGGCGCGAGGCTGTAGTTGTACTTGCGCACCTGGGCGTCGGTGAAGCCGTACTTGCTGCGCAGCCAGACCCAGAAGGCGGTGACCGAGGCGTCCGCCAGCAGGATCGGGTGGCCCTTCATGTCGGCGATCTTCGCGATACCGGCGTCCGGGTGGGCGATCAGGACCTGCGGATCCTTCTGGAAGTAGGCGGCCACGGCCTTCACCGGCGCCTTCTCCCTGGCCATGTTCAGCGGGATGAAGCTGTTCGAGCCCATGCCCATCTCGACCGCGCCGGCGGCCAGCAGCTGCGGGATGTTCACGCCCGGGCCGCCCTGGATGATCGAGACCTTCAGGCCGCG
This sequence comes from Caulobacter sp., assembly GCA_044238855.1. Classification (GTDB taxonomy): domain Bacteria; phylum Pseudomonadota; class Alphaproteobacteria; order Caulobacterales; family Caulobacteraceae; genus Caulobacter. The sequence continues at coordinate 24,082 of JBIICO010000021.1, forward strand.
CTTCTCGTACTCGCCGGTGGCGAGCGCCTGGTAGAAGCCGCCGTGCTCGCCCTGCGCCCGCCAGTCCGTGGCGAAGCGGATCTCGGTGATCGCATCGGCGGCGGCGACCGTCTTGTCCGTATCCGCCTTCGGCGAGCAGGCGGCCGCGAAGGTGGAGGCCGCACCGGCCAGCATCAGACGACGTGAAAGCATCGAACCCTCCCGAGATAGCGCTGGGAAACTAGGCGGGGCGACGGTGTTCGTCGAGAGGGCGCGGGCCCGGGCTTGTCTCGTGTGTCTCGAGCGCGCCGTTTCGCGCCGGCCGGTGAGAAAAATGGGCGGGGGTTCGGCCGGCATCCTCGCCCGGTCGCCGTCGCGAGGCGGCGCGGCGCGTCGAGCGGCGCCTTGGCGGGCAAGGCGTTCGCGGGGCGAAAGACGGCGCGGCGGCGGTTCATGCAACCAGTATGAGCCCGTGGGACCTGCCGCCGGATGGATGGCGGGGCGGGATGTCTCGCGAAGGGTCGAATGTCTCGCTTTGTCTCGGGATTATATGTCTCCAGAGTCTCGCTTTTTCGCCTGCCCGGCGCCCTCCGACCTTCGTCGTCGATCCATGAACACGGGAGGGGGTGGGGCGCCGGACCGGCGCTGTGCGAGCGCACGGCGCTCACCACGCATGGGCCCTGGCGATGAGCGCGAGCAAGACGGCGGGGTGGTGAGGCGGCGGCGGCCTGGGCTGAGCCCAAATGAGCAAGAGGGCGATACTTCCGGTTGCCCGGCCGTATCACCCTCTCACCCAAGCCCCTTGCGGGACTTGCGGTCTGGAGGTCGTGGGTCCGCCAGGGTCCGGGATTGCGCCCGGTCTTTGTTGACCCGCTCCTGGTCCGGTCTCCGAAGGTCTCCCCTCGGTCCTGGGCTCCTGGAGCGTCCCGCTTCGCCGTCCTTCCGGTTTCCCGTCTCGCCGGCGCCGCGTTTCCTCTCGACGACTTGACTGTGTGCCCGAACCCGCTATGAAGCAACCGCCCAAAGAACCCCCGATGTGAATCCTTTCGTCTACTTCCGTGGACCGGTTGTGGGTAAGTTGTGGACGGTTAACGGCCACGCCCGACCAAGCAAGGGGTTGCGGTTTTCCACAGCAAAGTCATTCCACGGGTTTCCTCCCCGCTCGGGAGGAGGATTGGCGCGATGCGCGCCACGCCGCTATGAACGGCTCAGCAAAAAAAGAACCCGCCAGCGCAGGAAACCGACCATGTCCCTGATCACCACCGAAAAGCGCGGCCACGTCGCGATCCTGACGCTGAACCGTCCGGACTCGATGAACGCCCTGGGCGCACCGGGCGACGGCGACCAGGTGGCGGCGGCCTGCGCGGCGATCAACGCCGACCGCGACATCCGCTGCGTGATCCTGACCGGGGCCGGCCGCGCCTTCTCCGCCGGCGGCGACGTCAAGGCGATGAAGTCGCGCGAGGGCGCCTTCAGCGGCAACGGCGTCGACCTGCGCGACGGCTACCGCAACAACATCCACCGCGTCGTCCGCTCGATCTACGGCCTGGAAGTCCCGTCGATCGCCGCCGTCAACGGCGCGGCCATCGGCCTGGGCTGCGACGTGGCCTGCATGACCGACATCCGCATCGCGGCCGACACGGCGCGGTTCGGCGTCACCTTCCTGAAGCTCGGCCTGATCCCGGGCGACGGCGGCGCATGGCTGCTGCCGCGCACCATCGGCATGAGCCGCGCCTCCGAGCTGCTGTTCACCGGCGACGTGGTCGACGCCAAGACCGCCTGCGACTGGGGCCTGGTCAGCCGCGTGGTTCCGGCCGAAGAACTGATGGGCGCGGCCATGGAGATGGCCGAGAAGATCGCCCAGCAGCCGCCCCACGCCCTGCGCCTCGGCAAGAGCCTGCTCAAGCACGGCCAGACCACCAGCTATGACACGCTGATGGAGATGAGCGCCGCCGCCCAGGCGATCAGCCACCTGACCGAGGACCACATGGAGGGCGTCGACGCCCTGCTCGAGAAGCGCCCGGCCGTCTTCAAGGGCGCCTGACCGGCATGCGCACCGCCGCGGTCCTGGCGCTCGCCCTGATCGGCCTGGCCGCCTGCTCCCGGCCGGCGGAGAAGGCGGCCGCGCCCGCCGCTGCGGCCGGACCCGTCGCCGCGACCGGTCCGGAGTGGGTGTTCGGCATGGGCAAGAACAGCGTCGAGCTGACCCGCCTGATCGGCGGCAAGGCCGACGACCCCGAGCTGAGGCTGATCTGCGCGCGGGGCGAGGGCTTCACGCTGCTGGCGCCGAAGGTGACGGCCGTCGGCAGCGAGGAGCGCCTGAGCCTCGGCGCCGACGGCGCCGCCGTGGCGCTGGTCGCCACGACGGCCAAGGCCGGCGTGAAGGCGGCCGGGCCGATCGACGGCGATCTGCTGGCCATCCTGTCCGGCAAGGCGCCGCTGTCGCTGAGCTACGGCGCGACCAACGCCGGACCGTTCGCGCCGCCCGACGCCGCGCGTCGCGCCTTCGCCGAGACCTGCCGCAAACTGCAGCTGTCCGGCCAGGTCTGATGGCGGGGTGAGGAGCTACGTTTCAAGCGGGCGCGCTAGCGCATCGGTTCCTCTCCCGTGGGATAGTTGGCCTCGCGAAGCGAGGTCGGAGAGGGAGATCCGGCGACTGGTCGTCGAGCCGCGGTTCTTCCCTCTCAGTCACGGCTTCGCCGCGACAGCTCTCCCAAGGGGAGAGCGATTTATGGTGGCTAGCCGCTCGCCTTCCGTCACGAAACGCGGCTAGAGCATCCGCATGGCCCTGCGTGACTTCGCGATCCTCGTCTTCGTCTGCCTCGTCTGGGCCTTCAACAACATCGTCAGCAAGATCGTCGTGGCGCACTGGGGCGTGCCGCCGCTGTTCTATGCCTCGGTGAGGTTCGCGCTGGTGGCGCTGTGCACGCTGCCCTGGCTGCTGCCCCGGCCCCGGCCGACGTGGCGGATCGTGCTGGTGGCGCTGCTGATGGGGGCGGGGAACTTCGCCCTGCTGTTCATCGGCTTCAAGACCGCCAGCCCGTCCGCCGCCTCCATCGTCATCCAGCTGGGCGTGCCGATCACCACCGTGCTGTCGATGTTCATGCTGGGCGAGAAGGTGCGCTGGCGGCGCGGCATCGGCATCGCCCTGACCCTGGCCGGGGCGGTGGCGGTGATGTGGCATCCGACCGGCATGACCATGTCCGTCGGCCTGTGGCTGGTCGCCGCCGCCGCGCTCGCCGGCTCGCTGGGCGCTGTGATGATGAAGCAGATGGAGGGCATCAGGCCGCTGCAGTTCCAGGCCTGGGTGGGGTTCTCGTCATTCTTCCCGCTGGCGGCGTTGAGCGCGTTCACCGAACAGGACCAGTGGTCGCTGGGCATCGCGGCGGGCTGGCCGTTCCTGGCGGCCGTGGTGTTCTCGGCCGTCATCGTCTCCGTGGCCGGCCACACCTTCTATTACGGGCTGATCCAGAAGTACGAGGCGACGCTGATTTCGCCCCTGACCCTGATGACGCCGCTGCTGACCATCGCCATGGGCGTGGTCATCACCCACGACCATTTCGACGGGCGGATGGCCATCGGCGCGGCGCTCGCGCTACTAGGGGTGCTGATCATCGCCCTCAGGCCCAACCATGTGATGCCTCTGCTCATGGCCATCCGGAACCGCTCGCAATGACGCTGGAACTGATCGACGCGCCGTCGCCCAACTTCGACGCCCGCAACAAGGTCCCGGACATGCTGGTGCTGCACTACACCGGCATGGAAAGCGGCGAGGCGGCGCTGGAGCGCCTGCGCGACGGCGAGCGGGAAGGGCGGGTCTCGTCCCACTACATGGTCGAAGAGGATGGCCGCGTCTTCCGGCTGGTGCCCGAGGAGCGCCGCGCCTGGCACGCCGGGAACTCGTTCTGGAAAGGCGAGGAGGGGCTGAACCACGCCTCCATCGGCATCGAGATCGTCAATCCCGGCCACGACTTCGGCTACCGCGCCTTCCCCGACGCCCAGATCGCGGCGGTGATCGCGCTGATCGGCGACATCCGCACCCGCTGGCAGATCGACGACAATCGTATCCTGGGTCACTCCGACGTCGCGCCGGCGCGCAAGATCGATCCGGGCGAGCTGTTCCCGTGGAAGCGGCTGGCCGAGGCCGGGCACGGCGTCTGGGCCGAGGCGGGCTCCGCGCCCGGCCAGGCGCTGAGCGAGGGCGACGAGGGGGTCGGCGTCTTCGCGCTGCAGGCGGGGTTGACCCGGCTGGGCTACGACAGCGCGCCGTCCGGCAAGTACGACGCCGCCACCCGCGACGTGGTCGGCGCCTTTCAGCGCCACTGGGTCCAGACGCGGTGGGACGGGGTCGCCGACGGCCAGACGCGGGCGACGCTCATGGCGGTGCTGCGGGCGTCGGCCTAGGACGCGTTGCGGGGTTCGAGACGCTCGCCGCGCTCGCTCCTCACCAGGACGAATTCGGTGGAGGGCCTCCCTCGTTCGTCATCCTGAAGGGCCGGCCCTCGGGTCCGGGTCTCGAACGACGCATTGACCTTCCGCCCCCCAACGATCACAACCCGCCCCGGATCAGACGGCCGGGCGATCGCGGTCCCTTCGGGGGTCGAGGAAAGTCCGGGCTCCACGGTGACAAGGCGGCGGGTAACGCCCGCCCGGGGTGACCCGAGGGATAGCGCCACAGAAAGCAAACCTCCTCCGCTTCGGCGGCGGGAAGGGTGAAAGGGTGGGGTAAGAGCCCACCGCGGGCCTGGTGACAGGAACGGCATGGCAAGCCCCGCCTGGAGCAAGACCGAATAGGGATCTCGCGCCCCGCAAGGGGTAGGGCTGTCTCCGGCCCGAGAGATCCGGGTTGGTCGCGAGAACCGTCCGGCAACGGGCGGTCCAGAGGAATGATCGTCGCGGGCCTTCGGGTCCGTCACAAAACCCGGCTTACAGGCCGTCTGATCCGCCCATTCCCCACATCGAGTAGGTCGGCACAGGGTTATCCCCGATATACTTAACGCGTTCCATGTATGTTCTGTGGAAGGTTTACATGCGTTAACCAGTTTCGCCTGCGACATTATTGTTTTCGCGAGGAAACGACCGGTAGTGTCGTTGCGTCCCATTTCATCCCATGTTAACCCAGATTGTCTCGTCGAACCGGTCGGCGAGCACGGGCAGGGAACTGGGGCGCGGTGTTCCTCTCGACGTTCGAGAAGCAGTTGGACAGCAAGCGGCGCATCGTCGTGCCGCATGAGTTCCGCGCTGCCGTCGGCCAGCCCTTCGAGGGCGTCTTCTGCTTTCCCTCCATCGAAGCCGACTGCCTCGAGGGTGGCGGCAAGGCGTTGTTCGATCGTTACGCCGGCCTGATCGAGGAGTTGCCCTTCGGCGATCCGCTGCGCTCGGCGCTCGAAACGAGTGTGTTCGGCGGCATGAGCCGGCTGTCCTTCGACGAGGCGGGCCGCATCACCCTGCCGCCCGCCCTGTGCGACATGTTCGGTCTCGGCTCCGGCGACTGGATCGCCGTGGTCGGCATGGGCGACCGTTTCCAGATCTGGGGCCGCGAGGCCTTCCAGGCGCATCGCGCCGCGTCCCGCGAGGCCGCCCGCACGGGCCTGGCCGAACTGCGCGCCGCCCAGCGCGCCCGTCTCGCCGGGGTTCCGGCATGAGCGAGGCGCCGCATCTTTCCGTCCTGCTCGACGAGGTCGTCGAGGCGATGGCGCCCAGGGCCGGCGAGACCGTCATCGACGGGACCTTCGGGGCCGGCGGCTACAGCCGGGCTTTCCTCGACACCGGCGCGAGCGTCGTCGCCTTCGATCGCGACCCGACCGCCCGTCGCTTCGCCGCGCCGCTGGAACAGAGCGGCCGCTTCCGCCTGATCGAGGACCGGTTCTCGAACATGGGCGAGCATTTCGCGCCCGGATCGGTCGACGGCGTGGCGCTCGACATCGGCGTGTCGTCGATGCAGCTGGACGAGGCCGAGCGCGGCTTCTCCTTCATGCGCGACGGGCCGCTCGACATGCGCATGGGCGGCGACGTGCCCAGCGCGGCCGACATCGTCAACACCGCCGAGCAGGCCGAGCTGGCGCGGATCCTCTACGTCTACGGCGAGGAGCGAGAGAGCCGCCGCGTGGCGTCTTTCATCGTGCGCCGCCGCGCCGAGCGGCCGTTCGAGCGGACGCTGGACCTGGCCGAGGTCGTCGAGCGCGCCCTGGGCGGCCGTCGCGGGGCCAAGGTGCATCCGGCGACCAAGACCTTCCAGGCGCTGCGCATCGCCGTGAACGACGAGCTCGGCGAGCTGGAGCAGGGGCTCGAGGCCGCCGAGCGGATC
>JBIICO010000140.1:0-8792 GCA_044238855.1 Caulobacter sp.
TTTGTCACGGCCTCTTTATTCGGCGCGCCCGAACGCCGATCATAAGCGGATGACCACGCCGATGACCGACAAGCCCGAGCCCCCCATCCGCGCCATGCTGGCCCCGGTGACGCCGCTGCAGCAGAACTGCACGATCGTCTGGTGCACGAAGACGAAGAAGGCCGCGATCATCGATCCGGGCGGCGAGGTCGACCGCCTGGTGGCCGGGCTGAAGCAGCACGGGCTGGAGCTGGAGAAGATCTGGATCACCCACGGCCACCTCGATCACGCCGGCGGCACGGCGAAGCTCAAGGAACTGACCGGCGTCCCCATCGAGGGCCCGCACCCCGACGACGCCTTCTGGATCGACGAGATCGAGACCAGCGGCGCCAAATGGGGCATGCCGGAAGCGAAGACCTTCGCCCCCGACCGCTGGCTGGGCGACGGCGACGTGGTCACGCTGGGCGAGACCGCGTTCGAGGTCATCCACTGCCCCGGCCACACGCCCGGCCATGTGATCTTCTTCCATCGCGAGGCCCGCTTCGCCCAGGTCGGCGACGTTCTGTTCAAGGGCTCTATCGGCCGCACCGACTTTCCGCGCGGCAATCACCAGCAGCTGATCGACTCGATCACCCTCAAGCTCTGGCCGCTGGGCGCCGACGTCGCCTTCGTGCCGGGGCACGGGCCGATGAGCACGTTCGGCGACGAGCGGAAGACCAATCCCTTCGTCTCCGACGTGATGATCGCGATGAACGGGTGAGGCGTCCCGCCGCGCCCCGTGTTGCAGCCGTGAAATCCGCTTGCCACGTCCGGCGGTCATAGGGCGGACATGGAGCTCATGATGGACAGACCCGTGGCCGAAGCCGCCGAAGACGGCGCCCGCATCCTGGTCGTCGACGACGACCCCGGCATCCGCGACGTGATCGGCGACTTCCTGGCGCGCCACGGCTATCGCGTGCAGGAGGCTTCCGACGCCCGCACGATGGAACAGGCGCTGCAGCGCGGGGCCGTCGACCTCGTGGTGCTGGACGTGATGATGCCCGGCGAGGACGGCCTGTCGATCTGCCGCCGGCTGTCCAGCCAGAGCGGCGGCCCGGCCATCGTCATGCTGTCGGCCATGGGCGAGGAGACCGACCGCATCGTCGGACTCGAGCTCGGCGCCGACGACTACCTGCCCAAGCCCTGCAATCCCCGCGAGCTGCTGGCCCGCGTCCGCGCCGTGCTGCGCCGCCGGAACGAGCCGCGCGGCGGCGAGGACCAGATCGCCGCGACCTGCGAGTTCTCGGGCTGGCGGCTGGATCTGGTGCGACGGGAGCTGCGCTCGCCGCAGGGCGTGATCGTCAACCTGTCGAGCGGCGAATTCTCGCTGCTGCGCGCCTTCGTCGAGCGGCCGCAGCGGGTGCTGACCCGCGACCAACTGCTGGACATGGCGCGCGGCCCGGACACCGAGGCCTACGACCGCGCCATCGACGTGCAGATCAGCCGCCTGCGCAAGAAGCTCGACGACGGCAGCGGGTCGGAGATCATCCGGACCATCCGCAACGAGGGCTACATGTTCTCGCCCAAGGTCCTCCGCCAGCCATGACCCGTTTCGGCCGGGGCGTGCCCCTGTTCGTCCAGGTGCTGGCCCTGGTCGTGGTCAGCCTGATCGCGGCGCACGCGGTGTCGACGGCGGTGATCTTCAGCCTGCCGCCGCCGCCGCCCGAGATCTATCGTCTTTCGGACATCGCGCGGGCGCTGAAGAATCCCGGCGTCACGACCATCGAACCGGGCGTGCGCCCGCTGCTGGTGAAGGTGAAGAGCGAAGCGCCTGACGAGCGTCCGCTGATCCGTCGCGGCGGCCGCTGGCGCGACGACTTCCGCCAGAAGCTGGGCGAGGAACTGGGCGTCGACCCGTCCCGCATCGTGATCGAGACCCAGGGCCCACGTCGCCTGTTCGTGCAGTCGATGCAGGCCGAGCGCGGCTTGTTCATTCGTGGGCCGAGCGAAGGCCCGCCGCCGGGCATGCGCGAGCGTCTGGGCCCGCCGCCGCCGCCCGGAAGCGGTGGTGGCGGGCCCGCCTTCGACGTCCGCGGCCCCGGCGAGGGTGGCGGCGGCCCCAGCTTCGTGATCGGCGGCAAGGCCGCGCGTCCGGAGATGATGCGCCTGCGGGACGAGCGGGTGATCTTCGCCCCGTTCCGCATCGGCGTGCGCCAGCCCGACGGCCAATGGCTGGTCGTCAAGCCCAAGCCTTCTTTCCGACTGGATTCCTGGCAGAGCCATATCCTTCTGACCCTGCTGCTGTCCGGCATCGCGGTGGCGCCGATCGCCTGGCTGTTCGCGCGTCGGCTCGCCGCGCCGATCGCGGCCTTCGCGGAGGCCGCCGAGCGGCTGGGCCGCGACCCGCGCGCGCCGCCGCTCGACATCACCGGCTCCCCCGAGGTGGCGGCCGCCAGCGACGCCTTCAACGGCATGCAGGAGCGGCTGCGCCGCTATGTCGAGGACCGGACCGCCATGGTCGGCGCCATCGCCCACGACATGCGCACGCCGCTGACCCGCCTTCGCTTCCGGATCGAGGCCGTGCCCGACGACATCCGCGCCAAGCTGGCCAGCGACATCGACCAGATGGACGAGATGATCTCCGCCACCCTGGCCTTCGTGCGCGACACCACCCAGGGCGGCCGGCGCGAGAAGCTGGAGCTGTCCTCGCTGGTCGAGACGATCCTGGACGAAGCGGCGGAAACCGGCGCCGATGCGGTGGCCCTGCCCTCCGACCGGCTGGTCGTGACCGGCGATCCCGTCGGCTTGCGTCGACTGATCGTCAACCTGGTCGACAACGCCCTGAAGTACGGCCAGCGGGCGCGTGGACGGGTGTTCTCCGAGGACGGCTGCGCCATCGTCGAGATCGAGGACGACGGTACGGGTGTGCCTCACGAGGAGCTGGAGCGGCTGTTCGAGCCGTTCTATCGCGGCGAACCCTCGCGCAGCCGCGAGACGGGCGGCGCCGGGCTGGGCCTGGCCGTGGTCCGCTCCATCGCCCGCGCGCACGGCGGCGACGTCACGCTGCACAACCGCGCCGGCGGCGGCCTGACGGCCCGCGTCTCGCTGCCGCTCTGAGCCGGCGCGGCCACGGTGTTGCGTCGACGGCGACCACGCGTCCTACTGGCGTCATGGCCCGCCCAGAGGGCCAGGCGTTGATTCCCATGGTGTGCATGACCCGCTTCCTCCTCGCCGCCGCGACCTTCGTCGTCCTGACCGGCGGCGTCTCCCAGGCGCTGGCCCAGTCGGATGAGCCGATCGCCGGCGGCGCGCCGCCTCCGCCGCCGGCCGAAGCGCCGCCGCCGCTGGAGGTCGACCGCCCCTACGCGCCGCCGCCGGAGCAGGTTTTCATCAGCCCGGCCGGCGAGCCGTTCCGCGCGCCCGCCGCCGCGGCCTATCCGGTCGCCGACTGGTTCGCCCGGGCCGACACGAACCGCGACGGCGTGCTGACGCAGGATGAGTTCGTCGCCGACGCGCTGGTCTTCTTCGAGCGGCTCGACACCGACAAGGACGGTCGCGTCGACGGTTTCGAGAACGTCGACTACGAGAAGACCGTGGCGCCCGAGATCAACCGCGTGCTGCCGCGCCCCTCGCCCAAGCAGTCCGGCGGCGGATGGATGCCCTGGTCGCGCGCCGACGAGATGTGGGGCCGCGCGCCGATGCAGCGCCGGCCGCGCGGCGAAGGCCCCTCCACCCAGCGCCAGGGCGCGGGCCAGTACGGCCTGCTGAACGAGCCGCATCCGGTGCGGGGCGCCGACGCCGATCTGGACGGCAAGGTCAGCCGCGCCGAGGCCGAAGCGGCCGCCCGCCGACGCTTCAAGCTCCTCGACGACGACGGAGACAGCCGCCTGACCCTCGACACCCTGACCTGGACGCCCGCCCAGGCGTTGTTCGAGTCGGCGAAGGCTCAGGACCGCCGGAAGCCCTGACGCCGCCACATCCTGAAATGCGCCTGCAAACTGCCGCCGGTAACCCGGTGGGGAGGACGCGGTCGCCGACCGATTCAAGACACGGAAGCCTATGAGCCTGAACACCGCCCCTGCCCGCCGCCGAGGCCGCCTGCCGCGCCCGGTCGTGTATCTCGTCACGGCGCTGGTCATCGCCGCCGCCGCTTTCGGCGGCTGGATGCTGCTCAAGCCCAAGGCGCCGAAGGACCCCTACCGCACCGAGGCGGTGACCCAGGGCGAGATCACCAAGTCGGTGTCGGCCTCCGGCTCGCTCCAGGCGCTGGTGACGGTCGACGTCGGCTCGCAGATTTCGGGCCAGATCAAGGAAGTCCTCGTCGACTTCAACGATCAGGTCCGCAAGGGCCAGCTGCTGGCCACGCTCGATCCGCAGACCTACGAGAGCCGGCTCGCGCAGGGCCAGGCCGAGATCCAGGCCCAGCAGGCCAGTGTCGCCTCCGCCGACGCCAAAGTCGCCGAGGCCCGCGCCGCCTATAACCGCACCAAAAGCCTCTACGACCAGGGCATCATGGCCAAGGCCGCGCTGGAAACCGCCGAGGCGACGCTGAAGACCGCCCAGGCCAGCGCCCGTCAGGCGCGCGCCGGCGTCAACCAGTCCCGCGCCGCGCTCGCCAGCAGCCAGACGGACCTGAGCCGCACCCGCATCGTCGCGCCGATCGACGGCGTGGTGATCAACCGCTCGATCGAGCCGGGCAACACCGTGGCCGCGAGCCTGTCGGCGCCCGTGCTGTTCCAGATCGCCCAGGACCTGTCGAAGCTGGAGGTGAAGATCACCGTCGACGAAGCCGACATCGGCCAGGTCACCGAGGGCCAGCCGGTCAAGTTCACCGTCGACGCCTTCCCGGACGACACCTTCGCGGGCGTGGTCACCCAGGTGCGCAAGCAGCCGGAGACCTCGTCCAACGTCGTCGCCTACATCGTCATCGCCCAGGCCGATAACCCGAACGGCAAGCTGCTGCCGGGCATGACCGCCAACGCCGACATTATCCTGGAGCGCCGCCAGAACGTGCTGAAGGTCCCCGCGGCCGCCCTTCGCTGGACGCCGGCCGACCAGCAGGGCTCGACCACGCAACGCTCCGGCGGCGGCGGCCAGATGATGGGCGGACCGGGCGGTCCACCTCCTGGCATGGGCGGCGGACAGCGCCAGCAGGGCGGCCAGCGCCAGGGCATGATGGGCGGCGGCCGTATCGCCGAGCAGCTCGACCTCGACGCCGGCCAGAAGACCAAGGTCGACGTCATCCTCGCCGAGGCGCGCGCCAAGGCCCAGGGCGCCGCCGATCGCCAGGCGCGCCGCAAGGCCATGGAAGAGGCCTTCGCCAAGATCGAGCCGCTCTTGAAGCCCGAGCAGAAGCAGAAGCTGATCGCCATCCGCGCTCGCATGCAGGCCGGCGGACGCGGCCAGGGCGGCTTCACCGCCGGGGTCGTCTATGTCCTGCGCGACGGAAAGCCGGTGGCGGTGCCTGTCCGCGTGGGCGCGACCGACGGCTCGTCCACCCAGATCGTCGGCGACATCAAGGTCGGCGACATGGTGATCACCGGCGGCGGTCCGAAGGCCAAGGCCAAGGCGGCCGGCAGCCCGATGGGCGGCGGCCAGGTCCGGGTGAGGATGTAGGCCTCGGCATGATCGAAATCCGCGATCTGCAGAAGATCTACCAGATGGGCGAGGAGACGGTGGCCGCGCTGGCCGGCGTCTCCCTGACCATCGAGCGCGGCGAGCATGCGGCCGTCATCGGTCCGTCGGGCTCCGGCAAGTCGTCGCTGATGAACATCCTGGGCGGCCTCGATCGGCCGACCAGCGGCGTCTATCGCTTCGAGGGCGAGGATGTCGGACATATGGACGACAACCTGCTGGCCGACTTCCGCAGCCGGCGCATCGGCTTCGTGTTCCAGTCCTTCCAGCTGCTGCCGCGGCTGTCGGCGCTGCAGAACGTCGAGCTGCCGATGGTCTACGCGGGCATATTGCCGGCCGAGCGCAAGGCGCGGGCGGCGGCGATGCTGGAACGTGTCGGCCTCGGGACGCGCATGGGCCATCGGCCGACGCAGCTGTCGGGCGGCCAGCAGCAGCGGGTGGCCATCGCCCGCGCCCTGGCCAACGCTCCCGACCTGCTGCTGGCCGACGAGCCGACCGGCGCCCTCGACACGAAGACCAGCCAGGAAGTCCTGCAGCTGTTCAAGGACCTGAACGCCGAGGGCCTGACCATCGTCATCGTCACCCACGACCTGGAAGTGGCGGCGGAGGCGCACCGCCGGATCACCTTCCGCGACGGCCTGATCGAGTCCGACGACCACGGAGCCGCCCGATGAGACGCATCGACCTGATCGGCTTCGCGGCCGGAGCCATCGCCGCCCACCCGATGCGCAGCGCGTTGACCTCGCTGGGCGTGGTCATCGGGGTGGCGGCCGTGGTGATGATGACCTCCATCGGCCTGGGCGCGCAGCAACGCGTCACCAGCGCCATCGGCGGCCTTGGCTCCAACCTTCTGATCGTCACGCCGGGCGCGTCGCGCGGGGCCGGCGGCGGCTTCGTCAGCCAGGGCGCGGGCAGCGGCATGTCCCTGAACGAGGGCGACGCCAAGGCCATCGGCGAGCAGGTCGACAGCGTCACCGCCGTGGCGCCCGCCGTGCGCGGCGGCGCGCAGTTGGTCGCCGACGGCGCCAACTGGAACACCCGCGTCGAAGGCGTCACGCCCGACTACCTGACCGCCCGCGACCTGACGATCGAGACCGGCCGCATGTTCGACGAGAACGAGGCGCGTCAGGGCCGCAAGGTGATCGTCATCGGCAAGACCATCGCGACCGAGCTGTTCGGCGAGGACGCCGACCCGCTCGGCAAGCGCATCCGCGTCGGCGCGGTGCCGTTCGAGGTCGTCGGCGTGCTGGCCAGCAAGGGCCAGAGCGGCTTCGGCCAGGACCAGGATGACATCGTGCTCGGCCCGCTGCAGGCGATCCGCTCGCGCGTCGTCGGTCGCAGGGTGAAGGGCGACGACGTCCAGACCATCTACGTCAAGACCGCCACGGCCGAGGATCTCGACCGCGTCCAGGAGGACCTCTCCAATCTGCTGCGCGAGCGGCACCGCATCCGCGCCGGGCAGGACGACGACTTCAGCGTCCAGAACATGGCCTCGATCATGGAGGCCATGCAGGCCTCGGTGAAGACCTTCACCGGCCTGCTCGCCGCGGTCGCCGCCGTGTCGCTGGTCGTCGGCGGCGTGGGCATCATGAACATCATGCTGGTCGCGGTGACCGAGCGCACCCGCGAGATCGGCCTGCGCATGGCGGTCGGCGCGCGACGGAACGACGTGCTGTTCCAGTTCGCGCTGGAGGCCATCACCCTGTCCGTGATCGGCGGAGCCATCGGCCTGGTGCTCGGCATCGGCGGTGGTTTCCTGATGGCCAAGCTGGGCGACTGGCCGGTAGCCATCGCTGCCTGGTCGATCCCGGTCTCCCTGGGCTTCTCGCTGATCGTCGGACTGGTCTTCGGCGCCTACCCGAGCTGGCGCGCCGCGCGACTGGACCCGATCGAGGCGCTGCGGCGGGAGTAGGCGATAGTCCTGCGTACTTGGGAGACGCTCGCTTGGGGCTCGCTCCCCGGGATGACGAGCTCAGTGCGATAATCGTCATGGTGAGGAGCGATCCATCGGGATCGCGTCTCGAACCACGCGAGGTCTCACCACCTCGACAACCGCGCGCTCATCCGCCAAGCAAGGCCATGGTCGACGCCCCGCCCCTCGCCTCGCCTGCCCGCCGGAAGCCTCGGGTCGATCGCGACGCGCGTCGGGCGGAGTATGTGTCCGTGGCCGCGCGGGTGCTGCTCGAGAAGGGCCTGCACACCGCCACCATGCGCGACATCGCCGAGGCGGCCGGGGCGGCGAAGGTGCTGTTCTACCGGCTGTTTCCATCGCGCGAGGCGCTGGTCGAGGCGGTGTTCCAACGCGTCGAAGACGAGTTCCGCGAAGCCTACGCCAAACCCTGGGAAGGCTACGGCTCGCTGGTCCGGCATGTTTTGATCGCCGCGCGGAGGGAGCCGGAGCCCTTCCTGCTGGTGTTCAAGAACGTCCGTTCCGCCGGTCTGGACTGGGAGGAGCGCCTGCGCGTGATCCTGGCCCAGGTGTCGCTGCCGCTGTTTAAGCCGGCCGAGGGCGCGCCGCCCGGCGCCGACATCCGGGCCCTACGCGCGTCGGCCGGAATGTTCGGCCTGTTCGTCGACAGCATGATCACCTGGCTGGAAGACAGCGACGGCCTCAGCGACGAGGAACGCATCCGCTGGTGGGGCCATATCGTGAAGGCCTGGCGCGAGGCGGCCCGGGAAGCCTTCCGGCTGGATTGACACGGGTCGTCGAGCGCTGTTCCTGAACGCCAATCACAAGACGTAGGGGAAACGCCATGATTCACGGCCTGATGCAGGACGTCCCGCTGCTGACGACCACCATCCTGAACCATGTCGAGCTCGCGCATGGTCGGACGGAGATCGTGTCCCGCACCGTCGAGGGCCGCGTTCATCGCTACGACTACGCCGGCATGGCGGCGCGGACACGGCGGCTGGCGCGGGCGCTGCAACGGCTGGGCGTGAAACCGGGCGACCGGATCGCCAGCCTGGCCTGGAACACCCACCGGCACCTGGAGCTGTTCTACGGCGCGCCCGGACTGGGCGCGGTGCTCAACACCATCAATCCCCGCCTGTTCGACGACCAGATCGTCTACGTGATGGAGCACGCCGAGAGCACGGTGCTGTTCTACGACCGCACCTTCGCGCCGCTGGTCGAGCGGCTGAAGGACCGGTTCCCGACGGTGCAGCACTACGTCCTGCTCAGCGATGAGGCGGACCATGAC
>JBIICO010000141.1:0-8776 GCA_044238855.1 Caulobacter sp.
GTACCTGCGGCGCGGCCGGGCGGGAGCTTAGCGCATGGCCGGCGACCCTGTTCTCCTTTCCGGCGGAAACCCGCGGATTCCCAAGGGCTACGGCGATGCGCCGATCCAGGCCTACATCGCCGCCATGCCAGGCTGGAAACGCGATGTCGGCCGGCGGCTGGACGCGCTGATCACCCAGGCCGTGCCCGACGTGCGCAAGGCGGTGAAGTGGAACTCGCCGATGTATGGCGTGGAGGAGGGCCACTGGTTCGTCAGCTTCCACGTCTTCGCCAGGTACGTGAAGGTCGCCTTCTTCCGGGGCGCGTCGATGGACCCCGCGCCGCCGGTGACCTCCAGGCAGAAGGATGTGCGCTACGTCCACGTCCACGAGGGTGAAGAGATCGACGAAGCGCAATTCACCAGTTGGGTGAAACAGGCCGCGGCGCTGCCCGGCGAGAAGATGTAGGGAGCGACGGCATGGGCAAGGCGGGCGTGAAGCCGACCAGCGGCGCCGAGGCGGCGCGGCTGATCGACGAAAAGATCGAGGCGTTGGGCGACTGGCGCGGCCAGGCCCTTGCCACGGTCCGCAAGGTGATCCTGGCGACGGATCCCGGCGTCGAGGAGACCGTGAAGTGGGGCGGCACGGCCGTCTGGGAGCACGGCGGCATCCTGACCACCGGCGAGGTCTACAAGAAGGCGGTGAAGCTGACCTTCGCCAAGGGCGCGTCGCTGCCGGACCCGTCGGGTCTGTTCAACGCCAGCCTCGACGGCGGCACGCGCCGCGCCATCGATATCGCCGAGGGCGAGAGCCTCGACGAGGCGGCGCTGACGGCCCTGATCCGCGCGGCCATCGCCCTCAACGCCTCGAAGAAGAAGCCCAAGGCCGGCTGATCAGCCGCGCCAGCGCAACGCCTCGACCAGCACCTGGAAGGCCGGAGTCTGTTGCCGGCGACTGGGGTAGTAGAGGTGGTACCCCGGAAAGCGCGGCGACCAGTCGGCCAGAACCTGCACCAGCCTGCCCTCGGCGATCGGCCCGTCGGTCCAGTCGTTGGGCAGGTAGGCGATGCCGAGGCCGTTCAGCGCCGCCGCGACGACGGGCGGGGCGCTGTTGAACGTCAGCTGTCCCTCGACCCGAACGCGCAGTTCGTGGTCGCCCTTCTCGAACTCCCAGGCGTAAAGCCCGCCGTAGCTGACCATGCGCAGGTTGATGCAGTTGTGGTCCGTCAGGTCCTGTGGCGTGCGCGGAACGGCGTGGCGCTCGAAATAGGCGGGCGAGGCCACGGCCGCCATGCGCAGTTCGGGCCCTATGGGCACGGCGATCATGTCGCGCGCCACCATCTCGCCGATCCGCACGCCCGCGTCGAACCGCTCGGCGACGATGTCGGTCAGGCCGTAGTCGATGACGATCTCGACCTTGATGTCGGGATACTCGGGCAAGAGGCGCGCCAGCGCCGGCAACAGCAGGCCGTTGGCCGCGCTCTCGGTGGCGGTCAGGCGGATCGTGCCAGCTGGCTTGTCGCGCAGTTCGTTCAGCGCGCTGAGCTCGGCCTCGATCTCGTCCAGCCTCGGCCCGATGGTCGCCAGCAGCCGCGCGCCGGCCTCGGTTGGTCCGACGCTGCGGGTGGTCCTGGTCAGCAGCCTCAGGCCGAGCCGCGTCTCCAGCCCCCGGATGGTGTGGCTCAGCGCCGATTGCGAGACGCCCAGCTGCGCCGCCGCCCTGGTGAAGCTGCGCTCCCGCGCCACCGCCACGAAGGCGGCGAGGTCGTTGACGTTGGTCCGCGCCATGCGACGGCTCCGGCCGATTGATGAGCACTACTCATAACCACATGCGGACTTTGCCGTCTAATCGGATGGACCTCGCGTGAGTAGTCTGCCGCCGCTGACCTCCCCCCAACACCAAGGCATCTCCTCCATGCTGACCAAGGCCTACGGCGCCCATGCCGGCGACAAGCCGCTCGAAGCCCTGACCATAGAACGCCGCGTGCCCGGCCCCAGCGATGTCCAGATCGACATCCTCTATTGCGGCGTCTGCCACTCGGACCTGCACACGGTCCGTTCGGAGTGGGGCGGCACCCTGGACCCCTGCGTGCCCGGCCACGAGATCGTCGGCCGGGTCAGCGCCGTCGGCGGCGCGGTGACGAAGTTCAAGGTCGGCGACGCGGTCGGCGTCGGCTGCCTGGTCGGCAGCTGCAAGCACTGCCACGCCTGCGGTGAAGGGCTGGAGCAGTACTGCGAGGTCGCCTTCACCGGCACCTACAACAGCGCCACCGCCGACGCGCCCGGCCATACCCTGGGCGGCTATTCGCAGCGCATCGTCGTCGACGACGCCTTCGTGCTGAAGATCAGCCATCCGGAAGACCAGCTCGCCGCCGCCGCGCCGCTGCTCTGCGCCGGCATCACCACCTGGTCGCCGCTGCGTCACTGGAACGTCGGCCCGGGCAAGAAGGTCGGCATCGTCGGCATCGGCGGCCTCGGCCACATGGGCGTGAAGCTGGCCCACGCTCTGGGCGCGCACGTGGTCGCCTTCACGACCTCGGAGTCTAAGCGCCAGGACGCCCTGGCCTTGGGCGCGGACGAGGTGGTCGTCTCCCGCAACGCGGACGAGATGGACGCGCACGCGAACACGTTCGACTTCATCCTCAACACCGTGGCCGCCAGCCACGACCTGGATGCGTTCACCGCGCTGCTGAAACGGGACGGGACCCTCTGCCTGGTCGGCGTGCCGGAGCACGCCCACCCGTCGCCGGACGTCAGCAACCTGATCTTCAAGCGCCGGGCCATCGCCGGCTCGCTGATCGGCGGCATCGCCGAGACGCAGGAGATGCTCGACTTCTGCGCCGAGCACGGGATCGTCTCGGACATCGAGATGATCGACATCCAGCAGATCGACGAGGCCTACGACCGCATGGTCCGCAGCGACGTGAAGTACCGCTTCGTGATCGACAACGCCTCGCTGGCGGGGGAGGCGGCGTGATGAGGGCGCCGCTGGCCGCCCTGGCTTTGCTCGCCGCCGCACCGGCGGCGGGCGGACGCTAAGCCGCGTCAGGCCGCCAGGCGATGAGGCCCTCGGTCCTCGCGCGAACCGCCGGCGGGGCGAGGCAACTCGCCAGCGCCTCGTAGCCGGCCGCGCCCGGCATCGGTTCCACGACCATCGGCGGGCTGTGGTTGGCGGGGCAGAGCAGCAGGGTCTCGTCGGCGGTGACCGCCGTCAGCTCCAGCATCGCCGATGAGCGGGTCATCAGAAACAGCGGCCGGGCGTGCGGCCCACGCGCGCGAAGCCGCGCCGCCAGCGCCCGCTGCGTCGCCTCGTCGAGGCCCTGTTCGACCAGGTCGACGACCAGCGCGCTCGCCCCCTCGACCGCGAGCGCATCGTCCAGGGGGCCGCGCTCCAGGCCCACGAAAACCGCGCCCGGCAGCGCCTCGGCGATCCGCATCGCCAGCCGCGTCTTGCCGCTGCCCAGCGGGCCGACGATCCAGGTCAGCGGCCGGATCTCCGCCAGTTCGAACCGCTCGCCGCCCCACGGCCAAGGCAGGTCGAAGGCCAGGGCAGGGGCCGCCGTCTCCCCGCGCAGCCCGTCCCGCAGTCGCCGCACCGCCGCCGCGGTCCCGGCCAGGTCGCGGCCTCGCGCCTCCAGCGCCGCCTGATGCGCCGCAAGCGTCGGCTCCAATCCGTCCGGATCGCCGGTCAGCACCCGCGCCGCCTGCGCCAGGCTCAAACCCAGGCCGCGGAGGGCGACGATCTCCGCCGCCAGCGCCATCTGCTTCGGCCCATAGGCGCGCCAGCCGGCGGCGGTGCGCGCGGGCGCGAGCAACCCGCGCTGCTCGTACAGCCGCAGGGCCTTGGCGGAAACGCCCAGCCGCGCGGCGGCCTCGGCGGGGCTCAGGTAGCGGGCGGAAGCGTTCACGACTCACCTCTCGACGGTTGATCGTTCCGCTATCGGACCGGCCGCAGGGGCCGGGTCAAGCGTCACGCCGCGGCCCGCTCCGCCTTCAGCGACGCCATGTCGATCACGAAGCGATACTTCACGTCGGACCGCTCCATCCGCTCGTAGGCGTGGTTGATGTCCTGGATGGCGATGGTCTCGCACTCGGGCAGCACGCCCTTCTCGGCGCAGAAGTCGAGCATCTCCTGCGTCTCGGCGATGCCGCCGATCGGCGAGCCGCTGACCCGCCGGCGGCCCCCCAGCAGCAGGCCGCTGTGGAACGGCGGCAGTTCGTCGATGGCCCCGACGATGACCAGCGTGCCGTCGATGTCGAGCAGCGGCAGGTAGGGCTGCAGTCTGTGCGCCACCGGGATGGTGTCGATGATCAGGTCGAAGCCGTTGGCCGCCGCCTTCATCGCGTCCCGGTCGCCGGACAGCAGCACGCGGTGCGCGCCCAGCGCCATGGCGTCGGCCTCCTTGGACGGCGAGCCGGTGATGACGGTGACCTCGCAGCCCATCGCCACGCCCAGCTTCACGGCCATGTGCCCCAGACCGCCCAGGCCCGCGACGCCCAGCCGCGTTCCCGGCCCGGCGTTCCATTTCCTGAGCGGCGAGTAGGTGGTGATCCCCGCGCAGAGCAGGGGCGCGGCGCGCGTGATGTCGAGCGCGCCGGGGACCTTCAGCACGAAGGCCTCGCGCACAACGATGTGGTCGCTGTAGCCCCCGTAGGTGGTCTCGCCCGTGATCCGGTCCTTGCCGTTGTAGGTGCCGGTGGAGCGGTTGCGGCACAGCTGCTCCTCGCCCTTCAGGCACTGGTCGCAGGCCATGCAGCTGTCGACCAGGCAGCCGACTGCGGCCAGATCGCCCTCGCGGAACTTGCGCACCTCGGGGCCGACGGCGCCGACCCGCCCGACGATCTCGTGGCCCGGGCAGCAGGGATAGCGCGTGCCGCCCCAGTCGTTGCGCGCCTGGTGCAGGTCGGAGTGGCAGACGCCGCAGTAGAGGATGTCGATCCTCACGTCGTCCGGTCGCAGCGCCCGACGCTCGAAGGGAAACACGCCCAGCGGCGTCGTGGCGTCCTGGGCGGCATAGCCGATGGCGT
Source organism: Caulobacter sp. (assembly GCA_044238855.1). GTDB lineage: Bacteria > Pseudomonadota > Alphaproteobacteria > Caulobacterales > Caulobacteraceae > Caulobacter. Next base: position 5,005 of record JBIICO010000141.1, read on the forward strand.
TGGGCATGGTGCGTCTCCCGTTGTTCTTTCGAACAAGCGTATGACGCGCCGCGCCGGGACGTAAGGGGGCGAGCGTCTAGCCCGGCGCCTGATCCGCGCCGCCGGTCGTGGGGGCGGCTTGCGCGGCTTCCCGCGTGAACTCGACCCCGCCGCCGATGAAGCGTCCCTCGACGAACTTCAGCCGCCGGATCTCCTGGCCCATCTTGTCGTAGAAGACGAGGTCGCCGGTCTGGACCCGCCAGGCGGTCATCCTGGCCAGTCGGCCCGGGCAGCCGCTCGCCGTCGCCGGACGCACGCCCAGGAAGCCGGCCTTCTCGCCCAGCTCCATGCGGCAGTCGCGGGCGTCGCCGCCACCGTCGCTGACCCGCCAGGCGCCGAAGGCGTCCTCCTTGCTGGCCGGCTCCGCCAGGCGTCGGATGCGGGCTTGCTCCGGATCGAGCCGGTCGATCAGCGCGTTGCCGATCGCTTCGCCCAGCTTCTCCTCGTCGACCTTCACGTCGACGGAGGTGGTGGTGCTGCGCGTTACGGTGCGGGTCCTGGTCCCGCCGTCGCTGGTCGTCGTGGTGGTGGTGCGCGTGCTGCTGGACTGCGCGAGCGCGGCGTCCGCCGACAGCGCGATGACGGCCGCGGCGGCCAGGACGATGGTCTTGAACATGGCTTCCCCCAAAGCGGTACCGGCGGCGGACGATAGCGAAGCGGGCGGACGGCGCAACGCGCTTCGCGTCGCGCCGGATGTGACCTAGGGTTGGCTTCAGGGGCGGATCGGGGGATCGGATGTGGAAGAGCGGACGTTCGCGGCCGGCCGTGTCGGCGATGCTGCTCGGCGCGGTGCTGTCGGCCTGCGCCCTGCGGCCCTCGCTGGAGGGCTACCAGACCGTGCCCGAGCGCACGACGCCAGCAACGGGCGACGCGCTGACGGTCCGGTTCCTGGGGACCTCAAGCCTGGTGCTGTCGGACGGGAAGGACACTCTGGTCATCGACGGCTTCGTCACGCGGCCGGGCGCGTTGCCGGTCCTGCTGCTGCCGCTGAAGTCTAAGCCGAAGCGCGTCGGGCCGTCTCTGAAGCGCGCCGGCGTCGACTCCGTCGGCGCGGTGCTGGTGGCGCACACCCACTACGACCACGCCCTGGACGCCACGGCCATCGCCCGCGCGTTCGGCGCGACGCTGTACGGCTCGGAGTCGCTGGCGACCATCGCCCGGGCGGAAGGTTTCCCGCGAGAGGTCCGACGCCTGGACCAGATCCCGGCCTTCGGGGTCGGACGCTTCAACGTGACGGCGATGCCCGCGCCGCACTCTCCGGACGACCTCGCGCCCGGCGCGGTGGCGCCCGACTTCCGCGTCCCCGCGCGGGCCAGGGCCTGGCGCGAGGGCGGCAGCTACGTCTTCCGGATCGAGCACGGCGACTGCCGCATCCTGGTCGTGCCCAGCGCCGGCCCGGCGGAGGCCATGCCGGCCATGGGGCGGGCGGACGTCGTGCTGCTCGGGATCGGGCGGCTGGGCCGTCAGTCGCCGCAGGAGATCGGCCGCTACTGGGCCGCCACGGTTAAAGCCTCGGGCGCCCGGCTGGTCATCCCGATCCATTGGGACGACTTCACCCGCTCGCTGGACCGACCGCTGGTCGCCACGCCGCGCCTGTTCGACCGGGTGGACGTCGCGATGCGCGAACTCGGCGTGCTGGCCGGCGAGGATGTGACGATCCGCCTGCCACGCGCCTTCGCGCCGATGGACTGGTCGGGCCTGCCCGCCGGCCGCTGCCGGGGCGCGACACTGACGGGTTAGTCGTCGAACAGGTCGGCCGCTTCTTCCAGCACTTCGCGCGCGAGGGCGCGGTTGAGGGGGCGGCCCTGTTCGCCCGCGGCCTGGTCGAGCAGGCGCACGGTCTCTCGCGCGGCGGCCACCGATCGCGGCATGCGCTTGAGCAGGTATTCGTAGAGCTCCGGCATCGGCCGGTGCAGCCGCTCGCGGAACAGCGCCTCCAGCACCGCCACCAGCAGCGCGTCGTCGGGCGCGTCGATCTCTGCCACGGTCAGGGCGTTCAGCCGCGAGCGCAGGTCGGGCAGGGCGCTTTCCCAGCTCGTCGGCCGGGTTCGCGCGGTCAGCAGCAGCCCGCCGTCGGCGGCCGCCCGGTTGATCAGGTGAAACAGCGCCTCGTCGCCCGCCTGGTCGGCGTCCTCGACCAGCACAGGCGCGCCGGCCAGCGCCGAGAGGTCGTCGCCCCGCCGCCAGACGCCCGCGCCGGCCGCCCTCGCCCAGACCGTCGCCAGGTGCGTCTTGCCGATCCCCTCGGGCCCGACCAGCGCCAGCGCCCCGTTCGGCCAGGCCGGCCAGCGGTCGACCAGGGCCACGGCCTCGGCGTTGGCGTCCGACACCGCGAACGCCGCCCGCGTATAAAGTGGCGGGTTCTGCAGGGGGATCACGAGCTGGCGGGGACGAGTGTTCACGAAGGGCGGTTTACCACGTGCCTGTCGTGTCACCATTCCGTCCAGGCTCCGATCCGGGGATAGAGCACGCGACTCTGGGGAAAGATGCGCTCCGGGCAAGGGGCGACACCCAGGACACCCACCGCAGAATCCTTGACTTTCGGACCTCCACATGCGCCCTTCCGCGCCTCCCGGAATCCGGCTTCCCGCCGCCTTGAAGACGACTGAAAACATGCACGCCTATCGCTCTCACACCTGTGGTCAGCTCCGTGGTTCTGACACCGGCGCGAATGTCCGGCTGTCCGGCTGGATCCACCGCAAGCGCGACCATGGCGGCCTGGTCTTCGTCGACCTGCGCGACCACTACGGCCTGACCCAGCTGGTGATCTCGCCGGCCACGCCCGGCTTCGACCTGATCGAGCGCGTTCGCACCGAGAGCGTCATCCGCGTCGACGGCGAAGTCGTCGCCCGCTCGGCGGAGACCGTGAACGCCAACCTGCCTACCGGCGAGGTCGAGATCCGCGTGAGCGCCATTGAGGTGCTGTCGGAAGCGGCCGAACTGCCGCTGCCGGTCTTCGGCGAGCCGGACTACCCGGAAGAGATCCGCCTCAAGCACCGCTACCTCGACCTGCGCCGCGAGACCCTGCACAGGAACATCGTGCTGCGGTCGAAGGTCATCCACTCGATCCGCCACCGCATGGTCGGGCAGGGCTTCCTGGAGTACCAGACGCCGATCCTGACGGCCTCGTCGCCGGAAGGCGCGCGCGACTTCCTGGTGCCATCGCGCCTGCACCCGTCGAAGTTCTACGCGCTGCCGCAGGCGCCGCAGCAGTTCAAGCAGCTGCTGATGGTCAGCGGGTTCGACCGCTACTTCCAGATCGCGCCCTGTTTCCGCGACGAGGACCTGCGCGCCGACCGCTCGCTGGAGTTCTACCAGCTCGACGTCGAAATGAGCTTCGTCACGCAGGAAGACGTGTTCGCGGCCATCGAGCCGGTCATGCACGGCGTGTTCGAGGAGTTCGCCGAGGGCAAGCCGGTCTCGCCGATCGACCAGGAACACACCTTCACCAACGACTTCGGCGAAAGCGCTGTCCACAAGGGCTTCGAGCGCCTGACCTACGCCCAGGCCATGAAGTGGTACGGCAGCGACAAGCCGGACACCCGCAACCCGATCAGGATGTCGGACGTCTCCGCCAGCTTCCGGGGCGGCGGCTTCGGCCTGTTCGCCCGGATCCTGGACGCGGACGAGAAGCACGCGGTTTGGGCCATTCCGGCGCCGGGCGGCGGTTCGCGCGCCTTCTGCGACCGCATGAACAGCTGGGCGCAGGGCGAGGGCCAGCCGGGCCTCGGCT
>JBIICO010000022.1:0-29777 GCA_044238855.1 Caulobacter sp.
CCGCCCCTGGCCCTACGAGGCCCCGCTGTCGCTGGCGGACCGCAAGGCTGCGCAGTCGGCGCTGGGCGCGCTGGGCTTCGACGCGGGGGCTCCGGACGGGGTCATCGGCGTCAACACCCGCGCCGCGCTCCGCGCCTGGCAGAAGAGCCAGGGCCTGCCGGCGGACGGCTACCTGTCGGCGGACATCATCCGCCGGCTGCGGGCGCAGGCGGCGATCTGACGCTCCGCGTGGTTCAAGACGCCGGCCCGAGGGCCGGCGTCTCGCCATGGCAAACCCGGAAGAGCGCCGCCCACCTTCGTCATCCTGAGGAGCGAGCTTCGGCGACCCCGGACTTGGTCCGGGCTCGAAGGACGCAACGCGCCCGCCTAGACCCCGCCCTCGTCGCTGCGCTCGAGCAGGGCCAGGGTGCTTTCGTCCTCGGCCTCGGCGTCGTTGGCCTTCTCGCCCGCCTCGCGCAGGATCCTGTTGCGGAAGGCGTAGGCGATCAGGCCGCCCAGGATCACGGCGTTGAGCAGGAACGGCCAGGTCGGGTGCAGGCCGTACAGCTTCACGAAGAAGGCCCCGAGGATCACGTTCAGCCCGTTCACCGCCGCGATGGCCGCGGCGGCCTGGGCCTGCTCGTGCATGTTGACCGCCAGGGACGCGCCGGCGGTGAAACCGGGCCGCGCGAAGCCGTAGCCGAGGGAGGCGACGGCGTAGCCGGCCACCACGGTCCAGTAGTCGGGCGCGAAGGCGGTCATCAGGTTGCCGACGCAGGCCAGCACGACGCCCCAGCGCAGCAACACCTTGGGCCCCATGTTGAACATGCGGATCAGGCCCCACTGGGCCAGCAGCCCGGCCATCGCCCCGGCCGCCATGGCGACGGAGATGAAGCCCAGCGCCTTGATCGGCGTCAGGCCCAGCTTGTCGATGATCATGAAGCCCAGGGTGTAGCCCTGCGCGGTCTGGCAGGTGGCGACCAGGAAGCCGTAGATCAGGAACGGCATCAGCCGCGGGTCCTTCCACAGCCCTGCCCCGGCCAGCCGCCGCGTCTCGCGCGCCACGGGCTCCTCGGGCAGCATCTTCCACACCACCAGCAACATCCCGACCGCCAGCAGCGAGAAGCTGTAGAGCGGCCCGGCCAGGCCCAGGAACGGCAGGATCAGCAGCGGGGCCAGGAACGGCCCGACCACGGTGCCGAGGCCGAAGGCGCCGGCCAGGCTGGCCATCTGCTGGGTCCGCTCGGCCCGGCTGGTGCGCTCGGCGACATAGGCCTGGGTGGCCGGATTGGAGGAGGAGCCGATCAGCCCGAACAGCGCCCGCGCCAGCAGGAAGATCACGAAGATCACCATCCAGGGCGCCAGATGATGCAGCCCGGCGGTCACGACCAGGCCGCAGCACAGCATCGAGACGGCGAACCCGCCCAGGCCCAGCATGATCAGCGGCTTGCGTCCGCGCTTGTCGGACTCGCGCGCCCAGAACGGCGACATCACCGCCCAGAGCAGCGCCGACAGTGAGAAGATCGCCGCCATGAAGGCGTCGGGAATGCCGATTTCGCGGCCGATCGCCGGCAGGATCGACATCAGCCCGGTGTTGCCGATCGCCACGACGATCGAGACCGAGAACAGGATGGCGAACGAGCGGGGGGCCAACCTGGGCGTCGGCGAGGCTTCTGCGTCCTTCATCCGAGCACTGTTAGGACCGGTCGCGAAACGGCGCAACGGCCGCGCGTTACTCACCGGGCATTAAGCATTAACGGCGATGGTTCGGCCATTAACGTCGGGGCCGCAGACTATCCATGTTCCAGATCATCGGCATCGTGCTGCTCTTCGCCCTGGTGTTCGGCAGCTACATCATCTCCGGCGGTAAGATGGACGTGATCATGCACGCCCTGCCCCACGAGATGATGGCCATCGGCGGCGCCGGCGTCGCGGCCTTCCTGATCTCGAACTCGGTTCCGGTGATCAAGGGCACGCTCGGCGGCTTCGGCAAGGCGTTCGCCGGCCCGAAGTGGAAGGCCTCCGACTACAAGGACCTGCTGTCGCTGCTGTTCCTGCTGACCAAGACGATGAAGTCCAAGGGCGTCATCGCGCTGGAAAGCCACATCGAGAACCCGGGCGACAGCCCGATCTTCTCCCGCTTCCCGCGGATCATGAAGGACCACTTCGCCGTCGACTTCATCTGCGACACGCTGCGGATGATGACCATGAACCTGGAGGATCCCCACCAGGTCGAGGACGCGATGGAGAAGCAGCTCGAGAAGCACCATCACGAGGCGGACGCCCCGGCCGGCGCGCTGCAGAACCTCGCCGACGCCCTGCCGGCGCTCGGCATCGTCGCCGCCGTGCTCGGCGTCATCAAGACCATGGGCTCGATCACCGAACCGCCGGAAGTGCTCGGCGGCATGATCGGCGGCGCCCTTGTGGGCACCTTCCTCGGCGTGTTCCTGGCCTACGGCCTGGTCGGTCCGATCGCCGCGCGCCTGAAGAGCGTGGTCGAGGAGGAAGGCGCCTTCTACCGAATCATCCAGTCGGTGCTGGTCGCCCACCTGCACGGCAACGCGGCGCAGATTTCGGTCGAGATCGGCCGCGGGAGCGTTCCCTCCGGCGCGCAGCCCAGCTTCCTCGAACTCGAGGAAACCCTGTCCAGCATACCGAACGAGGCGTGACGCACCGCAGCAATCGAAAAACGTGATCACGGAACCGTGAGAACCCGGGTTGCGCCCCGTGATGATCGCTGCGTAGTCTCGTTTCGCGCTCCCCCGCAGGAGCGCGGAAACTCCTCACAGGGGACCAAAAACATGACCTCCGATATCATCCGCAAGCTGCTCATCGCCGGCGTCGCCGTCGGTGCTCTGTCCGTCGCCGCCTGCGGCAAGCCCGCCGAGAAGCCGGCTGAAGAAGCGGCCGCCGCCGCGACCGACGCCGCGACCGACGCCAACGCCGCGGCCACCGACGCCGCCGCCGCCGCCGGCGCCGCGGGCGAAGCCGCCGCCGACGCTTCGGCTGCCGCCACGGACGCCGCCGCCGCGACCCCGGCTCCGGCCGAAGGCGCCGCCGCTCCGGCCGCGCCGGCCGCCGAGCCGGAGAAGAAGTAAGCTTCTTCTCGACGCGTTCAGCGTTAAGGGAAGGGCCGTCCCCCAGGGGGCGGCCCTTTTCGTTTGTGAGCCCGATGCCCGACTCCGAGCTTCCCGCCGGCCCGATCGACCCCGGCCTGACCTGGGGCGAGGACGGCCTGCCGCGTTCGGCCCTCTACGGCGACGTCTACTTCTCCAGCGAGGATGGCCTGGCGGAGACGCGGGCGGTGTTCCTGGCCGGCGGCGGACTGCCTGAGGCCTGGGCCGGACGCCGCGCCTTCACCGTCGCGGAACTCGGCTTCGGCACCGGCCTGAACATCGCCGCCCTGCTGGACCTGTGGTCGCGCGAGAAGACGGTAGGCGGGCGGCTCCACGTCTTCTCCGTGGAGGCTCATCCGGTCTCGCGCCAGGACGCCGCCCGGTCGCTGGCGACCTGGCCGGAGCTGGCGCCGGTCACCGACCTGCTGCTGGCCCGCTGGCCCCGCCGCGCGCGCGGCTTCCACCGCATCGACCTGCCGGAACTGGACGCCACGATCGACCTGGCGGTGATGGAGGTCGAGGAGGCCCTGACCCGCTGGTCGGGAGCGGCGGATCTGTGGTTCCTCGACGGCTTCGCCCCCTCGGCCAACCCGGCCATGTGGCGGCAGGCGGTGCTCGACCTCGTCGCCGCCCGCAGCGCGGCCGGCGCGGCGATCGCCACCTTCACCGTCGCCGGCGCCGTGCGGCGCGGCCTGGCCCAGGCCGGTTTCGAGGTCGCCAAGCGTCCCGGCTTCGGCCGCAAGCGCGAACGGCTGGAAGCGCGCCTGCCCGGCGCCGCCGCCGAGCCCCCGCTCCCTTCAGTGGCCGTCATCGGCGCGGGCATCGCCGGCGCATCCCTGGCCCGGGCCTTCCGGGCGCTAGGCGTCGAGCCGTTGGTGTTCGACCCGCGCGGCCCCGGCGGCGGCGCCTCGGGCAATCCGGGCGCGCTGGTCACGCCGCGCCTGGACGCCGGGCTCGGCCCCGCCGCGAAGCTCTACGCCCAGGCCTTCGCCTTCGCGGTCGACGCCTACCGCGCCACGCCCGGCGGCGTGATCGCGCAAGGCGCCTTGCTGCTGGAGAATGATCCCCGCGACGCGGCGCGCTTCGCCAAGGTCGCCGCCGGCGACCTGTTCGAGCCCGGCGCCCTGACCCTGCCGACGGCGGACGATGTCGCCGCCCGGGTCGGCGAGCCCGCCCGGGCCGGCGTCGCCTTCGCGGACGGGCTGGTGATCGAACCGGCCTCGGTCCTGCCCGCCTGGCTCGGCCCGGTCCGCCGCGAAGCCGTCGCGGCGCTGGAGCACGGCCCGAACGGCTGGCGCCTGCTCGACGGCGACGGCCAGGCGCTCGCCACGGTCGACGTCGTCTGCATCGCCGCCGGCCACCGCGCCGAAGCCCTCTGGCCCGCGGCGAAGACCCAGCCGGTCCGAGGTCAGGCCAGTTTCACCGCCGCCGCCGCCATGCCGGTGGCCACCTCGTTCAGCGCCTACGCCATCCCCCTCCGCGAGGGCCTGCTGTTCGGCGCCACCTTCGACCGGGACCGCACGGACGAGGCGGCCGATCCCGCCGACGACGCCCGCAACCTCGCCCTGCTGGCCGAGGGCCTGCCTCGCCTCGCCGGGACCCTGGCGGGCGCGCCGCTGTCGTCCCGCGCCGCGATCCGCGCCACCACGCCGGACCACCTGCCGCTGGCCGGAGCCGCACCGCACGCCCCGCCGGGCCTCTTCCTGCTGGGCGGGCAGGGCTCGCGCGGCTTCTGCACGGCGCCGCTGCTGGCGGCCCACGTCGCGGCGCTGGCGACCGGCGCGCCCTCGCCCCTGCCGACGGATCTCGCGACCATCGTCGAACCCGCGCGTTTCGGTCTCAGGGCCGCGCGACGAGCCTCGCCCGGTCCCCGCCGATCGGCTATGGTCGACGCCGGGACGGGGTCCTCTACTGGAGATCCCAAGTGATGCTGAAGACTGCCGCCATCGCCTCCGCCGTCGCCGTTCTCGGCCTGTCGGCCGGCGCCTCCGCGTTCGCCTTCGAGGGCGCGGGTCCCGCCCCCGCCAAGCCCCAGCGCTCCTGCTTCTTCGCCAACCAGGTGAACGGCTGGAGCACCGACCGCGACGAGCGCACGGCCTACCTGAATGTCGGGACCAAGGACGTCTACAAGGCCGAGCTGTTCACCCGCTGCATGGATCTCGACAGCGCCCTGACCATCGGGCTGGAGAGCCGTGGCGGCGGCAGCAGCATCTGCGACGGCCTGGACGCCACCCTGCTGGTGCGCTCGTCCATGGGCCCGCAGCGCTGTCAGGTGACGAAGATCACCAAGATGACGCCTGAAGAAATCGCCGCCTGGAAGGCGGAAAAGAAGGCCAGGAAGAAGTAGCCGGGCCTTGCGAGCGTCGGGGGCGGACAGAATGCCGCACCCCTTCCGACGGAACCCCGACCCGACCGCGACATTACGCGACATGTCGGGACATCGCCTTGCGGGTAATAGTGGTTCGCAAATCACCGTTTGCCGAAGGACGTGGGGAACGTGGCATTGGACGGCGAGACCTTCGAGCGCGGCAGGCCGTTCCGGCCCGAGGTCTTCTTCCTCGGCCGCACGGAAGGCTGGGGCGTCGCCCGGAGCCTGACCGGGCGGATCATGCGCCGATGCCGCGTCGTCACCGAAGGCCGGCTGGACGAGGCCTATCAGGCCATCCACTTCGACGAGGTCTTCGACTGGGACGACGGCGAGTCCGATGAATGGCGCTGGGCCATGACGCGCGGCCTCAACGGCGACTACGTGGCCGCCGAGGCGCTGGCCGGCGCGGGCATCCAGGGACGCTATGACGGCGGCGACTACCTGCTGACCTTCCGGCGTCCGCTGAAGGCCGGCGGCGGCGGTCCCAGACCGCGGTTCTCGACCCGCTTCACCCTGATCTCGCCGGACGTGGCGCTGAAGACCGTCAGCGTCAGCCTGTACGGGATTCCCGTCGGCTCACTGTCGGCCTTCCACAAACGGGCCTACTGAACCCTTTCTAGTGCTCGCGGCCCGAGCGCCAGAAGGTCTGCATCAGCGGCTCAAGCAGGTAGTCGAGCGCCGACCGCTTGCGCAGCGGCACGAGCACCTCGACCGGCAGGCCGGCCTGAAGGCCCGTATGCGGCCCGCGCACCTTGACGATCCGCTGGATCTCCTCCGGCGGCACCGAGACCTCGGCGCGGAAGAACCGCTGGCCGGACTTCTCGTCCAGGAAGCTGTCGGCGGACAGCTTCATCAGCTTGCCCTTCAGGATCGGCAGGTCGCGCTCGTGGAGCGAGGTGAACCGCACCTGGGTGATCTGGCCGACGTTCAGGTCGTCGGCGTCGGACGGCTGGACCGAGGCCTGGATGACCAGCGCCCGGTCCTGCGGCACGATTTCCATCAGCGTCGCGCCGGGCGAGATCACGCCGCCGACGGTGAAGACGGTCAGGCCCACGACCTTGCCCTCGGCCGGCGCGCGCACCGTGGCGCGGGCCAGCTGTTCGCGCAGGGCGTGAAGCTTCGGCTGCAGCTCGTCGAGGCGAACCTCGACGTCGCGCAGCTGGCCGGTGACCTCTTCCATCATCTGGCGGTCGAGCGACAGCAACTGCATGCGCGTCTCGCCGATCTGTTCGCCGGACCGGGCGATCTGGGCGCGATAGGCGCCTTCGTCCCCGGTCAGCGCGGCCTGCGACCGCTCGAGTTCGCGCACCCGGCTCACCGGCGCGTAGCCCTGGCTGGCCAGCTTGCGGATGCCCTGCAGCTCTTCGCCGATCAGGCGCTTCTGCTCGGTGTTGGACTCCAGCTGGCGCTCATAGCCGATGGTCTGCTCGTTCAGCTGGCTGACGCGCTGGCTCAGCACGCCGCGCTGGGCGTCCATCGACTGGCGGCGGGCCGCGAACTGCATCCGCTGCAGACTCAGCGCGCCTTCGGCCAGCGTCTTGTCCTCGCCGGTCAGCTTGGCGAACTCGACCGGCGTCGCGACGGCGCCGGCGCGGGTGCGCTCGGCGGTCAGGCGGGCGCGTTGGGCCAGCAAGGCGTAGGTTTCGCCGGCCGTGGCCCGTTCGTTGGCCTTCAGCTCTCCGGCGGAGATCTCGGCCAGGACCTGGCCCTTTTTGACCGTTTCGCCTTCCTGGACATAGACGGCGCTGACCACGCCGCCGTCACGGTGCTGCACGGCCTGGCGGTTGCCCGACACGGCGATCACGCCGGAGGCATAGGCGCCGGCGTCGAGCGGCGTCAGCGCCGCCCAGCCGAGGAAGCCCACGAAGAAGGCGCCCGCGACCGCCGCCCCGATGCGCAGCTCGCGCCTGGGGTCGTCGGTCAGCGCGGCCGGCGGCGGCGCCGGAGGCGGCGGCGTGGCGGAGGCTTCGGTGTTCGGTTCGACTGACGCTTCGGACTTGTCGATGAACAGGCCGCGATCGATGGCCGTCATGGCTGACCTTTGAGTTCGACGACGTTACCGGCCGCGTTGGCCGCGGCGGCGGGTTGACGCGGTTGTTGCATGGCGGCCAGCACCTCGGCCCGCGGACCGACGCGCTCGACGGCGCCGTCGCGCATCACCAGCAGGGTGTCGACGGTCTGCAGCACGCCGGTCCGGTGGGCGATGATCATGACGGCCGCGCCGCGCTGGCGGGCCGCGAGGATGGCGCGGCCGAGGGCGTTCTCGCCGTCGGCGTCGAGGGCGGAGTTGGGCTCGTCCAGCACCAGCAGGGCGGGGTTGCCGTACAGGGCGCGGGCCAGGGCGACGCGCTGGGCCTGGCCGGCGGACAGGCCACGGCCGCCGTGGGCCAGCACGGTGTCGTAGCCCTTCGGCAGCTTGAGGATCAGGTCGTGCACGCCGGCGGACTGGGCCGCGGTCACCACGGCGGCGTCGATCGCCTCCTGGGACTCCCCGCGCCAGACGGCGAAGCGGGAGATGTTGTCCCGGATGCTGCCGGCGATCAGGGCGCTGTCCTGCGGCAGATAGCCGATGTGCTTGCCGAGGCGGTCTGCGTCCCAGTCGGCCATGTTGGCGCCGTCCAGCCGGATGACGCCCATGTCCGGCGAGCTGGCGCCCGCGGCGAGCCGCGCCAGGGTCGTCTTGCCCGCGCCGCTCGGCCCGACGACGCCCATGACCTCGCCCGGGTTCAGGTTGAAGCTGACGCCCTTGAGCAGCAGCAGGTCGGAGCCCGGCGCCCGGACCACGGCCTTGTCGAACGTCAGCTTGCCCTTCGGATCGGGCAGCTGGGTGCGCGGCGTCTCGGACTGGTCGCCGGCGAAGATGTCGGAAAGGGTCTTCAGCGCGTTGCGCGCCTGCATGACGGCGCCCCAGGAGCCGACCACCTGCTCGACCGGCTGCAGCGCGCGGCTCATCAGGATCGAGGCGGCGATGATGGCGCCGGCGGAGATCTGCCGCTCGACCGCCAGCCAGGCGCCCAGGCCCAGGGCCGCCGACTGCAGGAACAGCCGCAGGAACTTGGTCATGGCGGCGAACTGGCCGCCGGTGAACTGCGCCTGACCGGACAGTTGCAGGCCTTCGCGGCGGTCGTTGAGCTGGCGCTCGCGCAAGGCCCCGCGCATGCCCATGGCGCGCACCACCTCGGCGTTCTGGCTCGCCGCTTCCTGCGAGATATAGGCGGCGGTCGTGGCCTTGCTGGCCTCCAGCGCCTTGGCCTTGGTCGAGCGCTCGTTGACGATCGCCAGGATCACAAGCAGCGCGCCGCCGAACAGCGTCAGCAGGCCGAGCGCCCAGTGCAGCATGAAGGCGATGGCGAGGTAGAGCGGCGTCCAGGGCGCGTCGAGGAAGCCGAGCGCCGCCTGGCCGGAGATCGCCTGCCGCAGGGTGTCGAACTCGCGCATGCCCTGGACCGGCGCGCCGGGGCCGGTCCGCGCCATCAGCTTGTCGAGGATCGTGCCGGACAGGATCTTGTCGATGCGCAGGCTGGCGCGGACCAGCAGCCGGCCGCGCAGCGCGTCCAGCGCCGCCAGCGTCATCAGCGAGGCCGCCACCACCAGGGTGATGAAGAACAGGGTCAGCAGACCGCTGGTCGGAACCACGCGGTCGTACACCTGCATCATGTAGATGGCCGGCGCGAGGTAGAGGATGTTCACCAGCGCGCTGAACACGGCGATGCCGATGAAATGCGGCCGACAGGCGCGCAACGCTTCCATCAGCGGTTTGGGGACTTCGATATCGAGAAACTTCAAGGCCCGAGCCCCTGACTGAACGCGGTTTCCTTTGCGCCCGCGCACCTTATTCCACAAGCGCTTTTTGACCAATCCGCCCCGATGCGACGAAGCGCCCCCGGGCAACTACCCTATGGACGAAACCCGAAATGAAGCCTTACTTCTCCGTTCATGGGGGAGCATCACGATCCTTACGCGATTGAACGACTTACGCCACGCGAGCGTGAGTGCCTCCGGCTCGTCGCCGAGCATCTTCACTCGAAGGAGATCGCCCGGCGCCTGCAGATTTCCCAGCACACCGTCGACGGTCATCTGAACGAAGCGCGCCGCCGCCTGGGCGTCGCCAGCCGGCGCGACGCGGCGCTGATGTTCCTGGCCTGGGAGCAGGCCGGGGAGTCCGAAAACACCCTGTCCGACGCGCCGTCGACGCCCCCCCTCAATGATTTAGGGGGCGCCCCGGGCGATCTGGCGCCGCCCCCCCTCGATCCATCAGCGTCTTCTCGACAAGCACGAGGAGAAGCCCATGGACGACCTCGACATGACGGCCACCACGACGAATGGCGTGGAACTCTGGAACCCGGCGGCGGACATGCCGGTCTGGACCTGGCACCAGCTGGAAGACGCCCTGCGGGATCTGGCGGCGAGCCGCAACCAGCAGGACATGGTCGAGAGCCTGGTCTCGGCCACGCGCAAGCAGGCCCGCTACCTGCCGTCGGGCCACGTGCTGAAGGAAATCCTCTGCATCGCCTGGGTGGTGGCGGACGAGACCTTTCGCGGTGGCCGGGAGGAGGGTTCTTCCATGACCTGAGCCCCCTCAAGCGACTGGCGCTCATCACGGGCGCGTCGGTCCTGGCGGCTCTGCTGCTGAGCATGGCGCTCATCGCGACACACCAGTTCGCCTTCGCCGTTCAGCAGTCCCTCCAGGGCTGGAACTGACAGGAAGGGCCCGGAGGCCCCGCCAAGCCTCCGACCAGCAACACACAATTCAAGAGAAACCGGCGCGCCCCGCCTCGGGCGCGGACGGGGGGAGTCTGTCATGAAACGGAAGATCGTCGCTCATCAGGTCGCCGACCAGCTTTTCGCCGCGGAGGCCGCCATCGACGGCGCCCTCGCCGCCGTCGCCTCTCTCACCGCCATGCTGCCGGCCGCGCGGATGGACGCCCGCATCTCGGCCATCATCGGCCAGGGCGTGTTCGAACGCACGAGCGAGACCATCGCCGCCCTCGCCACCGCCCGCCGGGGCATCGTGGAGACCCATCGCGAACTGTCGGACGTCCAGGCCCAGATCGGCCTGCGGAACGTCGCCCTCGGCGGCTGGGACAAGCCGGAGACGGACGTCCCCCGCACCGGCGGCCGCCTGACCGCGCTCGACGGCGGCCGCGACGCCGCGTGACGTCGTTGTAACGCCTTGCCCCCTTACGAAGGGGCGGGGTTCGGGATTAACTGGCCGAAGTTCCGAGGGGGGACTTCGGCCTTTGTTTTCCTCACTGCCCAGTCAGATCAGCCTGGCGCTCATGCTCGCCGCCTGCGGGCTGGCGTTCAGCAGCGGCGCGACGGCGGCGCGCGTCACGGCGGTGGTCACGGCCGTCGGCTGGATCGCCTCCTCGGCGCTTCAGAACCGCGCCGACCTGATCAGCCCCCAGTACGCGACCTTCGCGCTGGACCTGATCCTGTTCGGCCTGTTCGTCTGGATCGCCCTGCGTTGGAAGCAGGGCTGGTCGATGGCGGTGGCCAGCCTGCAGTTGCTCACCCTGCTGACCCACGTGGCGATCATGATTGACCTGCGCATCGCCGCCCGGGCCTACGCCACGGCTTATCTGGCCTGGAGCCACCTGCTGCTGGTCGCCGTGGCCTGGGGCGGCTGGGCCGCCTGGCGCGAACGCCGCGCGGTCGGCTAGGGCCTGTCGCTCGGCGCCCATCCACTGCGGGCGAGAAAGTCCTTGGCGTCGTTCATCGCCAGGATCCCGGCCAGCGCCTTCTTCTTGTCGGGCGCGCGGTCGTAGTAGGCCCTCGTGATCCGGTAGCCGACCCAGTAGCCGAGATCGCCGGGGGTATCGTTGGCGCCGTTGTAGAGCCAGGGCGACAGGTCGGTCTTGTCCATGTCGCCGACGAACCGGCGCTCGATCTCCAGCTCCCGGCCCTTCGCCAGTCCGCGCGGCGCCAGGTTGCCGACCTGGCCGGAGATCAGTTCGGCGACGAACTCGGCCGAGCCTTCCATCAGCGAAGCCTCCAGAACCGTCGGCGCATCCTTCCCGATGAAGGCCTGGTCCTGCTGGCTATGGGCGTACTCGTGCGCCACCACATGGACGAAGCGGTCCTCGATGTTCGGGTTCATGTAACGGGTGGCGCAGAGCGCCTCGAGGCCGATGCGCACGCCCTGGGCGTCGGCCATCGCCACGGGCTTTGTGCGCGAGACGGCGATGGTGATCGGGGGGAACGACGCTTGGGGATAGAGCCTCGCCAGCGTCGCCACCACCTCGTCCAGCCGCGACCGCACGTTCGGCAGCACCGCCATGCAGGCGCGGGCGTCCTCGTAGGCCTGGGGTCTGGAGGCGATCGCCCTGGCCATGGTCTCGCCGGTCACATTGCGCAGCCGCGCCAGGTCCTTCAGCCCGCCGGAGCCGGCGTCGAGGTAGTCGCGCTGAAGCTGCTCCGCCGTCGGACGACCGCCCGCCGCGTCGTAGAGCGCATAGAAGCGGGTGACGTCCTCAATGGAAATCTCGGGCTTCGGCGCCGGCGCGCCGCCCGCCAACAAGGCGCAGAGGGCGGCCAGCGCGATCATTCGCGGCCGGAAGTTCAGCGGGGCGGACATCGGAAACAGACCTTCGAAGGAATCGGAACCGCCAACAGGGAAACCGCCGACGGCTCCCGGAGCAAGGGCGCGCCGTGGTGGAAGATGCGGGGAAAGAACATCGTTACTTGACCGGCCGGCGCGCCGTGCAACCGTGAGACGAAAGCTTCAGGACGGGATCAGGACGGGAGAGGATGATGGCGACGATCGATGCGGCGAGGTTCAAGGCCTTCGCGCCGCGCGCGGTGCCCGGCACGCTGGCGGCGCTTCAGGCGGCGGCCACGAAGCACGGGCTGACCGACAGGCTGGTGCTCGCCCACTGGCTGGGCCAGATGCATGTCGAGTCCGGCGGCTACGCGAAGCTCAGCGAAAGCCTGAACTATAGCACCGTCCGCCTGCGCGCCCTGTTCGGCAAGCACCGCATCAGCGACGCCGACTGCCAGCGGCTCGGGCGGCTGGAGAAGGTCGTCAACGGCAAGAAGGTCATCACCCGCGCGGCGGACCAGGAAGGCATCGCCAACGTCGTCTACGGCGGTCCCTGGGGCCTTAAGAACCTCGGCAACAGCCAGCCGGGCGACGGCTGGCGCTTCCGGGGCGGCGGCTACAAGCAGCTGACCGGCCGCGCCAACTACGAGCACTACGCCGTCACCGCGGACGACCTGCTGGATCCTGTGAAGTCGGCGGACGTCGCCGCCCGCTTCTTCGTGGAGCGGGGCTGCGTGGCGAAGGCCCGGCAGGACAACGTCGAGGCCGTCACCCTGCTGATCAACGGCGGCCAGAACGGCCTGGCCGACCGCAAGACGCAGACGGCCAAGGCCAAGGGCGTGGTGGGCTAGCCGATCCCGTACCGCGCCGCCGGCTTGCTGCGGCTCAGGTTCGGGTACAGCGCTCGCCGGGCGGCGAGGAACGCTTCGAGATCCCGGTTGTCCGGCAAGGCCGGGATAGTGATCGCCTCCCCTTGATCCCAGGCGGCGAGCGCCGCGTCGACCATATCCTCGGCCGACATGATCATCTCGGCCGGCATCGCCGACAGGCGCGAGCGGTCGCCCTCGCCCCAGATGGCGGTGCGCGTCACGCCGGGCAGCACGGCCTGGACGAACACGCCCTCGCCGGCCAGTTCGGCGTTCAGCCCCTCGCTCAGCGCCAGCACATAGGCCTTGCCGGCGCTGTAGACGGCGCCGACGCCCGCCCGGTCGGTCATCAGCCCGGTGACGGAACCGATGTTGATGATCGCGCCCGCGCCCCGCGCCCTCATGGACGGCAGGACGGCGCGCGCCAGCTGCGTCGGCGCGACGACGTTGAGCAGCACCAGCTTGTGCAGCGCCTCCGCCTCGGCGTCCGCCATCGCGCCCAGAACGGCCGCGCCGGCGTTGTTGACGAACACCTCGATGTCCCCGGCCGCCAGCCGGTCCTCGACCGTCCGAAGCGCGGCGACGTCGGTGAGGTCGGCGACGAGAATCTCGCTGTCGGCGCCGGTTTCGGCCGCCAGGCGCCCGGCCAGATCCGACAGCAGGTCGGCGCGGCGGGCGACCAGCACCAGATCGTAGCCGCGCCGCGCCAGCCGTTCCGCATAGACGGCGCCGATGCCGCTGGACGCGCCGGTGATCAGCGCACGCCCGCGACGCGCGGAGGGGGTTTCATGGCTCATGATGATTGTCCTTTGCTCAGGCGATGCGAACGACGGTCCGGCCCTGGACCTTGCCGTCGAGAAGCAGCCCCACCGTCTCCGGCACATCGGCCAGAGCGACCTCACGCGTGGCGGAGGCGAGCTTGGCCGGGTCGAGATCCCGCGCCAGCCGCGACCAGGCGTCGAGCCGGATCGCCCTCGGCGCGTTGACGGAGTCGATGCCGGCGAGGGTGACGCCGCGCAGGATGAACGGCGCGACGCTGGCGGGCAGATCCATGCCCTGGGCGAGACCGCAGGCCGCCACTACCCCGCCGTAGCGGGTCTGGGCCAGCGCATTGGCCAGCGTATGGCTGCCGACGGAGTCGACGACGCCCGCCCAGCGCTCGGCGCCCAGCGGACGGCCCGGCTCGGACAGCGCGGCGCGGTCGATGATCTCGGCCGCCCCCAGCGATGTCAGGTAGTCCGCTTCCGACGCGCGGCCCGTGGAGGCGATCACCCGGTAGCCGAGCTTCGACAGCAGGGCGATGGCGATCGATCCGACGCCGCCGTTGGCGCCCGTCACCAGCACATCGCCGCTGGCCGGCGTCAGGCCGCCGTGCTCGAGCGCCAGCACGCAAAGCATGGCGGTATAGCCGGCCGTGCCGATCGCCATGGCCTCACGGGTGGAGAAGGCGTCAGGCACGGGAATCAGCCAATCGGCCGGCACGCGCGCCTTCTCGGCATAGCCGCCGTTGTGGGTCTGGCTCAGGCCCCAGCCGTTCACCAGCACCCGGTCGCCCGGCTTGAAGGCGTTCGAGTCCGACGTCTCGACGACGCCGGCGAAATCGATGCCGCCGATCAGCGGCAGGGTCTGCATGATCTTGCCGCGCCCGGACACGGCCAGCGCGTCCTTGTAGTTGATCGTCGACCACTCGATCCGGACAGTGACGTCGCCCTCGCCGATCTGGTCGTCGGCGATATCCCGGATTTCGCTGGAGAGGCCGGTCTCGGTCTTCTCCGTCAGCAGCGCCTTCATTCAGGTCTCCTTCTAGGTTGACGGAGACTTGGGGGACGCATCAGAAACGGCAAGAAGGCACAATCATCGCCGGTACTATCATTTATGGACGTATGACATGCGACCCAAGCGGCACGACTCCAGGAGCGGATGTCCGGTCGAGGCGACCCTGTCGGTGATCGGCGGGCTGTGGAAGCCGCTGATCCTGTTCCATCTTATGGACGGCAAGCTGCGCTTCATGGAGATCACGCGCCGGATCCCCGGCGCCACGCAGCGAATGCTGACCCTCCAGTTGCGCGAACTGGAGGCGGACGGCGTGCTGACCCGCCGCGTCTATCCGCAGGTGCCGCCGAAGGTGGAGTACGAGCTGACCGAGTTCGGCCGCACCCTCGCGCCGGTCCTGCTGACCCTGCGCCAGTGGGGGAAGACATATCTGGAGAGCCGGGGTGTGGAAGTGACGCCGCTGCCCTGCGACGAGAAGTCGGCGGCCTGAGCCGTCGGCGTTTCGTTTCGAATGTCAGGGGCGGGATTTCTCCCGCGAGGCTCGTCGAGCGAAGCAGGATGGTGGACACGACTGGGATTGAACCAGTGACCCCCTCGATGTCAACGAGGTGCTCTCCCGCTGAGCTACGCGTCCATATCCGGGGAGGAGCGGCGGTATAGCGAGGCTTCTCGGGCCTTGCAACCATGCAAACGCGCAAACCGCCGGAAGTGTTCTAGGCCGCCGCCATCATCCGTTCGACCTCCTGCACGATCTCGCGCAGGTGGACGGGCTTGGACAGCACCTTGGCGCCGGCCGGGGCGCGTTCGCCGGCGGTCAGGGCCACGGCGGCGAAGCCGGTGATGAACATGATGCGCAGGCCCGGATGGCGGGCGGCGGCGTGGCGGGCGACCTCGATGCCGTCCATGCCGGGCATGACGATGTCGGTCAGCAGCAGGTCCCAGTCCTCGTCGAGCACGGCCGCGGCCTGCTCGCCGTCGGCACAGGCGGTGACCTCGTAGCCGGCGCGTTCCAGGGCCCGGGCCAGGAAGTTGCGCAGGGAATCGTCGTCTTCGGCGAGAAGGATGCGCGGCATGGTCGGTCGGGTCTCTGGGTCTGGATCGGACCCGAAACCTAGCCGGTCAGGCGTAAAGGCGCGATGAACCCGAGGTCGCACCCCGGGCGCCCGCTGGGGATAAGGCGGTCCGGAATGGGGATGGAAAGCCTTTGACCGGCGCGGCCGGACGTCGCCATCATGGCGCATGAACGCGTGGCAGGCCGATTTGGGCGGGACGGCGGACGGCGAGGCGGGCGACGCGCCCGTGTTCGAGATCGTCGCGCGCGATGCTCCGCCCACGCCCCTCGTGTTCGCCTCGCCCCATTCCGGTCGTCGCTACCCGTCCGAGATGCTGGCCGCCGCCGCGATCCAGCCGGAACTGCTGCGCAAGTCCGAGGACGCCTACGTCGACGAGATCATCGCCGGCGCGGCCGACCACGGCGCGTCCCTGATCCTGGCCCAGATGGGCCGGGCCTGGATCGACCTGAACCGCGACCCCTGGGAACTGGACCCGCGGATGTTCTCCGACGAGCTGCCGGAGTTCGCGCGCGGCCGCTCGGCCCGGGTCGCCGCCGGCCTCGGCGCCATCGCCCGCGTCGCCGGCGAGGGCCGCGAGATCTATGCCCGCAAGCTCACCTTCGCCGAGGCCCAGGCCCGGGTGGAGGTCGGCCACCGCCCCTATCACGACGCCCTGGTCCGCCTGCTGGCCCAGGCGCGCGCCGCGCACGGCATGGCGGTTCTGGTGGACTGGCACTCGATGCCGGAGGCCGCCGCCCGCACCGCCGTCACCCCGCGCCACGGCAAGGGCTGCGACATCGTGCTCGGCGATCGCTACGGCTCGGCCTGCACCCAGAAGCTGACCAACCTGGTGGAGCGGGAGCTGGAGGCGATGGGCTACCGCGTGGCCCGCAACGCCCCCTACGCCGGCGGCTACACCACAGAGCACTACGGCAAGCCGCAGCAGCGCACCCACGCGCTGCAGGTCGAGATCAATCGCTCTCTTTATATGGACGAGAAGACGCTGGAGCCGACGGCCGGGCTGGACCGGCTGAAGACCGACGTCGCGCGCCTGACGGGCGTGCTGGCGGAAGCCTGGCCCCGCCTCGCGCCAGCCTGACCGGACGCCGCGAACCCTTGTGACACCGGTCCCAGGGCCCGGGCCAAAAAAAAGCGGCGCCGGTGAGGGCGCCGCAGTTCATTAGGGAGGAAACGCCCAGGAAGGGCAGAGGCGACAGAGCCGCCTCACACCTTCTTTCTAGTGTGCAGCGCACAAACGGGCAAGGGGAAAATGTACCCTCAGGATAAGAATCTCTCGCACGGCCATTAGGAAACCGCGCTGCCGCAAGGTCATTCGTTGCACAAACGTTATATATTGCAGCGCACAAGTTATGGGCCGGACCGGCTAATTTTCACGCATTGGTGAATAAAAACAGGCGTTTGAAGCCGCCCTGAACCGCGTCATCTCGCCGGGGTGGCTAAACCGCTCGCAGTCGCGTAAAAGCGCGCGCCTCCTCCCCGCCCCGAAAAGCACCTCATGTCCCTGCGAAACATCGCCATCATCGCGCACGTCGACCATGGCAAGACCACCCTGGTCGATCAGCTCCTCGCCCAATCCGGCGTCTTCCGCGCCAATGAGGCGACGGTCGAGCGCGCCATGGATTCCAATGACCAGGAGAAAGAGCGGGGCATCACCATCCTCGCCAAGTGCACCTCCGTCCTCTGGAACGGCAAGGCGGGCGAGACCCGGATCAACATCATCGACACCCCCGGCCACGCCGACTTCGGCGGCGAGGTCGAGCGGATCCTCGGCATGGTGGATGGCTGCGTCATCCTCGTGGACGCCGAAGAGGGCGTCATGCCCCAGACCAAGTTCGTGCTGACCAAGGCGCTGAAGATGGGCCTGCGCCCGATCCTCTGTATCAACAAGGTCGACCGCGCCCACGCCGACCCGGACCGCGTGCACCTCGAGACCATCGAGCTGTTCGAGGCCATCGGCGCCACGCCCGAACAACTGGACTTCCCGCACATCTACGCCTCGGGCCGCAACGGCTGGGCGACGCTGGACATGAGCCAGCCGAACGACAACCTGGCCCCGCTGTTCGACCTGATCGTCGACCACGTGCCGCCGCCCAAGGTCGAGGCGAACAAGGACAAGCCGTTCCAGATCCTGAACGTGCTGATCGAAAGCGATCCCTTCCTGGGCCGCCTGCTGACGGGCCGCATCGAGAGCGGCAAGGCCATCCCGGGCATGCCCATCAAGGCGCTGGACCGTGACGGCAAGGTGATCGAGCAGGGCCGCATCACCAAGGTGCTGGCCTTCCGCGGCCTGAAGCGCCAGCCGATCGACGAGGGCGCGGAAGCGGGCGACATCGTCGCCATCGCCGGCATGTCCAAGGCCACCGTGGCCGACACCCTCTGCGCGCTGGAGGTCGTCGACGCCCTGCCCGCGCAGCCGATCGACCCGCCGACCATCTCGATGACCGTCTCGGTCAACGACAGCCCGCTGGCCGGCCGCGAAGGCGACAAGGTCCAGTCGCGCGTCATCCGCGACCGCCTGCTGAAGGAAGCCGAGTCGAACGTCGCCATCCGCGTGACCGAGACGGCCGAGCGCGACGCCTACGAGGTCGCCGGCCGCGGCGAACTGCAGCTGGGCGTGCTGATCGAAGGCATGCGCCGCGAAGGTTTCGAGGTCTCGATCAGCCGTCCGCGCGTCGTCTTCCAGAAGGACGAGGAGACGGGCGAGCGCATGGAGCCGATCGAGGAGGTCATGATCGACGTGGACGAGGAGTTCACCGGGATCGTCATCGAGAAGCTCAGCGCCCGCAAAGCCGAGCTGAAGGACATGGGCCCGTCGGGCGCCGGCAAGACCCGCATCAGCCTGATGGCCCCGTCGCGCTCGCTGATCGGCTACCAGGGCGAGTTCATGACCGACACCCGGGGTTCGGGCGTCCTGAACCGCGTGTTCAGCCACTACGAAGCCTACAAGGGCGCCATCGAGCAGCAGCGCAAGGGCGTGCTGATCTCCAACTCGGACGGCGAAACGGCGGCCTACGCCCTGTGGAACCTGGAAGAGCGCGGCGTGATGTTCGTCGGCGCCGGCGAGAAGACCTACGAAGGCATGATCATCGGCGAGAACGCCCGGTCGGACGACATGGACGTCAACCCGATGAAGGCCAAGCAGCTGACCAACGTCCGCGCCAGCGGCAAGGACGAGGCCATCCGCCTCACCCCCCCGCGCCGCCCGACCCTGGAACAGGCCATCGCCTACATCCAGGAAGACGAACTGGTCGAGGTGACGCCGAAGAACATCCGCCTGCGCAAGAAGGTCCTGAACCCGAGCTTCCGCAAGCGCCGCGTGAAGGACGAATAGGTTCGGGACGGGCGCCGAAGGTCTCTGTCCCTAAGAAAGCTAGCGATTGAAGGCGGGGCGCTGAGAGGCGTCCCGCCTTTTCCTTTTGGGCGCGGACAGGAGACGCTTCAGTCGGTCCAGAAGAAGCTCTTCCGAGATCCCGGCATAGTCGAAGAAGGCTTGGTTGCGCGCGCGCATCAGCGAGCAAGGCGTCCGAGCCGACGAGTTCGATTGAGCCCCTGAAGCCGTTGTCGGGCCTATGGATACGGCCAAGCCCGTCGGGCGTCCGTTGCCAAGAATAGGTTCACTCGTCGAGCTTGCCGACGATATCGGCGACAATGAAACAATGGAAAATGGTTTGCTCGTTGAGCTGGACCGGACGCCCCTTCACGTCGGTGAGTTTTCCGGCTGGAAGCTGGCGAATGTAACGCTCGGCCGGGGACTGCTTTTGGTGTCCCCGCAGGGGACATCATTAGCTGTCCCCTCGACAACGCCGGACGCTGTTGAGGGGACAGGAAATCATGTCCCAGGGGACACGATATCCAGTCCCCGACTGACGACTCTGGAGACATATAATCTCGCGACAACGCGAGACATTCCGCCCCTTTTGGCGACATCCCGGCCGGCGTGGCCGCCCGTTTCGTCCCCCTCCCCCGGCGTCGTGCCAGACTCGGCGGATGAACCTTGCCCACGGCTCCGTATGCCTTGCCCCGCAGCGGCTTCCCAGCGGCCGCCCGCCCTCACGCGACCGTCGCCCGGCTCCGCGACACCGCGTCTATCCCCGCATCCGCTCCACGCGCGGCGCGGCCGAACGCCAACACGAGACATTCGCCCCCTCTCAATCCGCGACGTTTCCGCCCCCGGGGTGGCTTTTCCACAGGTTTGCCTGTATGAGCCCGCCCTTCACCTCTTCCGAACCGCTACACACGCCCTCGCCTTTGCGAGCCGACCGGGCGCCCAATGCGTTTCGCCCTGTCAGGAACTACCCGAAAATGGCCTTCCCGCCCCTCAACCCCGCCATCGAGCAGGCGCTCGTCGCGCAGGGTTACGCCGACCCCACCCCCGTCCAGCTGGCCGTCCTCGCCGAGGAAGCCGAAGGCCGCGACCTGCTGGTCAGCGCCCAGACCGGCTCTGGCAAGACCGTCGCCTTCGGCGTGGCCATGGCCTCGACCCTGCTGGGTGACGAGCAGTACCTGGGCGGCGACGGCCGTCCGGCCGCGCTGATCATCGCCCCGACCCGCGAACTGGCCCTGCAGGTCAGCCGCGAGCTGGAGTGGCTCTACAAGAAGGCCGGCGGCAAGATCGTCACCTGCGTCGGCGGCATGGACGCCCGCAGCGAGCAGCGCAGCCTGGGCCGCGGCTGCAACATCGTCGTCGGCACCCCGGGCCGCCTGCGCGACCACCTGGAGCGCGGCCACCTCGACCTGTCGGGCCTGAAGGTCGCCGTGCTCGACGAAGCGGACGAGATGCTCGACCTCGGCTTCCGCGACGACCTCGAGTTCATCCTCGAGACCACGCCGGAAGAGCGCCGCACCCTGCTGTTCTCGGCCACCATCGCCAAGGACATCGCCCAGCTGGCGAAGACCTACCAGCGCGACGCGGTCCGTATCGACACCACCACCCGCAACGAGCCGCACGGCGACATCGACTACAAGGCCATCCGCGTGGCCCCGAACGAGATCGAGCACGCGGTCGTCAACGTGCTGCGCCACTACCACGCCGGCGCGGCCCTGGTGTTCTGCTCGACCCGCGACGCGGTCCGCCACCTCTACGCCGGCCTGCGCGAGCGCGGCTTCGAGGTCGTCGGCCTGTCGGGCGAGATGGGCCAGCGCGAGCGCAACGACGCGCTGCAGTCGCTCCGTGACCGCCGCGCCCGCGTCTGCGTCGCCACCGACGTCGCCGCCCGCGGCCTGGACCTGCCGGACCTCGGCCTGGTGATCCACGCCGACCTGCCGGTCAACAAGGCGACCCTGCTGCACCGTTCGGGCCGCACGGGCCGGGCCGGCAAGAAGGGCGTCTCCGTCCTGCTGGTCCCCTACACCCGCCGCCGCAAGGCGGAGATGCTGTTCCACTCGGCCGGCATCGAGGCCGAATGGCTCGGCCCGCCCAGCGCCGACGAGATCCGCGCCGGCGACCAGCGCCGCATGCTGGAAGACCCGACCCTGACCGAGCCGGCCAGCGAGGAAGACCTGGGCCTGGCCCGCATCCTGATGGACCAGAGCTCGGCCGAGGCCATCGCCGTGGCCCTGCTGCGCATGTACCGCGCCCGCCTGCCGGAGCCGGAAGACCTGTACGACGGCGGCCCGTTCAAGGAGCATGGCCAGAAGCCGCGCCTGCCGCGCGAGGACGGCGGCTTCGAGCCGTCGGAAGACCGCGCCCCGCGCGACCACGACGCCTTCGCCGACGCCACCTGGTTCAAGCTGTCGATCGGCCGCGCCAAGAACGCCGACCCCAAGTGGCTGCTGCCGCTGATCTGCCGCCTGGGCGTCCTGACCAAGAAGGACATCGGCCAGATCCGCATTTTCGACAACGAGACCAAGTTCCAGATCTCCGAGGAGATGGCCGGCAAGTTCCTCGAGAACGCCGCCGCCAACCCGGAGAAGGACGTCCGCGTCGAGCAGACCACGCCGCCGACCTCGCGCGATTTCGGCCCGAAGAAGTCGTTCGGCGACCGTCCGCAACGCGGCGACCGTCCCGACCGTGGTGATCGCCCGCAGCGCGCCGAGCGCGGCGGCGAACGTCCGGACTGGAAGGATCGCGGTCCGCGTCCGGAACGGACCGAGCGTCCCGCCTGGAAGGACAAGGCTCCGCGCGCCGAGGGCGGCGCTGACCGCCCCGCCCGTCCGGAGTGGAAGGACAAGCCGCGTGGCGACCGTCCCGACAAGCCGGCCTGGAAGGACAAGGCCCCGCGCGGCGACAAGCCCGCGTGGAAGGACAAGGCCCCCCGCGCCGCCGCGCCTCAGGCTGAACGGACCGAGCGTCCCGCCCGCGCCGAGAAGCCGGAGTGGAAGCCCCGCGAGGACCGCACCGAGGTCCGCAAGCCCGGCCGCGCCCCGCGTGACGCCGCGGCCCGCGAGTCGGTGCCCTACAACCCGGCTGACCAGGCCTCCGAGAAGCCCGCCCGCAAGCCCCGCGCGGCCACCGGCGGCGCTTTCAAGGCCGGCGGCGAGTTCAAGGGTCCCAAGCGGGCCGGCGCCGGCGGCGGCTTCAAATCCGACACCGGATACAAGCCCGCCGGCGGCCCGAAGAAGCCCTTCAAGGGCAAGCCGAAAGGCTGATCCGTGGCGGCGGGAGTTACGCGAGCGCTTCGCGCGCCTCGCCCTCCCGCCGGTCCATCCGCCGGCTGGCCAGCGCGATCAGCAGGCCGGCCACGGTCACCAGCGCCGCCACCCAGGTCAGCGCCTCCAGGCCCAGGGCGCTGGCGATCACCACCCCGCCCAGCCAGGCGCCCAGCGCGTTGCCGAGGTTGAAGGCGGCGATGTTGAGGCTGGACGCCAGGCTCTGCCCCGCCCCGCCCGCCTTCTCCAGCACCCGCAGCTGCAGCGGCGCCACGGTGGCGAAGGCCGCGACGCCCAGCAGGCCGGCGAAGGCCACGGTGGCGACCTTCGAATGGATGCCGAACGTCATCAGGCCCAGCACCACGGCCAGCGCCGCCAGCGTGCCCAGCACCGCCGGCATCAGCCGCCGGTCGGCCAGCCTGCCGCCCAGCAGGTTGCCCACGGCGAGCCCGCCGCCGAACACCAGCAGGATCGGCGAGACCGCTTCCTTCGAGAAGCCGGTCACCTGGGTCAGGATCGGCTGGATGTAGGTGAACACCGCGAACACGCCCGCGAAGCCCAGCACGGTCATCGCCAGTCCCATCAGCACCTGCGGCCGCGCCAGGGTGGCGACCTCGTCCCGCAGACGGCCGGGCGCTTCGGTCTCCTTCGACGACGGCACGAAGATCGACAGGATGATGGTCGCCAGCACGCCGATGCCGGTCACCGCCCAGAAGGTCGAGCGCCAGCCGAACTCCAGCCCCAGCCACGCGCCGAACGGCACGCCCAGCAGGGTCGCGGCGGTCAGGCCGGTGAACATGATGGCGATGGCTGACGCGCGTTTGTCGGGCGCGACCAGGCCGGTGGCGACCACCGAACCGACGCCGAAGAAGGTCCCGTGCGCCAGCGCCGTGACGATCCGCGCGGCCATCAGCCAGCCGTAGCCGGGCGCCAGGGCGCAGGCCAGGTTGCCGATCGTGAAGATGATCATCAGCGCGATCAGCGTGGTTTTCCGCGGCAGCTTGCGGGTGGCGATGGTCAGGATCGGCGCGCCGACGAAGACCCCCAGCGCATAGCCGCTGATCAGCAGCCCCGTCGCCGGGATCGACACTCCCAGATCGGCGGAGATCTGCATCAGCAGTCCCATGATGACGAATTCGGTGACGCCGATCCCGAAGGCTCCGGCGGTCAGGGCGAGAAGGGCGATAGGCACGGCGGCATCCTCGAACAGCGTTGCGAGGCGTGCAGGTAGCAACCCGGTCGTCGATGAATTAGATGCACTTTGGGAAAATCATATGTGAAATGAATTCACCATGGCGCGAAGCGACATCAACCGGTCCGGCGAAATGGAGGTCTTCGCCCGGGTCGTCGAACGGGGCGGCTTTTCGGCCGCCGCCCGCGACCTGCGGATGACGCCCTCGGCGGTCAGCAAGCTGGTCGCACGGCTGGAGGCGCGTCTCGGAGCCCGGCTGGTCAACCGCTCGACCCGCAAGCTGCAGCTGACGCCGGAGGGCGCGGCCTTCCACGATCGCAGCGTCCGGGTGCTGGCCGACATCGCCGAGGCGGAGCGGGAGGTCGCCGCCGGCGAGACGCCCCGCGGCCGGTTGCGGGTCAACGCCAACATCGGCTTCGGCCTGCTCTGCCTGTCGCCCCTGCTGCCTCGCTTCCTGGAGACTTGGCCCGAGGTCGACGTCGACCTCTCCCTCACCGACCAGGTCATCGACCTGATGGACGAGCGGGCGGACGTGGCGATCCGCGTGGGCAAGCTGCAATCCTCGGCGCTGATGGCGCGAAAGCTGGGCCAGAGCCGCAAGGTGGTGGTCGGATCGCCCGCCTATCTGGAAAAGTACGGCACGCCCCGCACGGTCGCGGACCTGAAGGACCACCAGCTGCTCGGCTTCCGTTTCCAGCGCAGCGTGCAGGACTGGATGTTCCTCAACACCGCCGGCGAGCCGGAGCCCTACGCCGCCGACGCCCGGGTGCTGGTCAGCGACGGCCAGACCATGCGCCAGCTGACGCTGGACGGCGTCGGCCTCGGCCGCCAGGGCCGCTTCCACGTCGAGGGCGACATCCGCGCCGGACTGCTGGTCCCGGTGCTGGAGGAGCTGAACCCGGGCGACGTCGAGGAGATCCACGCCGTCTACGTCGGCCAGGGCGGCCATCTTCCGGCGCGGGTGCGGACCTTCATCGACTGGCTGGCGGCGGAGACGCGGCTCTAGCCTTCCAGCGTCACGAACAGCTCGCTCTCGATCACCCACTGGCCGGTGACCTTGCGCCAGGTGGCGAGATAGGTCCCGGCCATCGTCTGCTCGCCCTCGCCGGCCTTCCACAGGGCGGTCCAGCGCCCCGCCTCGGCGGCGCGCTCGCCGGCCGCGTCCAGCTCGACCGTCTCCGTCGTCCGGACGTAATGCACGAAGGACGCGTCGGCGAACTGCCCTGCGAAGGCGTCGACGACCGCGGCCGCGCCCAGGATCAGCGTCCCGTCGCCGGTGATCAGCTTCACGTCGGGATGGAGGAACGGCCTCAGCCGCGCCGCGTCATGGGCGGCGATCAGCTTGTTGGTCAGCTTGCGGCGGGCGCGGACGGCGTCGGCGGGCGAGGTCATGATCAGCGACCTACGCCTGTCCGGCTTCCTCGGCCAGTTCGGCCATCTCCAGCGCGGTCTCGATGGCGGTGAACAGAACCGCCGCGTCGATGGGCTTGGCGACGTGCAGATCCATGCCCGCTGCCAGCAGTTCCTCGACCTGGTGAGTCATGGCGTTGGCGGTCAGGGCGATGACCGGCGTGCGGCGGCGACCGCTCGACGCCTCGCGGGCGCGAATTTCCTTCACCGCGCCGATGCCGTCGAGCACCGGCATCTGTACGTCCATCAGGATCAGGTCCCATTCCGCCTCGGCCCAAGCCTTGACCGCCTGTGCGCCGTCGGGCGCCACCACCGGCGTGATCCCCGCCTGCGCCAGCAGGGTCTCAAGCACGATCTGGTTCACCCGGTTGTCCTCGGCCGCCAGCAGCCTCAGGCCCGGCCGGTCGGCCTGTGTCGAGGGTTGGAGCGGCGCCGGCTCTGGCGCGTCGCCCAGCCGCACCAGGGCCACCTCGGCGGTGAAGGTCGAGCCCTCGCCCGGCGCGCTGACCACGGTGATGTCGCCCCCCATCAGCCGGCACAGATCGCGCGAGATCGCCAACCCCAGCCCGGTGCCGCCATGGCGACGGGTGTTGCTGTCGTCCAGCTGGTTGAAGCGGCCGAACAGCCGATCGAGCTGTTCGGAAGCCATGCCCGCGCCCGTGTCGGCCACCGCGATCCGCACCACGCCCGTCTCTCGCGTGACCGTCATATCGACCCGGCCGGCCTCGGTGAACTTCACGGCGTTGGAGACCAGGTTGCCGAACACCTGCCGCAGCCGGGCGACGTCGCCGCTGTAGAGCCCCTCGGCGTCGGCGGCGATGTCGAGCCGCAGGTCGAGCCCCTTCTCGCTGGCCAGCACGCCGAACGGCGCCGCCGCCACGCGCAGGCACTCTCCCAGGTCGAACTCGACCGCCTCCAGCTCCAGACGCCCTGCCTCGATCTTGGAGAAGTCGAGGACGTCGTTCAGGACATTGGTCAGGGTCGCTCCGGCCTCGCGGATGATCATCAGGCGGCGGCGCTGTTCATCGCCCAGGTCGTCGGCCGCCATGGCCTGGGCCATGCCGAGGACGCCATTCAGCGGCGTGCGGATCTCGTGGCTCATGGTGGCCAGGAAGGCGCCCTTGGCGACGTTGGCCGCCTCGGCCTCGGCCACCGCGGCGCGCAGCTGCCGGTCGGCCCGCACCCGGTTCATGGCGTACTGCACGATGCAGGCGAAAAAGCCCGCCACCGCGATCACCGCGAAGACGCGATCGATCACCGGCTCGTCCGTCGACCGGATCAGCACGAGGGCGACGGTTGTGACGAAGATGGCCGACATCGAACCCAGCCCGACCCGGCGCGACATCACGAACTCGGTGGTGCTGGACAGGGCGATGGCGCCCAGCATGGCCACGCCGGCGAACTCCGCCGTGATGTGGCCTATCCGCGCCGCAAGGGAAAGCGGCAGCAGGCAGTAGCAGCCGGTGAAGACGAAGGTGTAGGCGGCCAGACCCCACTCGTGGGCCGGTCCCGGCGTCGGCCGCGTCTCGATCCAGCGCAGCAGCGGCTGAACCAGCAGCAGCAGGGTGAGCACCAGCGCCGCCCACCCGCCGGCGAACGCCGGGCCGAGCCATACCGCGCCACCAAGCGCGGCGACGATGGTCAGCACGAGCGTCTGGACGTGGCCACGCCGCCGCAACGGAATGACCTCCGTCCATACCCGGTCCGTGCGGGATTGAACCAAGGCGGCGAACTCCCCTTACTGCTGGGGAGCCTGCGGGCGCCCGCCCGGAATTGCAACCGGGCGGCCTGTCACCAGGATTTAGCCGCGCTTGGCTTCGCGCTTGGCGCGGGCGGCGGCCTTGGCCTCCGCCTTGCGGGCCTTGCGGTCTTCGCGCTTGAGGGCCAGTTGGGCCTCTTCGTCGTTCAGCAACGCCAGGCGCCGCTCCTCGGCGGCCTTCTCGGCGGCGATGCGGTCGGCCTCGGCCTTGGCTTCGGCGGCCTTGCGGGCTTCTTCCTTGGCCACTTCGCGCGCCTGGCGGGTGGCTTCCCGTTCGGCGGCCAGCCGCTCTTCGCGGCTGATGAATTCGGTGGCCTGAACGGTGGGCTTGGGTTTGAACTTGGCCAGCAAGGCCTTCTTGGCTTCGGCCGCCGCCTTTTGGCGTTCGGCGAAGCCCGTGCGCAACGGGTCTTTCATCGAGTCTTTCAGAAAGTCGGAGAGGGCCGCTTCAAAGCGAAAAACGGCCCCGAACGCAACCCCGCAATGCCTTCTCGGGGTACAAGGATTGTTACTGCGTCCTTTGCGTTACGCCGAAATCGCCCCTCGGCGCCGCCGTCGCGACGCCGGATCAGCCGCTGCGGCGCCTCGCGCGATGCACGCGCTCGATTCAACCTTTTGTTGACTCACACGCATAACGCGCAATCCATGCGCCTATGAGCGGGGGAACGATCATCGAATTCGCCGCCTGGTTCTTCGGCGCCGGGCTGTGGTTCTACGTCCAGTCCTCCATCTGGGAGTCGCTCTTCCACGAGTATGTGCTGGACATCACCCCCGCGCACCGCGCCTTCCTGTACAGGCATCGCCGATGGCTGCCGGCGCTCTGGCACGTGCACTATGACCACAACGTCCTGCATCACTTCCGCACCTACCGGCACTCCTACGTGGAGCAGTTCAGCCACGCCGGCGACGAGGAGGCCCTGAAGCAGGTGTTGGCGCGCCAGTTCGACCCGGCCACCTGGCGCCACATGGTCCGCTCGCGCTACGGCGCGACCTTCACGAGCGCCGGCCATGGGCCCTATGCCGTGCCGATCCTCATCAACCTGCTCTGGCTGCCGTTCGCGCCCGGCTGGACGGCCGCCGCCGCGATGCTGCTGGCCAACCTCGTGTTCGCCACGCCCTACTTCCTGTTCTCGAAGTGGTTCCACCTGCACATGCACTCGCGCTTCGAGGACATGCTGCGCGACGCGCCCTGGCCGACCCGCTGGGTGCTGACCTCGCCCTACGGCGTGGCGGCGCGCGTGTCGCACTTCATCCACCACCGGGACTCGCGCCGGAACTACAATCTCCAGTACGGCGCCGATCTGGTTCGCGGCCGCTGGCGGGCGCCGACCCACGCGGAATGGGACGAGATGGTCGGGATAGGGCTGGTCACCCCGGCCCACCGCGCGGCGATGGAAGGCCGCCGGGTCCTGCTCCACCCGTTCTAGAGCCGCAGCTCCATGAATACGTCTGCCCGGGCATAGGGCGTGTCCGCCGGCGGCAGCTCCACGAACCCGGACGCGCGGTAGAGACCCAGCGCCGGCCCCAGGCTGGAGTTGCTCTCCAGATACAGCCGCGTCGCGCCCACCGCCTTAGCCCGCGCGATGCAGGCCTCCATCAGCAGCCGGCCCAGACCGGTTCCCCGCGCAGCCTCGCCGACGGTCATCTTCACGACCTCGAAGCCGCCGTCGTCCATGGCCTTCAGGCCGACGCAGCCGACCGGCGCGCCGGCCTCGTCCTCGGCCATGAAGATATGGCCGCCCGCGTCGATGACCTGGCCCCGCGGATCGTCGAGCACGATCCGGTCGGCGGGTTCGAGCGAGAAGATCTTGCCGATCCAGGCCTCGTTCAGGCTCTTCCAGGCGTCGGCATGGCGGGGTTCGAAATCGACGATGCGCATGGCATGAGTCTGGGAAACGCTCGCGCGCCGCGCAAGGAGTTCCCGTGGTCCATCCCGTCTACGCCGACCTGCCGACCACCATCTTCGAGGTGATGAGCGGTCTCGCCCGCGAGACCGGGGCGATCAACCTCGGCCAGGGCTTCCCGGACGAGCCGGGCCCGGAGGCCGTGCGGCGCAGGGCGGCCGAGGAGTCGATCGGCGGCTACAACCAGTACCCGCCCATGCGCGGCCTGCCCGACCTGCGCCAGGCCGTCGCCGACCACTATGCGAAATGGCAGGGACTGGAGCTTTCGGCCGAGGAGATCACCGTCACTTCCGGCGCCACCGAGGCGCTGGCCGCCGCCTTCCTCAGCCTGGTCTCGCCGGGCGACGAGGTAGTGCTGTTCCAGCCGCTGTACGACGCCTACCTGCCGATGGTCCGACGCTGCGGCGGCGTTCCGCGCCTGGCCCGGCTGGACCCGCCGCACTTCCGCATCACCCGCGAGATGCTCGACGCGGTCTTCACGCCGAACACGAGGCTGGTCGTCCTGAACAATCCGGTGAACCCGGCCGCGACCATCTTCGCCGACGAGGAGCTGGCCCTGCTGGCGGAGTACTGCGTGCGCCACGACGCCATCGCGGTCTGCGACGAGGTCTGGGAGCAGATCGTCTTCGACGGCCGTCGCTTCCGGCCGCTGATGGCCTTCCCCGGGATGCGCGAGCGGACGGTGAAGATCGGCTCGGCGGGGAAGATGTTCGCGCTGACCGGCTGGAAGGTCGGCTTCCTCTGCGCCGCGCCGGCCCTGAGCAAGGCCCTGGCGGGCGCGCACCAGTTCCTCACCTTCACCACCCCGCCCAATCTCCAGGCCGCCGTCGCCTGGGGCCTGAGGACCTGCGACGACTGGTTCGCCACCATGCCGACGGGGCTGCAGCGTTCGCGCGACCGGCTGTCGGCCGGCCTGACCCAGGCGGGCTTCAAGGTCCTGCCGGCCGCCGGGACCTACTTCCTGAATGTCGATCTCGCCGCCTCGGGCATCGCCGAGGACGACCGCGCCTTCTGCCTGCGCGCGGTGAAGGACCACGGCATCGCCGCCATCCCGGTCTCGGCCTTCTACGAGCGGGACGCCCCGACCAGCCTCATCCGACTCTGCTTCGCCAAGCGCGACGAGACGCTGGACGCGGGCGTGGAGCGGCTGGCGAAGGCAAAAGCCTCCCTCCCCTGATCGGGAGGGACAGGCCTGCGCGGCAGGCCAG
>JBIICO010000142.1:0-8747 GCA_044238855.1 Caulobacter sp.
TGTAGGACCGGCCCTGGTAGAGGAACACCTCGCCCGGGGACTCCTCGGTGCCCGCGAACATCGAGCCCATCATCGCCACGCTGGCGCCGGCGGCGATCGCCTTGGCCAGGTCGCCCGAGTACTTGATGCCGCCGTCGGCGATCACCGGCACGCCGGTATCGCGGGCCGCGCGGGCGGCCTCGGCGATGGCCGTCAACTGCGGCACGCCCACGCCCGCGACGATGCGGGTGGTGCAGATGGAGCCCGGGCCGATGCCGACCTTGATGGCGTCGGCGCCAGCGTCGATCAGGGCGCGGGCGGCGTCGTAGGTGGCGATGTTGCCGGCCACGATCTGCACGCGGTTTGTCTCGCGCTTCAGCCGGGCGACAGCGTCGGCGACCTGCTTGGAGTGGCCGTGGGCGGTGTCGATGACCACCACGTCCACCCCGGCCTCGACCAGAGCGATGGAACGCTCGAACCCTGCGTCGCCGACCGTCGAGGCGGCGCCGACCCGGAGGCGGCCCTTCTCGTCCTTGGCGGCGTGGGGGTGGTCGTGGGCCTTGTCGATGTCCTTGACGGTGATCAGACCGACGGCGCGGCCCAGGTCGTCGACGACAATCAGACGTTCGATCTTGTTGGTGCGCAGCAGCCCGACCGCCTCGGCGGGGTCGATGCCCTCGCGAACGGTGATCAGGTTGTCCCGCGTCATGACCGCGGAGGCCTTCAGGCGCTCGTCGGTCTCGAAGCGCATGTCGCGGTTGGTCAGGATGCCGACCAGCTTCCCGGTTCCGGGCTCAACCACCGGGAATCCCGAGATTTTCCGGCGCGCCCGAATCTCGCGGACCTCGGCCAGCGTGGTGTCCGGATTGATGGTCAGCGGATTGATGACCATGCCGCTCTCGTACCGCTTCACCTCGCGGACCTGATCGGCCTGCTCGTCGATGGTCAGGTTCCTGTGCAGGACCCCCAGACCGCCGGACTGAGCCATGGCGATGGCCAGGCGACTTTCGGTGACCGTGTCCATCGCGGCGGACACGAGCGGGATGTTCAGACTGATTTCACGCGTGAACCTGGTTTCCGTGGAAACCTGGGTCGGCATCACTTCGGACGGACCCGGTTCTAGCAAAACGTCGTCGAAGGTAAGCCCTTCGCGAATCTCCATTGGAGTCTCCATTTTGCGGCGCGGGTATCAGGGCAAAGCCGGGCCGAGTCAATGCCGGGACGGGGTCAAAAAGGTCGCGCCGGCCGTTCTCCGTGCAAACCGTTGTCCGAAACAGGCCGCCCGGCACATCTCCGCGCCCGCCCCGAGGGCTGCCGCGAAGGGGCGACGATTCCGCGAGCAATACCCCCTTTTCGGGCGAAGCGGTCGCTCGCCGCTCTGCCATCCTGCGATGTGGCGGAGTTCGTGGTGGCGAAGGCTTCGGGCGCCGCGGTTCACACATCCGAAGAGGGGTCCGGATGACAGATGCCGAAGCCGCGGCCCGGCCGCTGCCCAAGCCGTTGGCGAAGCCGATCAACACCGTCTACGTCTTCCTTGGCGGGGCGGCGGTGCTGCTGTCCAACGTCTCGGCGATCTTCACCCACGTCGACGAGATCCGCGCGTTCGTCACCAAGTACCTGGGACTGTCCGGCCTGTTTCGGGCCCACGAGATGGCGGCGGCGACGACGACCTTCGGGGCGATGATCGGCTACGCGGTCGTGGTGTTCTGGGTGTTCCAAAGCTTCGTTCGCCAGCGCCGGCGCCGCGAGGTGGTCGCCTTCCTGATCATCGCGGCCGTGGGCCTGCCCGTCGTCGGCTTCCTCGGCTTCCAGACCATCAAGCCGATCTCCGTCGACAAGCTGATGCGGACCGAGTCCGCCGACCTGACCGCCCTCGCCATGTCGCAGCAGGAGTCGGCCGAGCCCTATGTCGGCGGCATCCGCTTCTCGCAGAGCGGCACCGCCGCCGACGTCCAGCCCTGGACCACGGCCCAGGTCCTCTACGGCGCCCTGAGCAGCCAGCCGGACGTCCAGAAGCAGGCGCAGGAGTTCCGCGCCGCGCTGGAGTACATCGAGCGCAATCGCGACCCCATCACCGGCTGGGGCTACATGGCCGGGTCGAAGAAGGGCGTCACCGAGATCAACAGCTGGGTGATCCTGGCCAACCTCGCATCGCATCTGGCGGACCGACGAGACGCCGCTGGTGGTCGCGCGGCTCGAGCGCGACATCGCCGAACTGGCCACGCGCCAGCATGACGACGGTGGCTGGGGGCCGATCGGCGGCACGGAGAATCCCAAGCACATCCGCACCTACTCGACCCTGATGGCCGTCTGGGCCCTGGTCGAGGCGCGCAACAACAGCCTGCTCAGCGGCAAGAAGTCCTGGAAGTACGACCAGAACATCAAGGACGGGGTCCGCTGGCTGCTGAAGAACCGCCAGACGAGCCGCGCCGGCGTCAGCGGCTGGTGGCCGAACCCGCACACGGTGAACCAGAACGGCAGTTTCGTCGGCCTGACCGCACACGTGCTCTACGTGCTGCAGCGGGCCAAGGAGGAGTTTCCCTTCCTGGTCGCCAACGACGACCTGGCCGCCGCCCGCGCGGACTTCCTGCAGACCGCGCTCTACGGCGGCGGCGGCCGCAAGGGCCTGGCCGACCGGCCGGTGGAGCAGAACGACCGACCGCACGACGCCGACCGCTACCTGCAGGGCGTTGACGACTTCCAGGCGGAGAGCAGCACCTTCCTGTGGTATCCGTGGAGCCTGGCGGCGGCGGTGGCGATGATGGACGACCCCACTCTCAGCGAGCAGGAGCGCAAGGACGCCAAGCGGCTGACCCGCATCCTGCTGCGGCGGAGCGGCGACCTGGCCAGGTTCGTCCAGGCCGACGAGGCGGTCTATCCGACCGCCGAGGCGCTGC
Organism: Caulobacter sp.; assembly: GCA_044238855.1. Lineage (GTDB taxonomy): Bacteria > Pseudomonadota > Alphaproteobacteria > Caulobacterales > Caulobacteraceae > Caulobacter. The sequence goes on from JBIICO010000142.1 coordinate 2,877, forward strand.
TCGCCATCGGCCTCTACCTGCGCAGCGAACAGGCCAGGCCGCAGTGAAGGCGGCCACATGAGGATCCTGGCCGTCTGCTGCCACCCATCCGGGGACAGCTTCCACGCATCCCTGAAAAGCGAAATCCTTCAGCGACTTGAAGCGGACGGGTGCGAAACGGTCGTGCTCGATCTCTACGCCGACGGCTTTGATCCGGTGATGCGCGAGGAGGAGTGGAAGGACCAGTGGAACGCCACCACCAAGTCGCCGGTGGTCGAACGGCACGTCGCGGAGCTGCGGTCCTGCGAGGCGTTGCTGCTGATCTACCCGACCTGGTGGTACGGAATGCCGGCGATGCTCAAGGGCTGGCTCGATCGCGTGTGGCTGCCCGGCGTCGCCTTCGACATCGTCGACGGCGTGATCCAGCCGCACAAGCTGGCCAACATCCGCCACTTCGCGGTCGTCACCACCCACGGCTCGCCCGAGCTCTTCATCCGGTTCGCGATTGGCGAGCCGGGCCGCAAGCAGGTGGTCCGCGGCCTGCGTCAGCACATGGCGCGGGGCTGCAGGGTCAGCTGGAACGCCGTCTACGGCATCGACACGACGAAGCGCGCGAAGCTGGCCGACTGGCGGACGAAGACCGTGGCGCGGGTGGCGAGGTTCCTGGCGAACTAGGCGGGACGCCGCACCCGGTCTACCGTTCGGCAAGAGAACGGGAGGCAGGGATGAACGACTACGAGGTGCGCGTGGCGCCCGCCGCGGCGGGTCCGGTCGAGCGAGACCCGGTGATGCAGGTGCTGACGCTGGCGTTCAGCAACGATGCGGCCGTCCGCTACATGTTTCCCGATGCAACGACCTATCTGGCGGCCTTCCCTCGACTGGCGACGGCGATGGCGGGCAGCGCGCTCGCGGCCGGCGCCGCCTGGGTCGCCGACGGACAGGCCGCGGCCGCGCTCTGGCTGGCGCCCGGCGTCGCTCCCGACGGCGAGGCGATCGGCGCACTGGTCGAGGAAGTCGTGCCGCCGGAGCGAGCCATCGTCCTGGCCGAACTGGGCCAGATGATGGGCGAATTCCACCCCAGCGAACCGCACTGGTACCTGTCGATGATCGGCGTCGATCCCTCCCGGCAGGGCCAGGGTCTGGGCGCCGCCTTGCTGAAGGAGGGCCTGCGCCGCGCCGACGCGGAGGGTCTGCCGGCCTATCTGGAGAGCTCAAGCCCGAGGAACGTGCCGCTCTACGAACGCCACGGCTTCGAGGTCATCGGCCTGATCAAGCCCGGCGACCATCCGGGCCTGATCCCGATGTACAGGCCGGCGCGGGGCTAGCCCTAACCCTTGAACCCCGTCGCCACGAGGAAGACCTCGGAACTGTCCTGACGGCTGGCCTTGGGCTTCACGTTCTGGACCTTGACGAAGCGGTGCTTCAGCTTGGCGATGATGGTCGCGGTCTCGCCGCCCTGGAAGGCCTTGGCGACGAAGCTGCCGCCCGGCTTGAGCACCTCGACGGCGAAGTCAGCGGCCATCTCGATCAGGCCGACGATGCGGAGGTGGTCGGTCTCGCGGTGGCCGACGGTGTTGGGCGCCATGTCCGACAGCACCACGTCCGGCTTGCCGCCGAGCATGTCGATCAGCAGCCCCGGCGCGGCCTCGTCGGTGAAGTCCATCTGGATCAGCTCGGCCGGCGGCAGCGGATCGACCGGCAGCAGATCGATGCCGACGATCTTGCCCGCCCCGCGCTGCTGGGCGATCTGTACCCAGCCGCCCGGCGCGCAGCCCAGGTCCACCACCAGCGATCCCTTGCGGATCAAGCGGAAGCGCTCGTCGATCTCCGACAGCTTGAAGGCCGCGCGGCTGCGGTAGCCCAGCGCGCGAGCCTCGGCGGCGAAGGGGTCGTTGATCTGCCGCTCCAGCCAGGCCTGCTGGCTGGAGGTGCGGCCCTTGGCGGTCTTCAGACGCGCCGGTTTCGTGCGGCCGGAGTCCTTGCCGCCGGTGGGCGGCTTGACCATGCGGCGGCGTGGGGGATCTTCGCTCATGCGGCGGCTCCTACCGGACGCGACGCGCCACCGCCACCACCGCGACGGCGGCGGCGCTTCTTCGGCTGCTGGTCGCTCATCAGGCTGAGCAGCAGGCCCTCGCGCAGGCCGCGGTCGGCGACCCGCACCCGCGAGCAGGGCCAGAGCTCCTGCACCGCCTGCAGAATGGCCGCGCCGGCCAACACCAGGTCGGCGCGATCGGGTCCGATACAGGGCTGGGCCGCCCGCTCCTGCGGCGTCCAGGCCAGCAGTTTCCCGGTCGTGGCCTCGCACTCGTCGCGGGTCATCCACAGGCCATCGACCAGGTTGCGGTCGTAGCGCGGCAGGTCGAGGTGCAGCCCGGCGAGACTGGTGATCGCGCCGGAGGTGCCGACCAGATGGGCGTTGCCGCCGTCGAACAGCTCGCGCATCGGCTCGGCGTGCGGGAAGGCGGAAATCCGCTCCTTCACCGTGTCGACCATGTTCCGGAACCAGTGCTCGACGACACCCTCTTCCGGGAACCGCTCGGCGAGGGTCACCACGCCGATCGGCACCGACAGCCAGGCCTTGATCGGCAGCTTCCAGTGGGCGAACTGGCGCGGCCGGACGTCGAGCCCCCTGCCCTTCAGATCGACCCAGGAAAGCTCCGTGGAGCCGCCACCGACGTCGACGACCAGGGCCGCGTCGGCTTCACGGTCGAGCAGGTTCAGGCAGCCGGCGACCGACAGCTGGGCCTCTTCCTTGGGCGTGATGATCTGCAGGCGAAGTCCGGTCTGTTCGGCCACCCGGTTGATGAAGGCCTCGCCGTTGTCGGCCTGTCGACAGGCCTGGGTGGCGATGGCCTTGATGCGCAGACACTTGCGGCGGCGAATTTTCTCGGCGCAGACGGCCAAGGCGGCCAGGGCCCGCTCCATGGCTTCGTCGGACATCCGGCCGGTCTGGGTCAGCCCCTCGCCCAGCCGCACGATGCGCGAATAGGCCTCGACGACCCGGAAGCCGTGCTGGGTCGGCGTGGCGATCAGGAGCCTACAGTTGTTCGTGCCCAGGTCGAGGGCGGCGTAGGTCGGCGGGCGGCCGCCAGACGACTTTCGACGGTCCCCGCGGGGGCCGTCCTGCGCTTCACGCGCCTCCGACATGGTTCCAACCCTGTCTGCGCAGGCGCCGGTGGGTCGGCGCCTCGTTTCACGGGCGACTGTAGCGGCCGCTTTCGCGCGGCGGAAGGCATTGACTTGTGTCGGCCCCCTGACGACTTACGTTCATCTTCCAGTCAGGGGCCCGGGCTTACGCTCATCGACGTTATGCACACCAGGAACGCCAAATTCGCGATCGGCCAAGTGGTCAGGCATCGGCACTTCCCGTTCCGGGGCGTGATCTTCGACGTCGATCCGACGTTCGCCAACACCGAGGAGTGGTGGCAGTCGATCCCCGAGGACATCCGTCCCCGCAAGGACCAGCCCTTCTATCACCTGCTGGCCGAGAACAGCGAGAACACCTACGTCGCCTACGTGTCCGAGCAGAACCTGCTGCCGGACGATACCGGCGAGCCGGTGGGCCACCCGCATACGGCTCTGATCTTCGACGGCTTTCAGGACGGCCACTACAACATGCGGCCCCGCATCGCGCATTAGGCCACGCGTGACCGTGCGTGGTGTCTCGAACCACGCAATATTGTTCCGCGAGAAACCGGTTCCACGGGCGCCTTAGAACGGAAATTCCCGCGAAGCAGGCGCATTCTCCCACCATGAGCGCAGACGGCTTTAGCGGCGGCCCGCCCCCCGGAGCGGCGGCGGACTGGACCATCGACCAGGGATGGGACGCCTACACCCCGGAAGAACACGCGGTCTGGGACACTCTCTACGACCGCCAGGCCGCGCTGCTGCCCGGTCGCGCCTGCGACGAGTTTCTGCGCGGCCTGGACGCCTTGAACCTGCACCGGGGCGGCATCCCCGACTTTCGCCAGATCAACGAGGATCTGAACCGGCTGACCGGCTGGACCGTCGTGGCCGTGCCCGGCCTGGTGCCGGACGATGTCTTCTTCGAGCATCTGGCCAACCGCCGCTTCGTCTCCGGCCAGTTCATCCGCAAGCCGGACCAGCTGGACTACCTGCAGGAACCGGACATCTTCCACGATGTGTTCGGTCACGTGCCGATGCTGAGTGATCCGGTGTTCGCCGATTACATGCAGGCCTATGGCGAGGGCGGGCGCCGCGCGATGGGCCGGGGCCAGTTGCACAACCTCGCCCGCCTCTATTGGTACACCGTCGAGTTCGGGCTTCTGGAGACGAAGAAGGGCCTGCGCATCTACGGCGCCGGCATCGTCTCCTCCCGCGCCGAGTCGGTGTTCGCGCTGGACGATCCCTCGCCCAATCGACTGGGCTTCGACCTTGAGCGGGTAATGCGCACGCCCTACCGCATCGACGACTTCCAGCAGGCCTATTTCGTGATCCCTTCGTTGCGGGCGCTGCTGGACGCCACACTGCAAGATTTCGGCGCGCTCTACGCGCGGCTGGACGGCGCCGGGGACATCCCCATCGACGCCGTCCTTCCGACCGACCGGGTCTTCACCCGAGGCACGCAGGCCTACGCGGCGGCGAAAGCGGAGACCTGACCCCTCCGCTTCGCCATCCACGCGCTCGCCCCAAGGACCGCGGGTGGCGAGCGATCCGCACGACGGCGATCTATTCCGCCGGCGCCGTGTTCATGGCGCCTCTCGACGGACGCAAGGGTGATGGAGGCGACGCGTACTTCAGCCCGAACAGCGGTCGCAGGATCGGAACTCGGCGTACGACCTCGTAGGTGGCGAAGCAGGCGGCGAAGGTCAGGCCGATCACCAGGGCCGCCTCGACGCCCTGGTTCAGGCCCAGCCTGGACAGGCTGTAGGCGGCCACGACGATCACCGTCTGGTGGACGATGTAGAAGCTGAACACCCCCAGCGTCAGGTAGCCGAGCACCGGTCCGCCGCGGTTCAGGTGTTTCGCCCCGAAGCCTAGGATGGCCAGGATCGCGCACCACTGGTCGACCGCATAGACCACCCGCATCGTTTGGCGCAGCGCCTCCGGCGGCGTCGCTCCGTCGGCGCGCCAGACCCAGGCGTAGGTCGCGAACGCGGCCCAGGCGCACACGGCCAGGATCAGCGCCGGCCAGCGCAGGCGGATGGTCGAGGCCTTGAATGCTTCCGACCGGGCGATGAGGAAGCCGAGCAGGAAGGCCACGAAACTCATCGCGTGATTGTACCAGTCGCCCCCCAAGGCGTGGGTGATCTCGAAGCGCGGCATCAGCACGAGCCGCGCGAAGGCGAGCCAGGCGATCGGCGCGAGCAACAGCCACCACCCCGTCAGGCGCTCGCCCAGCCAGTCGCCGAGCCGGACTAACGGCTTGCGCGCGATGCCGACCATCACCGCCAGGACCATCGTGTAGACGATCAGGTAGGCGACGAACCACAGGTGGTTCCAGGTCGGGGTGATCAGCGGCTCGCCGTCGATGATCCAGCCGCCCGAGGCGGTGAGGTACTTTCCGTAGAAGGCGGCGAACGAGCCGCCGTAACCGAGCGCCTCGACGATCTGGTAGTAGGTCTGGGGCGGCACGATCACCAGCATGCCGAACAGAAGCGGCGGCAACAGCCGCCCGATCCGCTGGCCCGCCAGAGAGCCGGCGGTGAGCTTGTCGGCCATGAATCGCGTCGCCGCTCCCGACACCAGGAACAGCAGGGTCAGCCGCCACGGGTTGGTCAGCATCATCACCGGCTCGAGCCACTCGACCGGGCGCGGGGTCTTCACGTGCCAGTCCCAGGGCACGTAGAACATGCCGACGTGGTACAGGATCAGCAGGAAGAAGGCGCCGACGCGGATCCAGTCGAGATCGTGGCGACGGCCGGGGGCGGA
>JBIICO010000143.1:0-8658 GCA_044238855.1 Caulobacter sp.
GCGATGGAGTGGCCGCCCTTGGTGTGCATCATCTTCATGGTCGGCACGTCGGTGTCGCCGTCGCCGATGAAGATCATCCGCTCGAACGGGATCGGGCGATCCTCGTCCGGCATGTAGCGGTTGATCAGCTCGTGCTGCCAGTTGTTGTGCACGCCCTTGTTGATGCGGAACAGGTACTGGGTCTTGGTGGTGTAGTTGATGCCCACCGCCGGCCAGATCGCCCGGTCGTCGGCGTCGTAGACGTACTTGCTGGCGAACACGTGCTCGAAACGGTCGTTGATCGGGCAGCCCTCGATCATCTCGGCCAGGCCCGACGACAGAATGAAGTGCTGCACGGTCAGGCCGTACTGCGCGCCGAAGGCGTTGATGCGGTCGAACCAGCTCTCGTCACGAAGGCCTTCGAACAGGGCGACATCCTTGCCGTGGTCGCGCAGCAGCTGACGGGTGACGTCGATCCCCTTCTCGCGGGCCGTCTGCAGCATCAGCTGCATGTACATCAGGATGTCGTCGCCATCGGCGGCGATGGTGCGCGGCTTGACCGTGTCGTTCCAGAATTCCGCCGGCGTCATCCCGAGCGCTGGAATGAAGCTGGTTTCCTGCATGTTGCCGCGGGCGAGCGTGCCGTCGAAGTCGTAGATGATGGCGGTCAGGCGTTGGGGAGCGGACATGACGTTTCCTGATGTTCCGGAACAGAGATAGCGCCCGCCGCCCGTTCGCGAAACCGGCCCAAGCTCACCACAGCCGTCATCCTCGCGCCTGTCGCGACGACCCATGCGTGGCGAAACTCAGGAAGAGGCCTGCGAGCGACGGAGCGCGGATCTCCAACGCCCGCGTTCACGGGTCCTCGCGACAGGCGCGAGGATGACGGGCGCTAGTTGACGATTTACCCCGCCGCCGCTTTCGGAGCCCGGCGCACCTCGACCACCCGCACGCGGGCGCCGTCCAGCACCAGGGCCAGCTCGCCGCGCTTGAGCTTCAGGGCGTCGGCGCCGAACGCGTCCTTGCGCCAGCCGTTGAGGGCGGCGACGTCGGCGTTGTCGTCGTTGGCGATCTTCTCGAGGTCCGAGACCGTGGCGATCAGTTTGCTGGCCACGCCCGCGTCTTCCGAGCGCGCCTTGAGCAGCACCTTCAGCAGTTCGACCACCGCCCCGGCGGCGGCGTTCTGCGGGCCGCGCTCGCGGTCGATCTTGGGGGCGTAGGCCTCCGGATCCTTCAACGCTTCCTTGATCGCGGCCAGCAGGTCCGGACCGAACTTGGAGCCGGAGAAGCCCTTGGGCACGCCACGCAGACGGTCCAGAGCCGCGGCGTCGGTCGGCGCCTGGGCGGCCAGTTCGTCGATCGCCTCGTCCTTAAGGATGCGGCCGCGCGGCTGGTCGCGCTGCTGGGCGGTGCGCTCACGCCAGGCGGCGACCGCCTTGAACACCGCCAGGTACTTCGGCGTATGCTTGCGCGGCTTGAGGCGCTTCCAGGCGTTCTCCGGGTCGACGTCGTACACCGCCGGATCGACGATGGCCTCCATCTCCTCGGCCACCCAGGCGTAGCGTCCCTCCTTCTCGAGGCGGGCGCGCAGCATCGGGTAGAGCCTGGCGAGGTGAGTCACGTCGGCCAGGGCGTAGCTCAGCTGGCTGTCGGCCAGCGGGCGACGGGCCCAGTCGGTGAACCGGCTCGACTTGTCGAGCTCGATCTTCAGCATCTGACGCACCAGGGCGTCATACGCGATCTGCTCGCCGAACCCCGCCGCCATGCCGGCGATCTGGGTGTCGAACAGCGGCCGGGGCATGGCGCCCAGGTTGTTGAAGATCTCGACGTCCTGGCGCGCGGCGTGGAAGACCTTGAGCACGCTCTCGTCCCGGAGGACGTCGAGAAGCGGGCTCAGGTCGATGCCTTCGGCCATGGGGTCGATACAGGCCTCGGCGCCGTTCGGCGCGGCCACCTGGATGAGGCAAAGCTTGGGCCAGTAGGTCGTCTCGCGCATGAACTCCGTGTCCACCGCGATAAAGGACTGGCCTTTCAAGGACTTGCAGAATTCCGCCAGTTCGGCGGTGGTCGTAATCGGCTGCATCGGGTAGCTATAGCCCCGCTAAGGGCCGAGTCTGCAAGAGGCAAGCCCTTTTCCGCCGTATTTTCCTCACTTTAGTGACCACGAAGACCTTCTCATGACCGACCGGCCGAACGGGCTCACCTACGCCCAGGCGGGTGTCGATATCGACGCCGGCAACTCCCTCGTCGAAGCCATCAAGCCGCTGGCCAAGGCCACGCAGCGGCCGGGCGTCACCGGCGGGCTGGGCGGTTTCGGCGCGCTGTTCGACCTCAAGGCCGCCGGCTATGAGGACCCGCTGCTGGTTTCCACCACCGACGGCGTCGGCACCAAGCTCAAGATCGCCATCGAGACCGGCCTGCACGACACGGTCGGCATCGATCTGGTCGCGATGTGCGTCAACGACCTTCTGGCCCAGGGCGCCGAGCCCCTGCTGTTCCTCGACTATTTCGCGACCGGCAAGCTGGACGTGGCGACCGCGACGCGCGTCGTGGCGGGCATCGCCGAGGGCTGCAAGCTGGCCGGCTGCGCGCTGGTCGGCGGCGAGACGGCCGAGATGCCCGGCATGTACGCCGACGGCGAGTATGACTTGGCCGGCTTCAACGTCGGGGCGGTGAACCGCGACGGCGTGCTGCCGCGGATGGACCTGCAGCGGGGCGGCGACGTGCTGATCGGCCTGGCCTCCAGCGGTCCGCACAGCAACGGCTATTCGATGGTCCGCAAGGTGGTCGAGCGCTCGGGCCTGGCGTGGGACGCGCCCTGCCCCTTCGCCGAAGGCCAGACGCTGGCGGAAGCGCTGATGGCGCCGACGCGGATCTACGTGAAGTCGACCATCGAGCTGATCAAGGCCGGCCGCATCAAGGGCCTGGCCCACATCACCGGCGGCGGCCTGATCGAGAACCCGCCGCGCGCGATCGCCGAGGGGCTTGAAGCGCGTTTCGACTGGAACGCCTGGGAGATGCCGCCCGTGTTCCAGTGGCTGCAGGAAACCGGCGGCATCGCCGAGCACGAGATGCGCCGCACCTTCAACTGCGGCGTCGGCCTGCTGCTGATCGTCGGCCGCGACGAGGCGCCGGACGTGCTCGAAGCGCTGCTGGAAGCCGGCGAGGACGCCTTCGTGTGCGGCGAACTGGCGAAGGCGTGAGGCTGTGATGCCGCGCGTCCTTCGAGACGCGGGCCAGGACCCGCTCCTCGGGATGACGAATTCAGTGGATCGCCAACCTCTTCGTCATGACGAGAAGCGAGCTTCAAGCGAACGTTTCGAACCACGCAATGACTGACCGCGCCAAGGTAGCCGTCCTCATTTCCGGACGCGGCTCGAACATGACCGCGCTGGTCGAGGCCGCGCGGGCGCCGGACTGCCCCTACGAGGTCGTGCTGGTGCTGTCCAACAAGGCCGAGGCCGAGGGGCTGGCGACCGCCGCCGCCTTCGGCGTGGCGACGCTGGCTATCCCGAGCAGGGACTTCGGCACGGACCGCGAGGCGCACGAGCGCGCCATCGACGCGGCGCTGCGCGAGGCCGGGATCGAGTACGTGGCCCTGGCCGGCTACATGCGGGTGCTGACGCCCTTCCTGGTCGAGGCCTGGGCCGGGCGGATGATCAACATTCACCCGTCCCTGTTGCCGAAGTATCCGGGCCTCGACACCCACCGCAGGGCCATCGAGGCCGGCGACGCCGAGGCAGGCTGCACCGTGCATCTGGTGACTGTCGGGGTCGATGAGGGCCCGGTGATCGGCCAGGCCCGCGTGCCGGTCGAGGCCGGGGATACGCCGGAGACGCTGTCGGCGCGGGTGCTGGTCGCCGAGCATGCGCTCTATCCGGCGGCGCTGGCCAAGCTGGTGAGCGCCTGATGGCTCGCCCGCGCGGCTGCGAGGTCTGCCGCCGTCAGTGGCTGGGCGACGGCCGCCTGCCGCATCGCCTGGGCGCCAACGCCGGCGGGGCCGTGCTCTACCGCTGCGACGCCTGCGAGGCTTGGTGGGAAGAGACGCCGCGCGGGACGCAGGTGATCACCGACGAGGAAGCTCGCGAGAGCTACCCCGGCATCCTGTGACGACCGCGCCCCCGCTCGAGGAGGGCAGAAAAGGAATGCCCGCGCCTAACCGGCTGATCTTGCGATAGAAAATGTTTCTACTCTGCGGCGCCTCGCCCAGCCGCAAGCTCATGCCTGTCCCATCGCACGGGGCGTGCGGGGCAGCCCGCCCAACTCCCGCCCGTAGTGGACTTCCCTTCCGGCCAAGCGTCAACAGCGCTGCCTACCGGGAGCTCATGGAAAACGAAACGTCGCGGAGCGCAGCGGTCCTTCCATCGCTCGTACCGCTCGACCACCCACCTTCCAAACCGGGCGATTGCGCAGCGCTCAACCCACGGTAAGGTGTCGGCCTCACCCGGAGCGCCGACGAATGAGCACGCTGCTGACAATCAACGTCCAGAACAACTCGCCCATGACCGAGATGTTCTACTTTTTCCAGCAGCCGGCGGTGTTCACCGGCGGCGGCATGACCTACAGCAACTGCCTGATGGCCGAGGCCCTGGGGTCCTACAGCCAGACCGGCGCGGTGCTGACGTTCCAGGCGACCGCCCAGCCCTACGCCTGCATCCAGCAGGCGCACACCACGCCGCAGATCGGCCAGATGTCCGGCTACGCGACGGCGACCCGCCCCATCGATCTGGCGACGGGCTCGGCCGCGAACGACGCGACGGTCGCCTCGGTCAATCCGTTGGGCCTGTCGCAACCGTCACCGCAGGCGGGAGTACAGCCGGGGGCCTTCCGGATCACCACTCCGGCCTATGCGCCGCCCGCGACCTACAACATCGGTTCCGCGGTGCAGGTGGGCTGGGGTCCGATGCTGTCCAGCTTCGTCACCGCGAACCCGAACTACAACGTCGACTGCCAGCCCGTCCTGAAGTTCTACGTGCAGACGGGAAACGCCTCGCCGGGCTCGGTGATCAACTTCTCGCAGGCGAGCGTCAACGCGGCCCTGTGCGACTTCACCAGCGGCTATTCGGTCATCAACGTGACGCTGAACCCCGACGGGAGCTGGTCCGTGCAGATGGTTCAGTAGCGGCGGGCCGCCCGCCGCCGCCATGCCATCCCCCTAAGCCAGCCCTTCGCGGAGCATCGACCATGACCACGCTGCTGACGATCAACGTGACGAACAACGCGCCCTTCACCGAGGCCTTCTACGTCTTCCAGCGGCCGGCGCTCTTCACCGGCGGCGGCATGGTCTACAGCAACAGCCTGTGGTCGCAGTCCCTGCCCTCCTACAATCAGAGCGGCGCGATCATGACCGTCCAGATGAGCGCCCAGCCCTTCGCTGGCATTCAACAGGCTCAAGGCACGCCGCAGGTCGGCCAGAGCTCGGGCTATGCGACCGCCACCCGTGCCATCCAGCTGGCGAACGGGGCCGGCGGAACGCCCGACTGGACGACGGCCTCAGTCCAGCCGCTGGGGCTGTCGGCGCCGGTGTCCGGCGCGGGCGTCCAGCCGGGCGCCTTCCGGGTCACCACGCCCGTCTATCAGCCACTCGCGCTCTACAATCTCGGGTCGTCGGTCGAGGTGAACGGGGAGCTGGTGCTGTCCAGCTTTGTCGTGGCGAACCCCGCTTCCAACACCGACTGCCAGCCGATCCTGACGTTCTACGTCACGACCGGCACGTTCACGCCCGGGTCGGTGATCAATTTCTATCAGTCGAGCGTCAGCGCGGCGGTCTGCGACTTCACCGGCGGACACTCGACCGCCAACGTGACGCTCAACGCGGACGGAACGTGGTCGGTGCGGATGGCGTAGCGGGCACCGGGACCGGAGCGGCGTCAGCCGCGCCGGTCGCGCAGCGCCAGCATCGCGGCGATCGCCGCGCTCGCGCCCGCCGGGAACCACAGCGCCACGCCGCCGAACCGGCCGTAGCAGACCGCGCCCAGCACCGCGCCGGCGGTCAGGGAAACCCAGAGCATTAGGTAGGGCGCGAAGTCCCAGGCCGGCCCGCCCCGGATCGCGGCGGCGATGCGCTGGCCCATCTTCACCAGGGCGCCGGTCAGGTAGGTGACGCCGATGCCGATGTCGCCGTCGCGCTGGAAGACGGCGTTGATCGCCCCCATGCCCAGCGCCGCGAAGGCCGGGGCGGCGGAACTGCCCATGCCCGACAGCAGCGCCGCAGCGGCGAGCAGCAAGGCCACCAGGCTCAGCACGGCCACGCGCCGCCAGCGCCAGCCCTCGCGGCCCAGCAGCACCCCGGCGATCACGCCGATGACGAAGAGGAGGATCAGTCCGCCGGCGGTCCAGACAATGGCCAGGTCGCCCAGCGCGGCCCCGACCCCGAACCGGGTCGAGTTGCCGCTCATGAAGGATACGAAGAAGCCGCCGAGTTTCAGGAACCCGACGGCGTCGACGAAGCCGGCCAGACAGGCCAGCGACGCCGCCAACAACAGAGAGGTTCTGCTGTAGCGGCGCAATGTCCGGTCTCGCCTAGCCGACGATGTCGGCGTCGGTGAAGAACTGGGCGATTTCGATGCCGGCGTTCTCGAGGCTGTCCGAACCGTGGACCGAGTTCTCGCCGATCGACAGGGCGAACAGCTTGCGGATCGTGCCGTCGGCGGCCTGTTCCGGGTTGGTGGCGCCCATGACTTCGCGGTACCGCGCCACGGCGTTGTCGCCTTCGAGAACCTGCACGACGACCGGCTCGGCGGTCATCTGGCCGACCAGTTCGCCGTAGAACGGGCGCTCGGCGTGAACTTCGTAGAACTTCTTGGCCTGGGCTTCGCTCAGGCGGACGCGGCGTTGGGCGACGATGCGCAGGCCGGCCTCTTCGATGACGGCGTTGATCTTGCCGGTCAGGTTGCGACGCGTGGCGTCGGGTTTGATGATCGAGAAGGTGCGTTCGGTCATGGCTAGTCTGGGAGCCTTACACAGAGTTGGTGTTTTGAGGGTCGCGGGCTTATAGCGGCGGGCCTTCGATCCGCCAACACCTGTCACGCCGTCCGAGTCCGCTATTCCCCCATGCTTCAGATCAAAGACCTGACCTTCAACGCGTGGGGGCGCCGCTTCTTCGACAAGGCGGGCGTTTCGCTGCCGCCCGGCTCGAAGGTCGGGCTGGTCGGGCGCAACGGCGTGGGCAAATCGACGCTGTTCAAGCTGATCATGGGCGAACTGGTCGCCGGCGGCGACGAAGTCAACCTGCCCAGGAACACCCGCATCGGCCAGGTGGCGCAGGAACACCCCGCCACGCCGGTGACGCTGATGGACACCATCTTGGAAGCCGACGAGGAACGCCACGACCTCCTGACCCGGCTGGAGACCGCCGATCCCGAGGAGATGGGCGACATCTGGATGCGGCTGATCGAGATCGACGCCGACGCGGCGCCGTCCCGCGCGGCCGAAATCCTCGCCGGCCTGGGCTTCAGCACCGAGGACCTGGACAGGCCGATGGCCGAGTTCTCGGGCGGCTGGCGGATGCGCGTGGCCCTGGCGGCGGCGCTGTTCTCCGAGCCCGACCTGCTGCTGCTCGACGAGCCGACCAACTACCTCGACCTCGAAGGCGCCCTGTGGCTCGAGGCGCGGCTCAAGAAGTACCCGCACACCGCGCTGATCATCAGCCACGACCGCGAACTGCTGAACAACAGCTGCACCCACATCCTGCACCTGGCCCAGGGCAAGCTCGAAATCTATACGGGCGGCTACGACGACTTCGAGAAGATGCGGGCCGAGAAGTCGCGCCTGCAGCTGTCGGCCAAGGCCAAGCAGGACGCCGAGCGCGCCCACCTTCAGTCGTTCGTCGACCGCTTCAAGGCCAAGGCCTCCAAGGCCGCCCAGGCGCAGTCGCGGATGAAGCGGCTGGCCAAGATGGAGCCGGTGGCCACCACCATCGAGGAGCGCGTCGCGCCCTTCACCCTGCCCTCCCCGCCGCGGCCGCTGGCCCCGCCGCTGATCCGGCTGGAGCGAGCCAACGTCGGCTACGAGGAAGGTCGCCCGATCCTCAAGCAGCTGAACCTGCGGATGGACCTGGACGACCGTATCGGCCTTCTGGGCGTCAACGGGGCCGGCAAGTCGACCTTCGCCAAGCTGATCGCCGGCGCGCTGGGCGTGCAATCCGGCGAGTTCCACCGCGACCGCAAGATGAAGGTCGGCTGGTTCCACCAGCACCAGATCGAGGCCATGGACCCCGAGGACACCGCGCTGGAGATCATCCGCCGCGCCATGCCGGACGCCTCCGAGAGCTCGCGCCGCTCGCGCCTGGCCCAGTTCGGCCTGCCGTTCGAGAAGCAGGAGACCACCGTCGCCAACCTGTCCGGCGGCGAGCGGGCGCGCCTGCTGCTGAACCTGGTGGCGATGGATGCGCCGCACATGCTGATCCTCGACGAGCCGACCAACCACCTGGACATCGACTCGCGCCGCGCGCTGCTGGACGCGCTGAACGACTACGAGGGCGCGGTGATCCTGATCACCCACGACCGCTCGCTGATGGAACTGGTGGCCGACCGGCTGTGGCTGGCGGCCGACGGCGGCATCAAGCCGTTTGACGGCGACATGGACGACTACGCCCGGTTCGTCATCGACCGCGCCCGCGTCGCCGCCCGCGCGCCGACCCAGGTGAAGCGCGAGACGCCGGCCGCCTCGCCGCCGCCT
>JBIICO010000144.1:0-8627 GCA_044238855.1 Caulobacter sp.
GGCGAGGTGGGCGCCTTCCTCATCCATGCGGGTCGCCAGCTGCTCGGCGTCGCGCATCAGGCCCTTGGTGATGGTCAGGGCGCCGAGCGGGCGCTTGGCCAGGGTCTGGGCCGCGTGCAGGGCGCGGGCGTCGACCTCGTCCTCCGGCAGCGCCTCGTTGGCGATGCCCCAGGCTTCGGCCTTCCTGCCGTCCACCGCCTCGCCGAGCGCGAACATGGCGTAGGCGCGGGCGTGGCCGATGCGGCTGGGCAGGGTCAGGCTGGACGCAGCCTCCGGCACCAGGGCGAGGTTCACGAACGGCACCGTCAGCCTGGCCGTGTCGGCGATGAACACCAGGTCGCAGTGCAGCAGCATGGTCGTGCCGACCCCGACCGCCAGGCCGCGCACCGAGGCGACCAGCGGCTTCTTCGCGCGGGCCAGGCACTTGAGGAACCGGCCGACGTTGCGCTCGTCGCCGATCGCGCCGCTCGCCTGGCCCGCGTTGGCGGCGGCGAAATCGCTGAGGTCGTTGCCCGAGGTGAAGCTGTCGCCGTTGGAGTTGAACAGCACCACCCGGATGGCCGGGTCGGTCTCCGCCTTCGTCAGGCTGTCGGCCAGCACGCCGTACATGGCGTCGGTGATGGCGTTCTTCTTGTCCGGGCGGTTGAAGGTCAGGGTCATCACGCCGCCTTCGACGGCGACGAGCACGTGATCGGTCATGGAAGTCATCTCCGGGGGAATTTGGCCTGCAGGCTGGTGAGCCAGCGGGCGATGGCGTCGACCTCGGCTTCGGAGAAACCTTCGGTCAGGGTCTGGTTGATTTCGGACAGGCCGTTCAGGGCGAAGGCGCGCGCCTCGCGACCCCGGTCGGTCAGGTGAAGCCGCTGGGCGCGGCCGTCGCTGGGATCGGGGCGGCGCTCGACCAGGCCCGACCGCTCCATGCGATCGACCAGCCCGGTCATGGCCGAAGGCGCGACGTCCAGGGCCTCCGCCGCCTCGCCGATCAGGGCGCCGCCCTCCCCGCCGAGGAAGAACAGCAGGCCCGACTGCGCCGACGTCAGCCCGCCGGCCGACGCAAGCTCCGCCTCGATCCAGCGCTGGACGCGGCGGCTGCCGGCGGAGAGCAGGAAGAACAGACGGCGTTCAGGCGGCGTGGACATGGCGTCTTCATATACTTCGCACACGAAACATCAAGTTCGCATGTGAACTATATTCTATTTCCGATCGAGCGCCTCACGCGCCTGAGCGATGGCCGTCTCCAGGCCATCAAGCTTCTCGAAGGAACCCTGGTCGCCGTCGCATGCCACGGCGACAAGTCGGGAAAACGGCGGATAGCTTCCGACCGCCTCCCAGGCCCCGGAACTGACCTGCTCACCGGTTACGTTGTCGAGACGGTCGTATTTGACTGTTTTCGTTATGCGCAGTTTCCGACCTTTGCAGTCGACCTGAACCGCATGCTGCCGCCGAGCGAGTTCCCAGGACTCTTCAGGGGTTTCATAGACGAGGACCAGAGAGGCCTCGGCCGTATCGCTCTGCCTGGAGAGACTGCCCAGCGGCAGGAGCGCGACGAGCTCACGGTTGCTCGCCAGAACGAGCACAGGCTCCTGGACGTCCGGTCTGTCGGCCTGCACGGCGATGACGGCCAGCAAGGATGCGAGCAGTTGGAAGAGTTCGGCCACCTTAAGCCGCCCGGTACCAGGTCACGCCATCGGCGTCGGGCTCGGCCACCACCTGGCCGCGTTCGATCAGGCAGTTGATGTGGGCCAGACCCTCGCCGGTGGCCATGCCGAGGAGCTCAGGGCCGATGGTGCGGGCGAACAGGGCTCCGAAGACGTCAACGGCGCGCTTGGGCTCCTTGGCCAGCAGAGCCTTCAACCGGCCCAGCGACCGTTCGTGGCCGTTGATCAAATGGTCGAGGCGCGCGTGCAGCCCCCGGAACGGGTCGTTATGGGCCGGCAGCACCAGCACGTCGTCCGGCACCGCGGCCTTCACCTTGGCGCAGCTGCTCATCCAGTCCAGCAGCGGATCGGCGTCCGGCTCGGTCGGGAAGACCGAGACGTTGGACGAGATGCGCGGCAGGACCTGGTCGCCGCTGAACAGCAGCTTCAGCTCCGGGCAGTAGAGGCAGGCGTGGTCGGGCGAGTGGCCGTTGCCGGTCACCACCCGCCAGGTGTGATCGCCGATCCGGAATTCCTCGCCGTCGCTCAGACGGCGATAGCTGTCGGGCAGCTGGTAGATCGCCTTGCCGAAGCCGCCGAAACGGGTGCGGTAGTTCTCGATCGCGTCCTCGTCCCAGCCGGCGGCCTTGTAGAACCGCAGTCCGTCCTCCGGCGCCTCGCGGCCGGTGTCGGCGATCAGCATCCGGCACTGCATGTATTCGAGGCGTGTCATCCACAGGCGGCACTGGAACTTGCGCGTCATCCAGCCGGCGAGGCCGATGTGATCGGGGTGCAGGTGGGTGACGATCACGCGAGTGATCGGCTTGCCCTCCAGGCCGCCCTTGAACGCCTCCCGCCAGGCCTGGGCCGTCTCGCGGGTCTGCAGGCCGGTGTCGACGATCGCCCAGCCGTCGCCGTCCGCCACGGCCCAGACGTTGATGAACTGGAGGCTGCCGCCCACCGGCATGCGCAGCCACTTCACGCCGGGCACGATATCCAGCACCTGGCCGGTCCCGACCTCGGGTCCGGTCTCGAATGGATAATCCAGCTTCGGCCGCCGAACCTCGGTCGCCGAATCCTCAATGCCGTCCCGCAACTTGCTGCTCTCCTGATGAACCGCCCCATCATCGGCCGTTCATTGCAACGCCGCAATTGCGACGTCGGGGAAGGGCATCTTGACCGTAAAAGGAAGCGCGCGTTTATGTCCGCGCGAGGAAGCACACTCAGGAGACCCCACATGAAGTTCAGAGGCATCGGCCTGGCCGCAGCCCTGGTCGTGGCCGTCATGGCCCCCGCCGCGGTGATGGCCGCCAAGAAGCCGGCCGAAGCTCCGGCAGGCGCGGTCGACCCGAAGATGCGCGAAAAGGGCATGAAGGAAGTTCCGGCCCTGATCACCGCCGGCGGCTTCAGCTGCCAGCTGGCCGACGCCCGCTGGATCGGCGCGGACAAGACCACGGCCTACTACGAAATCGCCTGCAGCTCGGGCATGCCCGGCGTGCTGCTCGCGCCGAAGGAAGGCGCGCCGAAGCTGCACAGCTGCGTCGAGCTGTCCGCGCCGGGCGCCGATGGCAAGCCGAACGCCCTCGCCTGCAAGCTGCCCGGCAACGCCAACCCGGTCGCGTCGCTGCAGCCCTACGTCGTCAAGGCCGGCAGCAACTGCGTCGTCGACAAGGCGCGCTACATCGGCGGCAGCCCCACGGCGGCCTTCTACGAGGTCGCTTGCCAGGACGGGTCGGGCAGCATCCTCCAGATCGATCAGCCGATCGATCCGATGAAGAACGCCATGATGACCACCTGCCTCCAGTACAACCCGGGTGAGACGCTGGCCTGCCAGCTCACCAGCCGTGAAGCCCAGATGGCCGTGGTCGACACCCTGGCCGCCGCCTCGGGCAAGAACTGCACCGTCAAGGACCGCCGCTACATCCTGGCGACCAAGGACGGCTCGCGCTACTTCGAGGCCGCCTGCGCCGACGGCAAGGGCTACGTCTTCGAGCAGAAGGCCAACGGCGCGTTCGGCCGCGCCATCGACTGCGTCAACGCCGGCTTCGTCGGCGGCGGCTGCACGATGAGCGACACCGCCGAGGCCCTGACCGAGCAGAACGCGCTGTACGCGGGCCTGGCCGGCAAGGCGGGCTTCAAGTGCGACGTCGAGAAGTACGGCATCTTCCAGTCGGAGCGCGCCAGCAAGGAAATCGTCGAGCTGAAGTGCAAGGACCGTCCGGACGGCGCCATCGCCATCTTCGACGGCCCGACGACGAACATCCTCAACTGCGCCGTCGCCGAGGCCCAGGGCTACCGCTGCAACTACTCGGCCAAGGACACCGGCTACGCGTCGGTCACGGCCGACCTGAAGCGGCTCGGCAAGGGCACCTGCACCGTGTCGGGCAGCCGCGGCATGGACAAGAAGACGGACACCGCCAACTACCTGGAAGTCGCCTGTTCGGACGGCCTTCCGGGCTGGGTGGTCGGCTACGCCACCGGCACCGGCAAGGCGACCGAAGTCCTGAGCTGCCTGCAAGCGGTGTCGATGGGCGGCTGCAAGCTGCCAACCAACACCAAGAAGTCGTAAGGCTTCAGCGACGCTGACATGCGAAGGCCCGCCGGAGCGATCCGGCGGGCCTTTTGCTTGTCCGTTGCTAGACCAGCGCCGCCTCGATGAAGCGGGGCCCCTTCTGGTTCATGGCCCGCTCGAAGGCCTCGTCAAAGGCTTCGGGGGTCGAGACCCGCTCGGCCGGGACGCCCAGGCCGCCGGCCACGCCCAGCCAGTCGATGCGCGGCTCGCCCAGGTCCAGCAGCTTCTTCGCCGCCGGACCCGGATTGCCGGCGCCGGTGCGGCCCATCTCGATGTTGAGAATGCGATAGGCGTGGTTGGCGAACACCACCGTCGTCACGTCCAGCTGCTCGCGGGCGATCGTCCAGAGACCTTGCACCGTATACATCGCCGCGCCGTCGCCATTCAGGCTCAGCACCTTGCGGTCGGGGCAGGCCACGGCCGCGCCGATGGCCAGCGGGATGCCCTGGCCGATGGCGCCGCCGGTCAACATCAGCCAGTCGTGCGGCCGCGCGGTCCTGGTCGACTGGAAGACCGGCAGGCCGGCGGTGACCGCGTCGTCGCTGACGATGGTGTTGTCCGGCATGTGCCGGGCGATCGCGGCGCCGATGGTGTAGGGGTTGAACGGGCCGGACGGCAGGCCGGGCAGTTCCAGCGCCTCGACCGGCGGCTGCTCCGGCGCGCCGAGAGCGTCGGCCAGCGCCCGCAGCGCGGCGGGGCCGTCGGCGTCGCGGCCGCACAGGGTCAGGACATGGCAGCCCTCCGGCACCAGCAGGCTCGGCCTGTCCGGATAGGCGAAGAAGGCCGCCGGCTCGACCGTCTCGACCAGCACCATGAGGTCGACGCCCTCGAGGTCGGCCAGGGCCATCTCGCCGAAGTACATCATCTTCTCCGGCGCATAGCGGCCGGCGCCTCGCGCCAGGCGGGCGACGAAGGTGTCGATCAGCACGCGGAGGCCGGTCGCCGCGACACGGCCGGCCTGCCGGATACCGGCGTCGAGGCAGGTCGAGCCACCCATCAGGACGACCGGCTTCTTCGCCGCCCTGATCTTGGCAGCCACCGCCTCGACCACGCCGTCGGAGGGCTTCACGCGGACCGGCCGCTCCAGCACCGGGCCCTTCACCGTCGTCTCCGACCAGGCGCTGTCGGCGGGCAGGATCAGGCTGGCGCAGCCGCCCGGCGCGCCGAAGCTGGCGCGGACGGCCTCGGAAGTGAACGGACCGACGCTGTCGGGCGTGTCGGCCGACTTCACCCACAGCGAGTTGGGGGCGGCCCAGCCGGCGATGTCGGAGTTGAGCGGGGCGTCGTACTGGCGGTGATAGGTGGCGTGGTCGCCGATGACGTTGACGATCGGCGTCGCGGCGCGGCGGGCGTTGTGCAGGTTCGCCCCGCCGTTGGCGTAGCCGGCGCCGAGGTGCAGCAGGGTGCAGGCCGGCGCACCGGTCATCCGGCCCCAGCCGTCCGCCGCGCCGGTCGCCACGCCCTCGAACAGGCACAGCACCGATCGCATGCGCGGCTCTCGATCCAGCGCCGAGACGAACTGCATCTCGCTGGTGCCGGGGTTGGCGAAGCAGGCCGTGACGCCGTTATCGGCGAGGGTGGTGATCAGGGCGTCGGCGCCGTTCATTGAGAGTCCCTTCCCTATCGTTGGACAGGCAGTACCGTTCGGCGGGGGAACGACTCAAGGGGGGATGCCAATGAAGCGGCGGATCACGCTGCCGAACATCGTGCTGGCCGCGTCCATCGTGGCGGGCGTCAGCTTCGTCGCGAGCTGGGGGCTGGACCTTCCGCAGGCCGCCAGCCTGACCTGGAAGGGCTTGGGCGTCGGACTGCTGGCGGTCCACGCGGCGCTCAGGGCCAAGGACCTGAACGGCTGGATGTTGGCGTTGGTCATGGTGTTCGGCTGCGCGGGAGACGTGCTGCTGGGAATCAACTTCACCGTCGGCGCAGTCGCCTTCCTGGCCGGGCACGGGGTGGCTATCGCGCTCTACCTGCGCAACCGGCGCAAGGTCATCCAGCGGAGCCAGCTGGCGCTCGCGCTGTTGCTTGTGCCGGCGACGGTGTTCGTATCCTTCATGCTGCCCGCCGACCGGGCGGCCGCGCCGGGTGTGGCCTTCTACAGCCTGGGCCTGGCGCTGATGGCCGCCACCGCCTGGACCAGCCGCTTCCCGCGCTTCACGGTCGGCATCGGGGCGTTGATGTTCTTGGTCAGCGACCTGCTGATCTTCGGCCGGATGGGGCCTCTCCCGGACGTATTCGCGGTCGGTCTGGGCGTCTGGGGGCTGTACTACGCGGGGCAGCTGCTGATCTGCGTCGGCGCCGCTGGCGCGATCGAGCACTGGCGGGAGAGCGCGAAACTCGAACGCCAGATGGGGACTGCTTCCGGCGACAGCCGGTAGCTGTCCCTCAAAGACGTCGGACGGTGTTGTGGGGACAGCTACGCTCCGCGAAGCAGTCCCCTAGAACGTCAGCACGCCCTCGTCCGGCTCGGCCGCGAACAGCCGCGCCACTTCGGCCGGACGGCGGTCCCGCGCCATGGCCTGGTTAATGTAGCCCTTGTCGGTCAGTTCGCCGCTGGCCGCATCTGGCGCGCCGTCGAGGATCAGGGCGCGCCAGATGCGGCCGCCGCCGCCCTTGGCCGCGGCGTTCATGCGTTCGAGGCCGGCCTGGACCGCCTCGCGCACCGCCTCGACGCTGCCAAGCTTCGCGGCGCCCGCCGGGTCGAGGAACAGCATCAGGCCGACGCCCTCCTGCCCTTCGCCGCAGACCACCGCATCGCTCACCGCGCCCCCGATGGCCGAGACCGCCGCCACGCGCAGGGCGCCGGCCGCCACGAACGTCCCCGAGGCCAGCTTGAAGTTCTCGACCAGCCGGCCGTCGAACATCAACCCGGCTTCCGGATCGGCCGGATCGATGGCCCGCGCCGCGTCGCCGAGACGGTAGAAGCCCTCCTCGTCGAAGGCCTGGGCGGATAGCTCCGGCTCGCCCAGGTAGCCGGGCGAGACCTGCGGTCCCCTCACCCGGATTTCGTACTTCTCGCCGGCCGGGACCAGCTTCACCGCCGTGCCCGGCACCGGCAGGCCGATCATGCCGCCACGGCCGTTCAGCCAGTGGATGTTGCAGGCGGTCGGGCCCGTCTCGGTAGACCCGTAACCCGTGGCGAACGTCACCCGCTCGCCGATGATCTTCACGGCCACCGCCTGCACCCGGTCGATGATGCTCTGGGCGATCGAGGCGCCGCCGTACTGCAGCACCCGCACCCGCGAGAAGAAGGTGCGGGCGAGGTCGTCGTCCTTCTCCAGCTCGGAGACGAACAGGCCCCAGCCGGCGGGGACCATGTTGTGATAGGTCGGCGCCACCTCGCGCAGGTTGCGGACGGTCTCGGCCATCTTCGCCGGGGTCGGCTGGCCGGCGTCGATGTAGAGGGTGCCGCCCCGGTGCAGCACCATGTGCAGGATGGCGTTGGCGCCCAGGCTGTGGCTCCAGGGCGCGGCGTTGACCACCACCGGCGGGTCGGGATCATCGAAGCAGGCGGCGATCTGCGCCGCGTTCAGCGAAATGTTGCGGTGCAGGCCGATCACCGCCTTGGGCCGCCCGGTCGAGCCGGAGGTCAGCAGCAGCTTGGCGGTGTCGTCCGGCGTGGCCACGCTCTCCGCCGCCGGCGACGTCAGCAGGTCGTCGAAACGGACATGCCCCTCGCCCGCATTGGCGCTGACCACCGTCGGCAAGCCTTGCAGGAACTCCGCGGCCAGCGCGCCGGAGAAGGCCGCCGCGTCGTCGGCGTAGACCGCGTCCGGGCTCAGCACGCCGCAGGCGTAGGCCAGCCGCGACAGGTCCGCGCCGGCCAGGCCGTACTGCGGCGACACCGGCGCCACGGCGACCGCCTGGCTCATGGCGGCGTAGGAGATCAGGGCATGGTCGACGCCGTTGCGGGCGAGGATCAGCAGGCAGTCGCCGCGCTTGAGGCCCAGTCCCTTCAGCCCTCCGGCCAGCGCCGCGACCATCTCCGCCGCCTGGGCGTATGTCACCGTCCGCCAGCCGTCGCCGGCCCGCTCGGCCAGCCAGACGCGGTCCGGCGCCTCGACGCTCCAGCGTTTCAGCGCCTCCAGCGTGGTCAAAAACCGCGTCGCGTAAGGCGTCGGGTTGGCCAGCACCAGGGAGCCGTCCTCGCGCCGCTCGATGTCGAGGCGGCGGGGCGCGTAGCGGGCGTCGCGGAAGGGGGCGGTCGATAGCGGGGTGTTTCCGTCCATGACGCGGTTATCCGGCGCCGTTGGTCGCCGCGCCAGAGGGCAAAGCTGACGACCGGTGCGAGTCGGCCCACTCTCCGGCCCGAAACTGGAGGGTGGCGTCATGCAGAACGCGAAGATTCTTGGCCGCGTCATCGCGGTGATCGCCCTGCTGGGCGTGCTGGTGTTCGGTGTCGCCAGCTGCGGCAAGAC
>JBIICO010000145.1:0-8570 GCA_044238855.1 Caulobacter sp.
CAGTTCGCGCTCAATGCCGTTGGGATCGCGGGTGACGTCGTGCACCCGGCGGACGCTGACCACCTTCGACAGCTGGGCCTCGATCTGCTCCAGCACGTGCGGCGCGCCTCGGGTGACGATGGTAATGCGGCTGGTGTGGGCCTTGCGGTCGGTCTCGGCGACGGTGAGGCTCTCGATGTTGTAGCCGCGCGCCGCGAACAGACCGACCACGCGGTGCAGCACCCCGGCCTCGTTGTCCACGAGCAGGGCGAAGGTGGCGAGGTTCTCGACCTCGTCCGTATGGGAAAGGTCGTAGGCGGAGGCGGGGTTGGCGGCGGGATCGGTGGTCATGTGCGCCCTTAAACCAGCTTCCGGCCTGCTTCGTCGATGACCGAGCCGATGTCCTCGACCTCTTCGGGCAGGATCATCTCGTTGTGCGCCTTGCCGGACGGGATCATGGGCAGGCAGTTTTCCAGCTTGGCGACGCGGCAGTCGAAGATCACCGGGCGCGGCGTGTCGATCATCTCCAGGATCTTCGCATCCAGCTCGGCCGGGTCGGAGCAGCGGATGCCGACCGCGCCGTAGGCCTCAGCCAGCTTCACGAAGTCGGGCAGACTCTCGCTGTAGGACTGGCTGTAGCGCTCGCCGTGCAGCAGCTGCTGCCATTGGCGGACCATGCCCATCCACTCGTTGTTCAGGATGAAGATCTTGATCGGCAGGCCGTACTGTACCGCCGTCGACAGCTCCTGGATGCACATCTGGATCGAAGCCTCGCCGGCGATGTCGATGACCAGGCTGTCCGGGTGCGCCAGCTGCACGCCCAGGGCGGCCGGCATGCCGTAGCCCATGGTGCCCAGGCCGCCGGAGGTCATCCAGCGGTTCGGCTCCTCGAAGCGATAGAACTGGGCGGCCCACATCTGGTGCTGGCCGACCTCGGTGGTGATGTAGGTGTCGCGGGACCTGGTCAGGGCATAGAGGCGCTCAATCGCCTGCTGTGGCTTGATGACGTCGTCGGCGACCGCGTACTTCAGGCACTGGCGGGCGCGCCAGGCGTCGATGTGGGTCCACCATTCGTCCAGCGCCTGGCGGTTGGCCTCGTGGCCGGCGTCCTTCCAGGCCGCGATCATGTCGTCCAGCACGCTGCCAGCGTCGCCGACGATGCCGATGTCGACACGGACGTTCTTGTTGATCGAGGACGGGTCGATATCGATGTGGATCTTCTTGCTGTTCGGCGAGAAGGCGTCGAGGCGTCCGGTGACGCGGTCGTCGAAGCGGGCGCCGACGCAGATCATGACGTCGCAGTCGTGCATGGCGTTGTTGGCTTCGAAGGTGCCATGCATGCCGACCATGCCCAGCCAGGCGGGATCGGCGGCCGGGAACGCGCCAAGGCCCATCAGGGTCGAGGTGACCGGCGCGCCGGTCATGGCCGCCAGGGCGCGCAGGCTTTCGGCCGCCTTCGGACCGGCGTTGATGACGCCGCCGCCGGTGTAGAAGACCGGACGACGCGCCTTGGCGATCAACTTCACGGCTTCCGCGATGCGGCCGGCGTCACCCTTGGTGCGCGGGGCGTAGGCGTGGCCGAAGCGGACTTCGTCCGGGCCCTTGTAGGCGGCCCTGGCGAACTGGACGTCCTTCGGAATGTCGATCAGCACCGGGCCGGGACGGCCCGTGGTGGCGATGTGGAAGGCCTCGTGGATGATCCGCGGCAGGTCGGCGGCGTCCTTCACCAGGTAGTTGTGCTTGGTGCAGGCGCGGGTGATGCCCACGGTGTCGGCCTCCTGGAAGGCGTCCGTGCCGATCAGGTGGGTCGGGACCTGGCCGGTGAAGACGACCATCGGGATGGAGTCCATCAGGGCGTCGACGATGCCGGTGATGGCGTTGGTCGCGCCCGGGCCGCTGGTGACCAGGACGACGCCCGGCTTGCCGGTCGAGCGGGCGTAGCCTTCGGCCGCGTGCGTCGCGCCCTGCTCGTGCCGGACCAGGATATGCTTGAGCCGCTCGCCATGGGCAGTGTTGTCGTTGAACAGCGCGTCGTAGATCGGCAGCACCGCGCCGCCGGGATAGCCGAACAGGGTGTCGACCCCCTGGTCGATCAGCGCCTGGACCACGATCTCGGCGCCCGTCATCTCGCGGGTGGCGGCTTGGGTGAAGGGCTTGGCGGTGGTCTGGGCGGTCATCGGAAGCGTCTCGGGCTCGAAAAGGGCAATAAAAAAGGCCCGCTGGAGGGGCCTGGGCATGCACGACCGGCGACGGCGCGACGGTGGGGTCGCGCCGTGTCGGTCGTCAGGTAAGTACGATGGTCGCGCTGCGCACGATGATTGCTCCAAATCGTCTATGGAGCAGATGCCACGCTAACGAGCGCGGGTCAAGGTCAGGTCTGGTGCAAGAAATTGCCCCCAAGCCGCTTCCGGGTCGGTTTCCGTGATGCGTGGCCACTCCGGCGTCTGGTTGCGCAGCCAGGTCAGCTGGCGCTTGGCGTAGCGCCGCGTCTCCTGGCGCGCGAGGGCAGCGGCCTCGTCCAGGCCGATCCCACCGCGCAGATGGGCGGCCAGTTCGCGGACGCCGACCGCTTTCATCACCGGCAGGTTCGCGTCGAGCGCGCGGGCCGTCAGCGCCCGGACCTCCTCAAGCGCGCCATCAGCCAGCATGGCGTCGAAGCGGGCGTCGCAGCGCGCGTAAAGGGCTTCGCGGTCGGGCTCCACGACCACGGCGCGCCAGCTGTGCGGCTCCAGGCCCGGCGAGGTGTCGGCCTGCCAGGCGGTGAGGGGACGCCTGGTAGCCTCGAACACCTCCATGGCCCGGGTCAGGCGCATGCGGTCGCCCGGGGCGATGCGGCCCTCGGCCTTCGGGTCGATCATCACCAGCAGTTCGCGGAAGCGGGTCTCGCCGAGGGTGTCGAACATGTCTTCGGTCGCGCGACGCACGGCGGCGGGCGTCGGCGGGATCTCCGCCAGGCCTTCGGTGAGGGCCTTGAAGTAGAGGCCGGTGCCTCCGACCACGATGGCGGTCCGCCCCCGGGCGCGGATGTCGTCCAGGATCGGCAGCGCCGCCCGCGCCCAGCGGCCGACCGACCAGCCGTCCGCCCCGTCGGCGACGCCGAACAGGTGGTGCGGCGCCCGGGCCTCTTCCTCCGCCGAAGGGCGGGCGCTGAGGGCGCGAAGGTCGCCGTAGAGCTGCAGCGCATCGCCGTTGACGATCTCGCCGTCCAGCCCCGCGGCCGCGCGAAGGGCGAGGGCGGACTTGCCGCTCGCGGTCGGGCCGGCGATCAGGAGAACGGGAGGCATGGTCTGCGAATAGCACGCGCCTTCCCGTCCGGCCAAAAGCAGGCTACCGGGCGCGCATGTCTCTCGCCGTCACCCTCGTCGCGGCCGATGCCGCCCTGTTGCCCGCCGCCGTGGAGGTCGCCGGCATCGCGCTCGACCGCCTGGGCGTGACGTCCGGTGCGCCCGACCTGCTGGGTCCCAACGCCGCCGACCTGATCGTAGACAGCGATCTGCGCGAGCTGGTCCGCGAACGGATGGAGCAGGTGCTGCTGGGCCGCTCGGTCGATGTCTGCGTCCAACCCGCCGAGGGGCGTCGCAAGCGGCTCCTGATCGCCGACATGGACAGCACCATCATCGGCTGCGAGTGCATCGACGAGCTGGCCGACTTCGCCGGCGTGAAGGCGCAGGTCGCCGAGATCACCGAGCGCGCCATGCGCGGCGAACTGGCTTTCGAGGGCGCCCTGCGCGAGCGGGTCGGCATGCTGAAGGGGCTGGGCCTCGACAAGCTGCAGGCCTGTTTCGACGATCGCGTGCGGCTGAACCCCGGCGCCGAGACGCTGGTGAAGACCATGGCCGCGCACGGCGCGCGCTGCGTGCTGGTCAGCGGCGGCTTCACCTTCTTCACCGGTCGGGTGGCGGCGGCGGCCGGATTCCACGCCAACCGCGCGAATCTGCTGCTCGAGGACGGGGCCAGCCTGACCGGAGAGGTCGGAGAGCCGATCCTGGGCCGCGAGGCCAAGCTGACGGCGCTGCGCGAGGAGACCGCCGCGCTGGGCGTGACGCCGCAGCAGGCGCTGGCGGTCGGCGACGGCGCCAACGACCTGGCGATGATCGAGGTGGCGGGACTGGGCGTCGCCTACCGCGCAAAGCCGGTCGTGGCCGAGAAGGCTCACGCCAAGGTCGACCACGCCGACCTTACGGCGCTGCTCTACTTCCAGGGATATCGTCGCGAAGAGTTCGTCTGACCGGGACGGCCTTTGGCAGCCCCGCGAGGGGGCCGCGCCAGCTGCCCCCTCGCGAACGCCGGACGCACCGGCGCTACTGAGCCGACGGTCCGCGGCCGAAGTACTTGAAGAAGGCGCTGTCGGGCGAGAGGACCAGGGTGGTGTCCTGGCCCATCGACGCCTCGTAGGCCTGCATCGAGCGGTAGAAGGCGGCGAAGCTCGGGTCCTTGCCGAAGCTGGACGCGAAGATTTTCGCCCGTTCGGCGTCGGCCTGACCGCGGATGGTCTCGGCTTCCTCCGTCGCGGTGGCGACGATGGCGCGCCGGCGCTGCTCGCCCTCGGCGCGGATGCGGGCCGCCTCCTGCTGGCGAGCCGTGCGCATACGGTCGAACACGGCTTCCTGGTTCGCTTCCGGCAGGTCGGCGCTGCGGATGCGGACGTCTATGACCTGGATGCCCAGGCGCGAGCCGCCGGCCCGGGCGGCCAGGTTGTCGCGGGTGGCGCGGGTCAGGGCCGAGCGACGCTTGGCGATGATGTCCTCGGAGCTGACCGAGCCGAGCTCCTGGCGCAGCGCCGCGTTGACGATCTGGCCCAAGCGGTCGTTGGCCGTGTCCTGGTTGCGCAGGCTCTTGTAGAACCGGACCGGGTCGCTGATGCGGTAACGCACGAAGGCGTCGACCATCAGGCGTTCCTGGTCGGCGGTCAGGATCTCGCGGCGATTGACCACCACGGCCTGGTTGCGCTTGTCGAAGATCACCGGCTGCTCGACGAAGGGGATCTTCACCTTCAGGCCCGGGCCGTCGTCCGGCGTGGCGTTGACGGTGCGGACTACCTCGCCGAGGCGCAGGATGATGGCCTGATGCTTCTGGTCGACCACGTAGAAGGTGTTGGCCGCCACGAAGAGGACGGCGACGGCGATGACGCCATAGGCGATCGTGCGAGCCTGGTTCATTGGGCGCCTCCCTGGGCGCGAGCGGCCGGGGCGGCCGGAGTGGCGGCTTGCGGCGCGGCCGGCTGGACACGGGGACGGAAGGCGTCGGGCGGCAGGATGATCGGCGCCGTCGCGCCCTTGCCGTCGATGATCACCTTGTTCGACTTGCGCAGCACCCGCTCCATGGTCTCGATGTAGAGACGGTCGCGGGTGACGCCCGGAGCGAGCTTGTACTGCTCATAGACCTGGTTGAACCGGGCCGCCTCACCGGCGGCCTCGCGGACGACCTGGGCCTGGTAGCCGAGGGCCGACTGCCGGATTTGCGAAGCCTCGCCGCGCGCCTGGTTGGCGTAGGATTCGGCGTTCTGGCTGGCGTTGTTCACGTCCCGGAACGCGTCGAGCACCTGCTTGGGGGCGGTGGGGTCGTTCAGCTGGACGCCGTCGATCGTGATCCCGGCCTGGTAGCGGTCGAGAATCTCCTGCATCAGCACCGCGACCTCGATCTGGATCCGGCTGCGGCCGGTCGAGATGATCGGGTCCAGCGCGGTGCGGCCGACGACCTCGCGCATGGCGCTCTCGGCCACCGCCTTCAGCGCGCCTTCCGGATCCTCGTCGCTCTCGGCGATGTTGAACAGGAAGTAGCCGGGGTTCGACACACGCCAGGTCACCGCGAAGCTCAGGTCGACGATGTTCTCGTCGCCGGTCAGCATCAGGGTCTCGGCGGCGTCGCCCGTGGCCCCGCCGATGCTGGTGGTGCGAAGCGAGGTGACGTCGACCTTGGTGGCCTTCTCGAAGATCGGCAGGTGATAGCCGATGCCCGAGGTGTAGCTGCGGGTCCAGGCGCCGAAGGTGGTCACGACCGCCTCTTGGCTGGCTCCGACCACGATGATGCCCGAGGCGAGGTACAGCGCGACTAGCGCGCCGCCGATCACGGGGGCCAGCTTGCGGATCGACGGATCGATGCCGCCGCCTCCGGCTCCGCCGCCACGACCGCCGGTCAGGCCGCCGATCCAGGCTTCGAGGCGGCGTTGAAGATCGCCCAGATCGGGTGGTGTCCGGCCGGGACCGCGTCCGGGGCCGGAGGGGCGGCGCGGGCCGCGTTCGTCCGAGCCCTTCGGCTCCGGTTCGCCCTTGCCGCCGTTGGGCGGAGGAGAGCCCCAGGGGCCGGGGTTGGAGTTGTCATTCCAAGGCATGTGAGGTGCGTCGCTTTTCCGTCGTGGTTCGGCGGGCTTGCAAGCCGGCGCTGTCATGCGGATATGTGACGCCCCGCCGTCCAAGGCAAGCCGATCCCGACAATGAACACCTTCCACACCTCCGCCGACCGTGACGCCGCGCTGCGCGCCCTGGAGGCGGTGACCGACCCGCGCAGCGGGCAGGGGCTGGTCTCGGCCGGACTGGTGCAGGGGCTGACGATCCGCGCGGGCAGGGCGGGTTTCATGCTCGAGGTCCCGGCCAGCGACGCCGCGGCCTATGCTCCCGTGCGCGCCGCCGCCGAGCAGGCGCTGGCCGCGCTGCCGGGCGTGGAGCGGGCCCAGGTGGTGCTGACCGCCTCCGCCGCGCCGGCGCCGGCCCAGAAGGGCGGGCAGCTGAACCGCGATCCCAAGGCCGAGGTCGGGCCGGTCCAGACGCTGGAGCGACCGGCCAACGTCAGGCGCGTCATAGCCGTCGCAAGCGGCAAGGGCGGCGTGGGAAAGTCCACCGTCTCGGTGAACCTGGCCTGCGCCTTCGCCGGCATGGGTCTGAAGGTCGGACTGGCCGACGCCGACATCTTCGGCCCCTCCGCGCCGACCATGCTGGGGATATCCGGCAAGCCGGTGTTCGAAAATGAAAAGCTGAAACCTTTCAAGGCACACGGCGTGGAAGTGATGTCGATCGGCTTCGTCGCCGACACCGATCAGCCGATGATCTTCCGTGGGCCGCGCGCTTCAGGCGCGGTGCGGCAGATGACGCTGGGCGTCGACTGGGCCAGCGCCGAGGAGCCGCTGGATCTGCTGATCCTCGACCTGCCGCCCGGCACCGGCGACATCCACCTCACCGTCCTGCAGAGCATCAAGCTGGACGGGGTGGTGCTGGTCTCGACGCCGCAGGAAGTGGCGCTTGTGGACGCGCGGCGGGCGGCGGCGATGTTCCGCAAGACCGAGACGCCGATCCTGGGCCTGATCGAGAACATGGCCTTCTTCGCCGATCCGACTACTGGCGCGCCGATCCCGATCTTTGGTTCCGGCGGCGGAAAGGCCGAGGCCGAGCGACTGGGCGTGCCCCTGCTGGCCGAGATCCCGATCGAGGTCGCGCTGCGCGAAGCGGGGGACGAAGGGCGTCCGATGACCGCCGGCGATGGAAACAGCGCGGCGGCCCAGGCATTCAGAAACGCTGCGAAGGCGCTGCTGTAAGCTTCTGCTTTTCCGGAAAATTCGGCCGTCCTTCACGTAGCGTCATCGGCGCACTGCGACGCTCCGTTTCGCCGATCACGAGATTCTTTCTTGTTGGCCGACCAAAAAGTTATGTCACTCTGACCGGTGAAGGCGTCGCATCAGACAGACGCCACACACAGGGAAGGTACGGTCATGAGGTCTCTTGGGAGAACTGTGTCTCTTGCGGTCCTGGCGGCGGCTCTGTCGCCGGCGGCGGCGTTCGCACAGGACGGCGGCGGCTCGCTGGTCGAGGAATTGGTCGTCACCGCGCAGAAGCGTGAGCAGAACCTGCAGGACGTGCCCATCGTGGTCACCACGATCGGCCAGCAGCAGCTCGAGGATGCGGGCGTCAAGGACATCAAGGACCTGATGGCGGTCACGCCGGGCCTGCTGGTGTCGTCCACCGCCAACGAGTCGAGCACGGTGGCCCGGATCCGCGGCATCGGCACCATCGGCGACAACGCCGGCCTTGAGTCGAGCGTCGGCATCGTCATCGACGGCGTCTACCGCCCACGCGCCAGCATCGGCATCGGCGACCTCGGCGAGCTGGAGCGGGTCGAAGTCCTGAAGGGGCCGCAGGGCACCCTGTTCGGCAAGAACACCTCCGCCGGCGTCATCAACGTCATCACCGCAGATCCGAGCTTCTCGTTCGGCGCCAACGCCGAGTTGACGGTGGGCAACTACAGCGCCCGCGAGTTCGCGGCCTCCGTCACCGGGCCGATCGCCGACGACAAGCTGGCCGGCCGCCTGTACGTCGCCTCCCGCAAGCGCGACGGCTTCTACGAGGTGCGCACCGAGGGCCCGCGCACCAACACCGAGGACCACGAGCGCAACTACTACACCGTCCGCGGCCAGCTGCTGTTCCGGCCGAGCGAGACGCTGCAGATCCGCGGCATCGCCGACTACACGCGACGTGACGAAGTCTGCTGCGCCGCCACCACCTACATCCGCGGTCCGGCGGCCACGGCGCTCGACATCGTCGTCGGCGCCCCCGCGACCCTCAACCCGGTCCGGCCCGACGAGCGCATCGGCTATGCCAACC
>JBIICO010000146.1:0-8566 GCA_044238855.1 Caulobacter sp.
CGCCTCGTCGATCAGGCTCTCCATCTCCAACCGCAGTTGCGCCCCGCTCTCCAGCGTCGCGGTCGAGACGGCGAAGCTGGTCACCCCGCCGGCCTGCGGATCGGCGGTGAAGGTCAGGGTGCTGGTCGCGCCGAGCGTCAGGCTGGTCGCGTTGATGGTCTCGGCGTTGGTGACCGTCAGGGCGCCGTTGATGACGTTGATGTCGAGTTGGCCGTCGCTGTCGGTGATCGCGCCGTACATGTCGGCATAGCCGTCGGCCGACCCGACATTCAGCGTGTCGGCCCCGTCGCCGAACGACACGTCGCCGGTCAGGGTGCCGTTGCGCAGGTCGAGGATGTCGTCGTGGGCGCCGAACAGCACGTCGCCGAGAATCGCCGGCTCCAGGCTGTCGACCATGCCGTCGCCGTCCTCGTCGAGGTCGTTCTCGTCGTCCTCGTCGTCCTCGATGCCGTCGTTGTCGTCGTCATCGTCATCGGCGTCGAGGATGCCGTCGTTGTCGTCGTCGTTGTCGACCGCGTCGGGATAGCCGTCGTCGTCGGTGTCGCCCCCGATGCCGTACTGGACCAGGCTGACGCCCTGCAGGGCGTTGCGAACGTCGATGGCGATGGCCCGGCCGTTGACGGTCTCGTCGTCGGCGTCGTCATTGTCGTCGTCGGTATCGTCGTCGTCGTCGGTCGCGGTGACGTAGGCCAGGATCGTGCCGCTGTTGACGATGGAGCTCACCGTGCCGGCGCTGTCGCGGATGGCGATGGCGTCGCTGTTCTCGCCGCTGACCGCCGCGGTGATGGAGCCTGAGTTGACCAGCGAGCTGACGCTGGCCCCGGCGTCGATCCGCACCGCCACGGCCTCGAACGAGTCTTCCTGCGCCAGGGGCGCGGAGGTCGACTGCAGCCAGGCATAGATCGTGCCGCTGTTGTCGACGGCGTCAGCCACGGCGCCCGCGCCGAGGTGCACCGCCTGGGAATTGGCGTTGTAGGCGCTGGAGGAGATGGTTCCCCCATCGATATTGATGCCGCCTTCGATGGTGGTGGCGTAGCCGAGGCCGCCGATCTTCAGGCCGGTGGCGCTGATGTCGTCGAACACGCCGTTGCCCGTGATCGAGCCGCGGATCACGAGGCCATAGGCCTCTTCACCGGTCCCGATCTTGCCGACGGTCACCGTGTTGCTGTCCGAGCCGATCAGCAGCGCGGGCGCCGCGCCGTAGGACACGAGGGACGCGGTGCTCTCTCCCGTTCGGCCATCCTGGTCGAGGTCGTCGTCGGGGATGCCGTCGCCGTTGTCATCGTCGTCGTCATCGTCGTCGATGCCGTCGTTGTCGTCGTCGTCGTCGCTGGAATTGGCCTTGCCGTCGTCGTCGTAATCGTCGTCGGTGATGCCGTCGCCGTCGGAGTCGTCGTCGTCATCGTTGTCGATTCCGTCGCCGTCGAGGTCGTCGTCGACCGTGTCGAGCACGCCATCGCCGTCCGTGTCGGTCGCCGCGACGGGAGCGGTGTCCAGCAGGATCCCGCTGGTGACGTCGGCGGTAATCTTCACCGCGCCGCCACCCTGCAGCAGGTCGTCCTCGTCGAGCACGGCATTGTCGTCCTCGTCGCTGGACCGGCTCGTATAGCGATAGCCGGTCGAGATCACCGAGCCCTGCAGGTGGACACGGCCGTCCACCGCCGCGTCGATCGCGACGCCGACCGCGTTCTCGCCCTGCACGCTGATGCTGCCGCTGGCCTCGACCATGCCGGTCACCGGCGCGGCGACGTTCATGCCGACGGCGTTGTCGCCCAGCACGCTGATGGCGCCCCGGTTGATGAAGTCGCCGTTCAGGGCGCTCTCCAGGCTCATGCCAAAGGAGTCGTTGCCCTCAATGGTGATCGAGCCGCCGAGGTCGTTGAGGATGACGCCTTCGACCGCGCCGGCGCCGCTGACCCGGATGCCATAGCGGCCCGTCCCGGTGGCGAAGTCGCCGTCCAGGTCGCCGTCGTCGTCCTCGTCATTGTCGTCATCGGTCTCGTCGAACGAGTCGACCAGCGAGATGGCGCCGCTGTTGGTGACGTTGGTCGTGACGCCGCCGTTGATCTGGATGCCGATGGAGCCGTCGACGTCCTCGGTGTCGATGGTGGCGCCGGACTCGAGTTCGAGGGTGTTGTTGCTGTCGACGACGATCGCGGGACCGCCGGTGGTCAGCTCGAACTCGGCGTCCTCGTCGACCAGGATGTCGTCGGCCGCGCCGCTCTTGACAGTGGACGTCCTCACCGAGGCCGTCACGGTGTCGGTGATCACGGTCTCGGCCATCGCCTGCCCGGCCAGGAACAGAAACGGCGCCGTCGCGACAGCCAGATACTTGCGAGACATTCCCGACCCCGAAACGGATTGAACGGGTCTGTTCTGGCTGTGGGGCCCGGCGGAATTGCGCCTTGTCTGTTGCCCCTAGCGTCGCCCGCGTGTCTCTGATCGCGACGATTGTTGCGGTCCGGAAGCGATGTGACGGAGGCGCTCGCCTCAGCCCGCCACGACAGTTTCGTAAGCGGCGTGCGCCTTGGTCCGCGCGGTGGTCAGCCGCTTGCGCAGCCCGCGCAGATCGCGAGCATCCCCGGCCCGGGCGAGCAGCGCCTGCAAGGCCTTTGGCTCGGTGTCGGGGTCGGCGCGGTCGTCGAGCGCCAGCTTGAGCAGCTGGGACAGGTTCTGCTGCAGCCGCCAGCCGGCGGCCAGGTCGTCCAGCGCGGCTGTGTCGCCGAGCCCGGCGGCCCCGAGCGCCGCCAGCGCCTCGCCGGTGTTCTGCGCCAGCGGCCCGCCCGCGCCCGCATGGACGATCTGCAGATACTGGGCCGCGAACTCGATGTCGACCAGCCCGCCCTCGCTCAGTTTCAGGTCCCAGAAGCCTGACGGCGGACGCTCCCGCGCCATCAGCTCGCGCATTTCGCGCACATCGGCCGCCGTGCGCGCCGCTTCGCGGGGACGGCGCAGCGCCCGGTCGATGGCCGTGGCGGCGTCGGCGGCGAACCCCTCGGAAGTCGCCCAGACCACTCGCGCACGGGTCAGCGCCAGCATCTCCCAGGTCTCGGCCTCGCGGTCGTAATAGTCCTCGAACGCCCGCATGGAGACGGCCACCGGCCCCTTGCTGCCGGTCGGGCGCAGCTGCATGTCGACCTCGTAGAGGCCGCCCTCCCCGGTCGGCGCGGACAGGGCCGCGATCAGCCGCTGGGTGAACCGTGCGTAGAAGGTGTCGGCGCTCCAGCCCTTGATCCCGGACATTCCGGCCGGATCGTTCGACCGGTAGACGGTCATCAGGTCCAGGTCGGACCGGGCGCTCATCTCGCGGCCGCCGCACTTGCCCAGCGCCACCACGGCCACGTCGCCGTCGAAGGCCCCGCCCTGCCGCGCGGTCTCGGCCAGCGCCGCGTCGGCCAGCCCGCGGATCATCAGGTCGGCGAGGTCGGCGAAGGCCGCCCCGGCCGCCTCCGCCGTGGCGGTCCCGCTCATCACCTGGACCCCTATGCGGAAGGCCTGCTCGCGGTGCACGCGGCGCGCCGCGTCCATGGCGGCCTCGAAACCCTGCTCCTGCCGGAAGGCGTGGGCCAGCGCCTGTTCGCCCTGCTCCGCGTCGAAGGCGTCGAAGAAGGCCGGGTCGAGCAGCGCGTCCAGCGCGGCCGGGCGTCGCGCCAGCGTCTGGGCCAGCTGCGGCGCGAAGGCCATGACCTGGACGACCAGCTCGAACAGCTTGGGCTGGGCCAGGAACAGCGACTGCACCTGCACGCCGGAGCTGATGCCGCCGAAGAAGTCGGTGAAGCGGTTGAAGGCCACATCGGGCGCGCCGGTCGCGTTGGCCGCGTCGAGCAGGCGCGGGGCCAGCCGTGTGAACAGCTCCCGCCCGCGCTCGGTCCGCGTGGCGTTGATCCGCCCGTGATGCCAGCCCCGGATCGTGCTGGACACCTGCGCCGGGTTGGAGAACCCCATCCGCTTGATGGTCGCCAGGGTCTCGGGATCGTCCTCGACGCCGGTGAAGACCAGGCTGCCGAACCGCGACGACAGCTCCTCCTCGCCGCGGAACAGCTCGCCGTAGCGCCGGTTCACGGTCTTCAGCGTCTTGCCGACGGTGGCGTCGAAGCTGCGCAGGTTGTCGTAGCCCCAAAGCGCCGCCACCCGCTTCCGCTCGCTGTCGGACTCGGGAAGCTTGTGGGTCTGGTCGTCGCCCAGCATCTGGGCCCGGTGCTCGAGCGCCCGCAGATCGGCATAGGCCGAGGCCATCTCCTCGGCCGCCTCGGGCGCGATGTGGCCGGCCTCGGCCAGCAGCCGCAGCATCTCGACGGTGCGGTTGCCGCGCAGTTCCGGATGCCGCCCGCCCAGGATCAGCTGCTGGGTCTGGACGTAGAACTCGATCTCCCGGATTCCGCCCCGGCCGAGCTTGAGGTCGGCCCCCTTGGCGGTCATCCGCTCGTCGACCTTGTAGGCGTGGATCTGGCGCTTGATGGAGTGGATGTCGGCGATCGCCGCGAAGTCGAGGTTCCGCCGCCAGATGAAGGGCTTCAGCTCCTCCAGGAACGCCTCGCCGGCCGGGATGTCGCCGGCGCAGGCCCGCGCCTTGATGAAGGCCGCCCGCTCCCAGTTCTGGCCGACGCTCTCGTAGTAGGTGAAGGCCGCCGGCGCCGGCACCGCCGGCGGGGTCGAGGACGGATCGGGCCGCAGACGGAAGTCGACCCGGAACACATACCCGTCGGCGGTCCGGTCCTGCATCATGCGTGACACGCCATGGGTGATCCGCACTGCCACATCGCCTGCCTCATGTCCCTCGGCGACGGGCAGTCGCTCGGGCTCGTAGAAGAAGCTGATGTCGATGTCGCTGGAGTAGTTCAGTTCATGAGCGCCGTGCTTGCCCATG
This sequence comes from Caulobacter sp., assembly GCA_044238855.1. Lineage (GTDB taxonomy): Bacteria > Pseudomonadota > Alphaproteobacteria > Caulobacterales > Caulobacteraceae > Caulobacter. The sequence goes on from JBIICO010000146.1 coordinate 4,868, forward strand.
GCGATGATCATCAGCCCCGGGATCGGGCCCGCGGGCCCCTCGCCCACATGGGTCAGCCGCCCGCGCTCGACCTCGGCCCGCGCCACCTGGGTCACGGCCGCGTGCAGGGCGGCGTCGGCGAACCGCGTCAGCGCGCCGGTCACCGCATCGAGGTTCCACACGCCGCCGAGGTCGGCCAGCGCGGTCAGCAGGTGGAGGTCGGCCTTCAGTTCACGGAGCGTCTTTTGCGCCTCGTCCAGGTCAGGCTCGGCCGCGACCGCCTCGGCGTCGGCCAGGATGCCGGCCAGCCGCGTCTCGGGGTCTCGCTGCAGCGTGTGCAACAACGCCTGCGGTCGCCGCCGCGCCAGCCCGGACAGATAGGGCGAGGCCCCGAACACCGGAGCCAGCGCCGGCCAGGCGATGGCGAACACCTCGGCCTGCCCGATCTTCTCGGTCAGGATTTCCCGCGTGCGTTCGGCCGCCTTGGCGTCGATCACGGGGCCGCAGGGGGCGAGTCGTTCGGCGAGTGCGGTCATGGCCGCACTCTGCCGTCACGCACGGGTGGCGGGAAAGCGCGAATAGAGGTCGGCCAGCACCTTCACCGCCGCCTCGGTCTCGGCGCGGTCGGGCGTCTCGTTGTCGTCGTTGTAGCCATTCGCGCCGAAGTACTGCACGACCATGCCGTCGTGCCGCGAGACCACACTGACCCGTCGATAGTACAGGCCGTAGGCAACCTCGGGCTGGGGCAGCAGCCAAGTGATCTGCCCGCGCACCGGCACGATGCTCTCGTCCTTCCACAGCGCGCGCGCGCCGTAGCCGGTGCAGTTGACGATCACCTTCTGGCGCAGGCCGGCCAGCTCTCCCGGGCTGTGGAATTCCCGCATCTCGATCTTGCCGCCGGCCATCAGGAACTCGCTGGTCAGCAGCCGGGCGTAGGCGGCGATGTTGAACTGCATCTCCGCGCCGCGACGGACCGTGTCGACGGGGAAAGGATGACTGCCCGGCGCCAGTTCATGCGAGCGATGCCGAAGGTCGCTCACCCGATCCAGATAATAGGCGAAGAAAGCGTCCTCGCCGGGCGCCGGCGGGCCGGTGACGGTCGGCGCCGACGGTTCTGCCTGGGCCCGGTCCCTCAGAACGTAGCGGTCCTGCCACTGCACGGGATCGCCGGGCAGGCCGAGATAGGTCTGGAAGGTGCGATAGGAGATACGCGTCATCTCCTCCCAGCGCTCGGCGAAGCCGGGCGCCGCCGCGCCTTCCGCCGCGATCCGCGAGTCGGGCGACCAGGCGCCGGTGGCGCGAGAGGACCGCGCCTCGAACATCCGCTCCTTGGCGTAGATGGTCACATTGGCCCCGGCCTGCTGGAGGACGGTGGCGGTGGTCAGGCCCAGGGCGCCGGCGCCGATGACGGCGATGTCCTTCTCGCCGCCGGCCAGGGCGCTGCGCGTCGCGATGGTCGCCGCGCCCCAGGACAGCGACCAGCCGCTGCCGCCGTGGCCGTAGTTGTGCACGACCCGCTTGTCGCCGACGGTCTCGACATCCATTCGCGGACCGGCGGCGCGGAACGGCCGAAGGCAGACGGTGACGCGCGAGATCCGCTCGAGGTCGGCCCGGATCGGCGCGATGCTCGTGGTCGCCGGCAGCAGGACGGGCGAAGGCGTCACGAGCGCCGGCGCCGCCATCGGCCGCGTCGCGCACCCCGCCAGTCCCAGCGCGCCGGCGCCCAGCAACAGCCCACGACGATCCAGCAATCCGTTCATCTCAGCGCCTCCCCGGCCGCCGCCCCTACTCCGGCCGCGGCAACACCAGCGCCACGCGCAGCCCCGGGCCGGAGCCGTTGTACTCGCCAGGGCCCTCGTCCAGTTCCAGTCGGCCGCCGTGGGCCTCGGCCACGGCCGCGACCAGCGACAGGCCCAGGCCGCTCCCCGGCTCGCTGCGGCTGTTCTCCAGCCGCACGAAGCGCTGGACGACGCGGGCGCGGTGCTCCTCGGCCACGCCGGGGCCGGTGTCGGTGACGGAGAATTCGATCTCGCCGGACGAGCGGCGGCGGACGCGCAGCATCACGGCCCCGCCGGCCGGGGTGTACTTGATGGCGTTGTCGATGATGTTGGCCAGCGCCTGGGCCAGGATCGGCCGGGCCGCTTTGATCTGCAGCCCCGGGATCAGCTCGGCCTTGAAGTCGAGACCCTTGTCCTCGCACAGCGGCTCGTAGAGCTCGGCCATGTCGGCGGCCAGATGGCCGGGGTCGAAGTAGGTCTGGTCGGGCGCGCTGCCGGCCGCCTGGAGTCGGGCGATGGCCAGCACGGCGTTGAAGGTGTTCAGCACCCCGTCGGCGTCGTCCAGCGCCTGGACCAGCGCCTGCTTGGGATCGCCCTTGCCGGCCTCGACCTCGATCAGCGCCGCTTCCATCCGCGCCCGCAGCCGGGTCAGCGGCGAGCGCAGGTCGTGGGCGATGGCGTCGCCGGCATGGCGCAGCCCACCCATCGAGCGCTCGAGCCGGTCGAGCATCTCGTTCATGCCCTCGGCCAGGTCGTCGTATTCGTCATGGGCGCCGCGCACCTTGGCCCGGGCCTTGATGTCCCCGGCCCGCACGGCGGCGACGGTGTCGGTCAGCCCGGCCATGTGGCGACTGACGTTGCGGCTGACGATGGCCCCGCCCGCCAGGCCCAGCAGGATGACCAGCGCGCCCGCGCCCCACAGGGCGTTGACGATGCCGCTGACGAAGCCCTCGGCCTCGCCCACGTCGGCGCCGACGAACAGCGTCTCGCCGCCGTCCAGCTGTTCCTGCAGGCCACGCGCCGGGCGCTTCACCTCGCCGCCGTCGACGTCGATGTCGGTGACCCAGAAGCCGATCCAGTTCTCGCCCTGGCCGGTCGCCTTGTCGCCGATCGGAGACTCGGCGATCGAGCCGGTCATCCGCGCGCCGGTCTTGTCCTTGAGCAGATAGAGGAACGGCCGCTCGCCGCCGGCGCGCTCGATCAGCGCCTGGTTCAGCGCCTCGACCCCGCCCTGGCGATACACCGCCTCGAGCGAGTTCATCTCGCGGGTGATCTCCTCGTCGGCGCGCCGCGTCACCTCGCCGGCGGTCGCGAGCCAGGCGTAGCCCAGGAAACAGGCGGCCGAGAACGCGAACACCGCCAGGAACAGCAGCGTCATTCGGAAGGTGGTGGTGCGGAAGATGCGCGGGAGGCGCATGGACGCTTGTCCCTACGGATCGAGGCGGTAGCCGGCGCCGCGAACGGTCTGCAGCATCTGGCGCTCGAAGCCCTTGTCGATCTTGGACCGCAGGCGGGAGATATGCACGTCGATGACGTTGGTCTGTGGGTCGAAGTGGTATTCCCAGACCTTCTCGAGCAGCATGGTGCGGGTCACCGACTGGCCGGCGTGGCGCATCATGAATTCGAGCAGCTGGAACTCGCGCGGCTGCAGGTCGATCTCCTGCTCGCCGCGATGAACGGTCCGGGCGATCAGGTTCATTTCCAGGTCGCCCACCTTGAGGGTGGTGGCCACGGCGCCGGTCTCGCGACGGCGCGACAGGGCCTCGACCCGGGCGATCAGCTCGGGAAAGGCATAGGGCTTGACCAGATAGTCGTCGGCCCCGGCCTTGAGGCCGTCGACGCGGTCGCCGACCTCGCCCAGCGCGGACAGGAACAGCACGGGGGTCGCGTCGCCCTCGCGGCGCAGCGCCTCGACGACCTCGACGCCGTTCTTCTTGGGCAT